>JAVLCJ010000083.1:0-12292 GCA_031580875.1 Roseovarius sp.
ATATCGAACTGGACGACGCAAACCTGCCCCCGCCGACCCCCGAGATCGAGCAGGAGCGCAAGGTGGCCATGTTCGACCTTATCGAGGAAAATTCCTTCAGCCTGCCGAACCGCGACGACCGCGTGGTGCCCGATGGCCCCTACCGCGTCGCGCTTTCCATCCGTGACAAGCGGCTCGTCTTCGACATCCGCACCGAGAACAGCGAGCCCGCGGCGGAATTCCACCTGTCGCTCAGCCCGTTCCGGCAGGTGGTCAAGGATTACTGGGCGATCTGCGAAAGCTATTTCGATGCGGTCAAGAACATGCCGCCCAGCCAGATCGAGACGATCGACATGGCTCGGCGCGGCATCCACAACGAAGGGGCGCGGATCCTCGAGGAGCGCCTCGAAGGCAAGGCACAGGTGGACAGCGACACGGCGCGGCGCCTTTTCACCCTGATCTGCGTGCTGCATTTCGGGGGCTGACGGGGTGGTCTGCGATCTTCCGCAGTCTGTGCTTTTCTGCTGCGACCACAATGCCGTGCGTTCCCCGATGGCCGAGGGCATCATGAAGAAGTTCTACGGCTCGGATACCTATGTGCAATCCGCCGGCGTGAAGGGCGACATGGAAATCGACGGTTTCTCGATCGCCGTCTGCGAGGAGATCGGCGTCGCGCTGGCCCGCCACCGCACGCGCAGCTTCGACGAGATGGAACAATGGGGCGACGACCTGTCCTCGTTCGACCTCATCGTGGCGCTGAGCCCGGCAAGCCAGCGGCGCGCGCTGGAACTCACGCGGGTCTTTCACCTCGACGTGCTCTACTGGCCGATCATGGACCCGACCGGGCTGGGCGAGACGCGCGAGGCCAAGCTCGACGCCTATCGCCAGACCCGGGACCAGATCATTTCCCACCTCAAGCAACGCTGGGGCGACCCGAGGGAGACGGAATGAACGCGACAGTCAAAGCCTATTTCGACGCCTTCGCCCGCGGTGACGTGCCGGCCATGCTGGCCTGCCTGTCCGAAGACGTGGCGCATCACGTGAACGAGGGGCGGGTGCGCCACGGCAAGGAACTTTTCCAGCGCTTCTGCGAGCACATGAACCGCTGCTACCGCGAGGAACTGACCGACATGGTGATCTTCGACGCCGAGGGCGGCACCCGCGCGGCCGCGGAATACGTGGTGACCGGCACGTATATCGAGACCGATGACGGCCTGCCCGAAGCCCGCGGCCAGACCTACCGCCTGCCGGCAGGGTCTTTCTTTTCGCTGGAAAACGGGCTGATCACCCGTGTCGTCACCTATTACAACCTTGCCGACTGGCAGCGGCAGGTCACGTCATGACGCGGGTGGCACGGCTGACCGGCCCCGCGCTTTCGGCGGCGCTTGACGACGTGGCGCGACTGCGGATCGAGGTGTTCCGCGCCTGGCCGTACCTGTATGACGGGTCGGCGGCCTATGAACGTGACTACCTGAAAACCTACGAGGACAGCACCGACGCCATCGTGGTCGGGGCGTTCGACGACGACAGGCTGATCGGCGCGGCGACCGGGACGCCGATGGAGGATCACGCCGAGGATTTCGCCGCAGCCTTCGACGGACGGGACATCGACCTGCGCGACATTTTCTACTGCGCCGAGAGCGTGCTGCTGCCGCAATACCGCGGCCGGGGCATCGGGCACGCCTTTTTCGACGCGCGCGAGGCCCATGCCCGCGACCTCGGCCGGCGGTACAGCGCTTTCTGCGGTGTCGTGCGGCCGGCGGCGCACCCGTTGAAACCCGACGGGTATCAACCGCTCGATCCGTTCTGGCGCAAGCGCGGCTACGCCCCGGTCGAGGGGGCGGTCGCGCATTTCCGCTGGAAGGATATCGACCAGCCGGCGGAAACCGACCACCCGCTGCAATTCTGGATGCGGCGGTTGTGACGCGGGCGGGGTGCCTACGGCCCCGGCAGGGCATCACGGGATCACCGGCATCACGCGCGGCCCCGGCGGACGCCTTCGGCGAGGGTATTTCAACCGAGAAGAAACGCCGGCGCCGGGTCCCCGAAGATCGGGCGTGTGAGGATCGGCGCGCGCGGGGGCCGGCGTGGTAAGCGCGCGGGACACGGACCAGACGTTGGCGGCGCGCCTGGTGACATCGCTTCAGGCCGCGCTCGGCAGCTATGCCCCCGACCCGGCAACGGCCATCGCCGCGGATGCGGACGGCGCCGTGCAAGGGCTGTCGGTGGTGGACCTCTCGGCCTACCTGCCGACGGATACGCGCGACCGGATCACGCCTGCCGGGGTCTTCGAGGGCGGGACGCGCTTCGTGTCGGACATCGCGCTCGAACATCCGGATGTCCCGGCGCTGGCCGCGGATCTCGGGCTGGCGGCCGGGCCCGCCGCGCTGCAGGCCGCGACCGTTTTCATGGACCGCCAGCCGGCGGAGGCGGTGGCGTTGCGCGGCGACGGCAGCGGGCTGGCCGGCCGGGGCACGCTCTACCTGGGGCTGCGGGGCTCCGACAACCTTGTGGATGCGGCCCTCGGCGGACAGGCATGGACGGGCGCCGGGCAGGCCGCGTATTTCCGGATGCTGGCCCCGTTTTTCGAGGCCGCGCGCGCCTATGCCGCGGCGCAAGGGATCGAGCGGATCGTCGTGACGGGCCACAGCCTTGGCGGCGCGATGGCGGATCTCTTCGCGGTTCTGGTGGCGCCCCGATGGCGGCGCGATTTCGAGGTGGAAAGCGTATCCCTGGGCTCGCCCGGATTGGCGCCCGACGTGCTGACCGCGCTGGCGGCGCCGGACGCCGATCCGCCCGTATCGGGGTCGGACGGGCCGGTTGGACGCCCTGTCGGGCATCTCGATCTTGTCAATCTCGGGGATCCGGTGCCGTTTCCCGCGACGCTGCCCGATTACGCGCCGGCGCGGCTGCTGGCCGACAACACCCCGCTGGCCGGCGCCGTCAGGTTCGACCAGGTGGCCGTTGACGGGGGCGCGGCCGACGTGACGGGCCCCCTCTTCGGGCCGGCGCATGATCCGTTTCTCTATGCCGAGGCGGCGCGTGCCTTTGCCGTGGCGCATCCCGAGGCGCAGGCAATGGCGGATCTTGCGGGCAAGGCCGCGATCGTTGGCGCGGCGGAGGGCGATGATTTCCTGGCGGCGCGCGGGGCGGCGACGGTGGTGCTGGGACTTGGCGGCGCGGACACCCTGCGCGGCGGAGCCGACCCCGACCACCTGCTTGGCGGCGCGGAGACCGACATCGCGGGCGGTGCCGTCGGCGACGACACGATCAAGGGCGACGGCGGGCACGATTCCCTGGGCGGTGGCCCGGGACGCGACAGGATCATGGCCGGGGCCGGTGATGACGCGGTCGGCGGCGGGCTGGGCAATGACCGGATCGATGGCGGGGTGGGTGATGATTTCCTCGCCGGGGGCGGTCGCGATGACACGCTCGACGGGGGCGATGGCGATGACCGGCTCAACGCGGGACCGGGCAACGATGTGCTAACCGGAGGGCCCGGTGCGGATGTATTCGTTTTCCGTGCGCATGGCGGCTGCGAGCGGGATGTAGTGACCGATTTCGACCCGGCCCGCGACAAGGTTCTGCTCGACGCGGCCGCTATCCCGGCCCTGCACGCAACGGCCGCCGGCACGCGGCTGAGCCTGCCAGATCGCGACCTGTTGCTGCTGGACATGTCCCCGGGCGAGCTCGGCGCCGGGGATTTCCTGCTGACCGGGGGCTGACAGCCCGGCAAACGAAAAGGCCCGGATTGCCCCGGGCCCTTCGAGCGGTATGCGTCACCGCCGAGGTCGGCCGCTCAATGCAGCTTGGTATCGACGTCCGAGATGGCCGAGTCGATCAACTTGTTCGCCTCGGTGGCGGACATCTGTTTCGCGATGACTTCGCGCGCCGCCGCGACCGCGATATCGACGGCCTGGTCGCGCACTTCCTTGACGGCACCGGCCTCGGCCGAGGCGATCTGGTCTTCCGCGGCCTTCATCCGTCGCGCGATCGACTCCTTGAGATCCTCCTTGGCCTGTTCCCCCGCCTCGGCCGCCTCCTGCTTGGCATGGGCGACGATGCGTTCGGACTGGGCCTGCACCTCTTTCTGCTTGCGCTCGTAGCCGGCCAGCAGGGCCTGGGCTTCCTCGCGCAGGGCGCGTGCCTCGTCCAGCTCGGACTTGATGCCCTCGGCCCGCTCGTCCAGCTTGCGGCCCAGCAGGCCGGGCACCTTGAAATACACCAAAACCGCGATGAACAGCAGGAACGCGATCAGCACCACGAAGTTCGTGTTGCCCAGCGAGAAGAACGGGCCGGATGCCGCAAAAGCGGGGCTGGCTGACGTCAGGGCGATCAGGGTGGCAAGACTGCGTTTCATATCCCTTATCCCTTCATCTGCCGGTCAACGGCCGCGGTGACGGTTTTCTTGTCGGCCTTGGCCCCAAGGGCGGACACAAGCTCGGTCGCGGTGTCATGCGCCACGTCCTTGACCGCGTCAAGCGCGCTGGCGCGGATTTCCGCGATCCGCTTCTCGCTCTCGGCGGATTTCGCCGCGATCTCGGCATCGGCCTTGGCGGTTGCCTCGTCGAGGTCGGCCTTGATGTCGGCCTTGGCCGCGGCGATTATTTCCTGCGCCTCGGCGCGGGCATCGGCCAACGCCTTGTTATAGGCTTCCTCGGCTTCCTCCGCCTTTACCTTGAGGTCTTCGGCGGCGGCAAGATCGTTGGTGATCGTCCCCTGACGTTCGGCCAGCACGGATGCGATCCGCGGCAGCGCGATACGCGACAGGATGAAGTAGATCACGACCAGCGTGACGATCAGCCAGAAAATCTGGTTGCCTATCCAGTCGCCGCAGAGTTGCGGCAGACCGATGGCGCCGCCCGCACTGTCGACGCAGGCACTGGTGGTTTCGTGCGTTTCGGTCGCCATGTCGTCCTCCTGATGGGAACTTTCCGTTTACACCGGGTGGCGGCATGACGCCGCCCCCCGGCCGTAAGGATCAGGTTCCGCGAGGATCAGACGGCAAACATCAGCAGAAGCGCGACGAGGAACGAGAAGATCCCCAGCGCTTCCGCGAACGCGATACCGATGAACATGGTTGCGGTCTGGCCACCGGCCGCCGACGGGTTGCGCAGGGCACCCGACAGGAAGTTGCCAACCACGTGCCCCACACCGAGAGCCGCGCCGCCCATGCCCGTGCAGGCCAGACCGGCGCCGATGTAAGCACCCATTTGAACGATGTCGCCTTCCATTTCGATTCTCCTTACGTTGGAATTTGCGTTGTTTCGTGTGGACTGTCGGCAGCCGGAACCGCCGGTTTCTCGGGGGCGGGCACGGGGCCCGCCGATGATGAGGTCAGTGCGCGGGGTGAAGCGCGTCCTTGAGGTAGACGCAGGTCAGGATGGTGAACACGTAGGCCTGAATGAACGCCACCAGCAGCTCCAGCGCGTAGATCGCGGTGATCGCGAGGATGGAAAGCGGTGTCACGAGGATACCGACGCCGGTGGAGATCAGAACCAGCGGTGCGAAGGCGGCAAAGACCTTGATCACCGCGTGCCCCGCCATCATGTTGCCTGCAAGACGGATGGAGTGGCTGACCGGGCGGACGAAGTACGAGATCACCTCGATCAGCGCGAGGATCGGCCGCAGCGGCAGGGGCGCCGAGCTGATCCAGAACAGCCCGAGGAAGCCTGACCCGTGCTTGACGAAGCCGAGAACCGTCACCGACACGAAGACCAGCAGCGCCAGCACGGCCGTCACGGCGATGTGACTGGTCGTCGTGAACGCCCCCGGAAGCAGGCCGAGGAAGTTGGCGATGACGATGAACATGAACAGGGTCATGATGTAGGGGAAATACGGCAGCGCGTCCTTGCCGGCCACGTCCTCGACCATCTTGCGGATGAAACCGTAGGCCAGTTCGGCCACCGACTGGGTACGGGTGGGCACCGTCGCGCGCTTCGACGCGCCCAGCACCAGAAGCGCGAAGATCGCCAGCACCGACAGCGCCATCCACAGCGTCACGTTGGTGACCGTGAACAGCCCGACCGGGCCATCCCCGAAAAGCGGCTCGACGATGAACTGATCCATTGGGTGGAAAACAAGCCCTCCACCGTCTGCGTAGTCGGCACCGTTCGCTTCAGTCGCCATTTTTCACCCTCTTCTCGCCGCCCGTGCCGGGCGTGTCATCCGCTGCCTCGTCGGCCCCATCGTCGGTTTGCTGCATCTCCCGCGCGCTGCGCATCATCGTCTTGATGCCCGCGGCGAGACCCAGCAATGTGAACAGCACGAGGAAGATGGGCAACGTGCCCAGCAGGCTGTCCAGCCCGTACCCCATGCCGAAACCGATCAGCAGACCGGCCACAAGTTCGATCACCATCCGCCAGGCGTGCTGCGCTTGGCTGTAATGGCTTTCCTGGTGGGGCGGCGGCGCGTGCTTTCCCTTTATGTCGTCGATACGCCTTTGCAGCTCTGTCAGGCGCTCGCTTTTGTCAGGGTCGGCCACCTTCTGCCCCTCCGGAACGGTTGCGCTTTTGCTATGCGCAGGCGCGCCCCGAGTCAAGCGCGCTTCGCTCGCCGCAGAAATTACTATAGGCCATTGTTTTATTTATTTATTTTACACTCACACCCGGCCGGCGCAGACTGCCGCGGCCACCCGTACGGCGCGATCCGCCGCATTTGCCATATTCAACCATACGGTTGATCTTGGGCGGCACCGCGGCGTAATGAACGGACATGAGCCATGACCTCGACACCGTTTTCCATGCCCTGGCCGATCCGACGCGCCGCGCGATCCTCGCCATGCTGCTGGAAGATGACATGGCCGTGACGGATGTCGCCGACCCTTTCGAGATGAGCCTCGCCGCCGTGTCGAAGCACCTGACGATCCTGACCCGCGCAGGCTTGATCACGCAGGAACGGCGCGGGCGGGTGAAATGGTGCAAGCTGGATCCCGACGCGCTGCGCGAGGCCAGCATCTGGATGCAGGGGTTCGGCCAGTTCGAGCCCGTCAACCTCGACGCCTTCGAGCGGTTCCTCGCGAAGGAGCTGCCGGACACCTGACCGAACACCTGACAGGCCGGCCGCCCGCTCAGCCCGCCGGGTGCTCGTCCTTGAGAAGCATGAAAAGCGCGACGGCCGTCAGGGCGACGCCGCCCAGCACGATGCCGCGCGGCAGACCGTGGCCGAGCGCCGCCTGCCAGCCGATCACCCATGTCGGCGTGAGGTACGTGTAGGCCATGACCTTGGCGCTCGGCAGTCGCAGCGACGCGTATTGCAGCAGCACGAAGGTGATCGCCGTGGCGAAAACCGCCGTGTAAAGGATGGTGATCCAGACGATCGGCGGCAGCGCCGCCCAGTCGGTCGCGGCGATGTCGCGCCAGCCCGTCAGCACCAGCAGCACGGCCGCCCCCGCCATCGCCCCGAAGGAAAAGACCACCAGCGGCTCCCCCCGGTTCAGCTTGCGCACGAGCGGGGTATAGAACGCGTGGGCCGTGCAGCCCAGCAGGTAGATCAACTCGCCCCGCCCCATCTGCAGGGCCAGCAGCGCGCCGGGATCACCGCGAAAGATCACCCACAACGCGCCCGCCCCGCCGACCAGCAGGGCCAGCGCCATGCGCCGCGTCGTGATCTGGCGCAGCAGCACGTACCCGAAGACGCCCGAGATGATCGGCGTCAGCGTGAAGACGGCCGCCGCCGAAACCGGCGCGGCCGTCTTGAGCGCCTCGAACATCAGCACGAAGTAGATCCCCATCGACCCGCCCATCAGCAGGTAGCGCCACGGCGCCGCGAAAGCCGTGCGCGGCAGCCCCGTTCGGATCTGCGCCAAGCCGCCGACCAGCAGGGCGGCGATCACGAAGCGCACGGCGTTCAGCGCCGTCGGCGCGATGTGATTGGCCACCATCCCCCCGAGCGCGAAGGAGCCGGCCACCAACCCCGAAAAGGCCAGCATGGCCAGATGACCGCGAAGGACCGGCGTCACAACGCCTCCCACGTCTTGGACCGTTCCTTGAGAAAGCTCAGGAACGCCTGCACCTTCGTCGTGCGGTGCAGGTCCATGTGCGTGACCAGCCACAGCGGTGCCGCCCATTCCGGCCGCGGCTCTATGATCTGCTCCAACCCGCCGATCTCGGCCGCCTGCAATTGCGACATGAACCCGATGCCCGCCCCCTCGGCGATGGCGCGGCGCTGCGCGTGCATGTCACCGCTGCGGAAGGTGATGCGGTCGGCCGGCACCGTCTCGCGCAGCCACTTGGCGAAAGGTGCGCGCGAATTCGGGTCGTCCGCGCTGACGAAACGGTGCGCGCCGAATTCCGCCTCCGATGCCGGGCGGCCGTGGCCCGCGGTATAGGTCTCGCTGGCATAAAGCGCGAAGCGCTGCTCGAAGAACGGTTGCACCACGTTGTCCGGCTGTTCCGGCGCGCTGCCCGCGCGCAGGGCGACATGCGCCTCGCCGTATTCCAGCCGGAAAAGGCGGTCCCCGGTCAGGTAACGCACCACGAGGTCGGGGTAATCACGCTGGAAATCGGTCAGGACCGGCACCAGCAGATGGCTCAGCCCGCCCAGCGACGTGACCACCAGCTCGCCCGAGACATCGTTGCCCCGCCCCCGGATGCGCCCCGAAAGCTGGCTGAACTGGTCGTCCGTGGCCTGCGCGACGCGCAACAGGTCCTCGCCCGCCTCGGTCGGGGTATAGCCCCGCGCGTGCCGCTGGAACAGCTTGACGCCCAGCCGCTCCTCCAGCGCGTCGATGTGGCGGATGACCGTGGCGTGATGCACGCCCAGCACCTCCGCCGCGCCGCTCACCGTGCCGATCCGTGCGACATTGTAGGCGGTCTTGACCTCGTCCCAGCTTTCCATGGCTTTCACCCTCCGAATGCGGGCAGGCCCGCGATGTCCCCCCGGGCAAACACGTCACGCGAAGGGCCTGTCCGCCGCCGCTGGCGCGGCGCGGACCGTCAAAATTCCAGCCAGCCCGGCCGGCACCCGAACCGTGCCAGCACGTCCAGCAGAGCATCCGGCGACAGCGCGACCGTCCGGTCGTTGACCAGCGGATGCACGTGCACGACCGCCGCCGCGCCGATCGCCGCATCCATCCAGAGACGAACGTCACTGTCCACCCCTGTCACCATTGCCAGCGGGCTCACCGCGCCGGGGCGCACACCGAGGTGCTGCATCAACCGCTCGGGCGAGCCGAAACTGACACCGCCCGCGCCGATCATCCGACCCAGCGCCTTCAGGTCCACGTCCCGGTCCTGTTCCAGCACGACGAGGTGATTGCGCTTCTTCTTGTCGCGCAGGTAGAAGTTCTTGACGTGAACGGCGCCGGGCCTGTCCGGGATCACGGCCCCCTGCACGGTCCTGGCGTCCGCCACCGTCCGCAGCGGCACGTGTTCGTGCAGGTCGTGCGGCACGCCCCACGCGCGCAGCCGCGCCAGAAGCGCGTCGGAACTCACCGGCAGGCTGTCCTGGTGCGCCGTTGTCGCGTCCGCCATGCTGTTCTCCTTGTTCGCTCCCCGCGTGTTTCTCCCTTTCGGCGCGCCGACGCAACCCTTGCGGCGGCCGTCCCATGCGCGGGGCTTGACTCCCCCGGCCGCCGGCCCTAGACGCAAGGCAGATTCCGGAAGTGTGCAAGGCTTCCGGTCCCTTGGCCCCGTGCCGGGATCGCCCCCCACCAGCGAGTTTCGCCCGTGGGGGTCTTTATGCATTGAACCGCCGCCCCTACTTTCGGGAGGCATGACAGCAACCGGCACAGGAGGCCCGGAAGATGTTTGAAAACCTGTCCGAACGGCTCTCCGGCGTCTTCGACCGGCTGACCAAGCAGGGTTCGCTCTCCGAGGAGGACGTCAAGACGGCCCTGCGCGAGGTCCGCGTCGCGCTTCTCGAGGCCGACGTCTCGCTGCCCGTTGCGCGGGATTTCATCAAGAAGGTGCAGGATCGGGCCACCGGGCAGGCCGTCACCAAGTCCGTCACGCCCGGCCAGCAGGTCGTCAAGATCGTGCATGACGCGCTGGTCGAGACACTGACCGGCGCCGAGGACCCCGGCGCGCTCAAGATCGACAACCCGCCGGCGCCGATCCTGATGGTCGGCCTGCAGGGGTCGGGCAAGACGACGACCACCGCCAAGCTGGCCAAGCGCCTGCACGAAAAGGACGGCAAGCGCGTGCTGATGGCCTCGCTCGACGTCAACCGCCCCGCCGCGATGGAGCAGCTCGAAATCCTCGGCCGCCAGATCGGGGTCGACACGCTGCCCATCGTCAAGGGCGAGGGCCCGGTCGCCATCGCCAAGCGCGCGCGGACGCAGGCATCGCTGGGCGGCTACGACGTCTACATGCTCGACACCGCGGGCCGCCTGCATATCGACGAGGAACTGATCCGGCAGGCCGCGGACGTGCGCGACGCGGTCTCGCCGCGTGAAACGCTCCTGGTCGTGGACGGGCTGACCGGGCAGGACGCGGTCAACGTCGCCACCGAGTTCGACGACAAGATCGGCGTGTCGGGCGTGGTCCTCACCCGGATGGACGGCGACGGGCGCGGCGGCGCGGCGCTGTCGATGCGCGCGGTGACGGGCAAGCCAATCCGCTTCGTCGGCACCGGCGAGAAGACGGACGCGATCGAGGCGTTCGAACCCGAACGCATCGCCGGCCGCATCCTCGGGATGGGCGACATCGTCAGCCTCGTGGAGAAGGCGCAGGAAACCATCGAGGCCGAACAGGCCGAGCGCATGATGAAGCGCTTCCAGAAGGGTCAGTTCAACATGAACGACCTCAAGATGCAGCTTGAACAGATGCAGAAGATGGGCGGCATGGAAGGCGTGATGGGCATGATGCCGGGCATGGGCAAGATGGCCAAGCAGATGGAAAGCGCGGGCGTGGACGACCGCATCCTCAACCGGCAGATCGCGCTCATCCAGTCGATGACGAAAAAGGAACGCGCCAATCCCAAGCTGCTTCAGGCGTCACGCAAGAAACGCATCGCCCGGGGCGCCGGGCTGGAGGTCAGCGAGCTCAACAAGCTGCTCAAGATGCACCGCCAGATGGCCGACATGATGAAGAAGATGGGCAAGGGCGGCATGATGAAAGAGGCCATGAAGGGCATGTTCGGCAAGGGCGGCACCCCCGCCCCCGAGGACATGGCCCAGGGCATGGACTCCAAGGCGCTGGAACAGGCCGCCAAGCAGATGGGCGGCGGGATGCCGGGCATGGGCGGCGGCAAGGGCCTGCCCCCGGGCCTCAGCGGTTTCGGCAAGAAGAAATGACCGACTTGTCCCTGCCCGGCCCCGAACGTCCCCGCCGGCGGGTCCCGGCCTCCAGACCGGCACCCGCGGCATCACCGCGCCCCGTCCCGGAGACACGCGCATGACCCTTACGCTCGACATTCCCCGGCTGGAAACGCCGCGGCTGGTCCTGCGCGGCCCGGAAACGTCGGACTTCGACCCGCTGGCCGCCTTCCTGACCGACGAGGCCCGCGCCTGGGGCTTCGGCGCCGAGAAGAACCGGTCCAAGGCATGGCGCTGGTTCGCCTGTTCCATCGGGCACTGGGCGCTCCGGGGGTACGGCTATTTCACGATGGAATGGAAGGAAACCGGCGACCCCTGCGGCATCACCGGTATCTGGAACCCCGAAGGCTGGCCCGAACCTGAAATCGGCTGGGTCGTCTACGAGGGCTTCGAGGGCCGCGGGATCGCCTACGAAGGCGCCGAGCGTGCGCGCCGGTGGGCCTACGAGGAACTGGGGCTGACCACGCTCACCTCGAACATCGTGCCCGGCAACGACCGCTCGGTCGCGCTGGCCGAGCGGCTGGGCGCATGGTTCGAACGCGACTACGACAACGTCGAGATGGGCGCCGAGCAGCTGTTCCGCCACCCCGGCCCCGCCGAGCTGGGCATGACGCTCGGCGATGACGACGGCAGCCCGGAGGCCTACGCGTGACCGTCCGGCTCAGCGGGACACCGGCGCTCGAAACCGGGCGACTCACCCTGCGCGCCCCCGGCCCGCAGGACTGGGACGCATGTGCCGCCTTTCTCTGCTCGGACCGTGCGCGCCACCTTGGCGGGCCCCATACCCGGCCCGACGCATGGCGCAGTTTCGGCCACCTTGTCGGGCATTGGGTGCTGCGCGGCTACGGCATGTTCGTCTTTTGCCTGAAGGGCAGCGACGCGGCGCTCGGCGCCGTCGGGCCGCTCTATCCCGAGGGCTGGGCCGAGCCCGAGATCGGCTGGTCCGTCTGGTCCAAGGCGCACGAGGGCAAGGGCTATGTCGCCGAGGCCGCGGCGGCGGCCCGCGACCATGCCTTCGTCGGGCTGGGCTGGACCACGGCTGTCAGCTACATCGAC
>JAVLCJ010000084.1:0-12235 GCA_031580875.1 Roseovarius sp.
GTCATGGCTGGCCTCGATGATCGCGCCGACCAGGCGGCTGACACCGATACCATGGCTGCCCATGTGCACCGGCACCGGCTTGCCGTCGCGGCCCTGAACGGTGGCGCCCATAGGTTCGGAATACTTGGTGCCGAAATAGAAAATCTGGCCGACCTCGATGCCGCGGGCATTGCGCCGCCGCGTCTCGGGAACCCGTTCCTTGAACACCGCCTCGTCATGGGTGTCATCTGTCCGGGCATAGCGCGATGTGAATTCCTCGAGCACGGCCTGGCATTGCGCGACGCTGTCATAATCGATCTCGCGGTCGCCGAAGCGCAGGTCGGTGATCTCGCTGTCATAGAACACTTCGGACTCACCGGTTTCAGCCAGAACAAGGAATTCATGCGTATCGTCCCCGCCGATCGGCCCGCTTTCGGCCCGCATCGGGATCGCCTGAAGCCCCATCCGTTCGTAAGTGCGCAGGTAGCTGACCAGATGCCGGTTGTAGGCGTGCATCGCGTCCTCGCGCGTGAGGTCGAAATTGTACCCGTCCTTCATCAGGAATTCGCGCCCGCGCATCACGCCGAAGCGCGGGCGCACCTCGTCGCGGAATTTCCACTGCACCTGATACAGGGTCAGCGGCAGGTCCTTGTAACTACCGACATGCGCACGGAAAATATCCGTCACCAGTTCCTCGGCCGTGGGGGTATAGAGCAGGTCTCGTTCGTGGCGGTCCTTCATGCGCAGCATTTCTTCGCCGTAATCATCGTAGCGGCCCGACTCGCGCCACAGGTCTGCCGATTGCAGCACCGGCATCTGGATCGCGATGTGCCCGGCGCGGGCCTGTTCCTCGTGCACGATGTTTTCCAGCTTGCGCAGTACCTTGAAGCCGAGCGGCAGCCAAGAATAGATGCCCGCGCTGGCCTGCTTGATCATCCCCGCGCGCAGCATGAACCGATGGCTGGCGATCTGTGCCTCGGCGGGGGTTTCCTTGAGGACAGGCAGGAAATAGCGGCTCAGGCGCATGGCGTTCATCCTTCGGTCAGGCTGGTTTTTCCGCGGTCTAAGCGATTAATCGGAAGGGGGCAATCATTGCCCTTTAAATTGTGTTTGACTGTCCAGTCAGCAAAAGACATGCGCGCGCTTCCAGCACGTCGGATGTATTGGCAGGCGCGATTTTACGAACCGGCCCGACAGACCCCGGCAGTCCACGAGACCGATGTCCTTGTCGTTGGATCAGGGCCCGGCGGGCTGTCCGCCGCGCTTGCGGCATGTACCCCGACTTCATCGACGGCAACGGCATACTGATGCTGCCCAAGAACCGTGACAACCCGCTCGTCGCCGGACGGGCCACCGGGAGCGACCGCATCGCGCACGCCGCGACACGGAACATGGCGTGCTGCGCGGTGTCCGGACAGGGTGCGGGCGTCGCCGCCGCGCTTTCCGTCCGGCACGCCTGCCCACTGGACATGGTGAACATCACGGATAGTCAGACGACGCTGGCCCGGCAGGGCGTGCGCCCGCATGAGCCCGGGTGCGGGCAGCACTGACGACCAGCACGATTTTTTCCGGCGCCGGCTTGAAAGCGGCGCCGGCTTCGGCGATGTGTATCAGACACGCACGCAGGGGCACGCATGGCGCTTCCGGTCAGGAAACAGGCGAAATACTGGGGTATCGCGTCTGCGATATTTCTCGTCACGCTCTGGTTCCTCGGGGACGTGATACTGCCCTTCGTGCTGGGCGGCGCGATCGCCTACTTCCTCGATCCTGTTGCCGACAGGCTGGAGAGGGCGGGCCTGTCCCGCGCGATCGCGCTCGTCGTGATAACGCTCGTGACGGTATGCATCTTCGTGGTCATGGCCCTGATGGTGGTCCCCACCCTCGTCCAACAAACCGTTGCGCTTTTCAACATCGCGCCGAAGCTTTTCAATGACCTGCAAAACTTCCTGACCGAGCGCTTCCCGGACCTCGTCGACGAGAACTCGGCGCTGCGCCGGTCACTGATCGCGGTCGGCGAAACCATCCGCGATCGCGGCGGCCAATTGCTGGAATCCGTGGTCAGTTCCGCCGCCTCGCTGATCAACATGATCGTGCTGTTCGTGATCGTGCCTGTCGTGGCTTTCTACCTGCTCTACGACTGGGACCGCATGATCGCGGAAATCGACGACCTTCTGCCACGTGACCACGCTCCCGTCATCCGTCAGCTGGCGCGCGACATCGACGAGACACTGGCCAGTTTCATCCGCGGCATGGGAACCGTGTGCCTGATCCTCGGCACCTACTATGCCGTCGCGCTCATGATGGCCGGGCTGCAATTCGGGCTGGTGGTCGGCTTCCTCGCGGGCCTGATCACGTTCATCCCCTACGTGGGCGCCGTGGTTGGCGGCGCGCTTGCCGTCGGGCTCGCCCTCTTCCAGTTCTGGGGGGACTGGCTGTCGATCGCGATCGTCGGGGGAATTTTCGTTCTCGGCCAAGTGGCAGAGGGCAATTTCCTGACCCCCAAGCTTGTCGGCAATTCGGTCGGGTTGCATCCGGTCTGGCTGATTTTCGCGTTGTCGGTGTTCGGCGCGTTGTTCGGTTTCGTCGGGATGCTCGTGGCGGTACCGGTGGCGGCGGCGATCGGGGTGCTGGCCCGGTTCGCCATAGGTCAGTACAAGGACAGTCGGCTTTACCGGGGCCTTGTCGCGCGGGATGACGAATGATGCATCAGCAGATGAGCTTTGAGCTGCCGGTGCGCGAAGCACTCGGACGCGAGGATTTTTTCATCTCCCCGGCGAACGCCAACGCGGTGGCGATGATCGAGACCTGGCATCAGTGGCCTGCGCGCAAAATGCTGCTGACCGGACCATCAGGCGCCGGCAAAACACACCTGGCCCATGTCTGGGCAAACCTGTCGGGCGCGCGCATCATCGGCGCGCAGGAACTTCGTGACCTGAGCGTACCGGCCCTGTGTCGTGGCCCCCTGGCCGTTGAGGATTGTGACCGCGTCGCCGGCGACGCGCGGGGTGAGCGCGCGCTTTTCCATCTGCACAACCTGCTGCTGGCCGAAGGGTATGCCTTGCTCCTCACCGCGGAGCGCCCGGCACGCGCATGGGAACTTGCCCTGCCGGACCTGATCAGTCGCATGCAGGCGATGCCGGTGGTCGCGCTGTCCGCCCCTGATGACGCGTTGCTCAAGGCCGTGCTGATGAAGCTCTTCACTGACAGGCAGATCATGCCGACGCCCGACACGATCCCGTTCCTTGCCCGCCGGATGGAACGTTCCTTTGACGCCGCGCGCCAGATCGTTGCCGCACTTGACGCGGCTGCCCTGGCCAGCGGCCGCCCCGTCAACCGCAGGCTCGCGGCCGAGGTGCTGGACAATCCGGCGCGATAGGCGCAATCCTTGTCACCCATTCGTTACAACGTCACGCCACAAGGCTTCCATGACCCAGTCCAACTTCCTGAAATCGCCCCTTCCCGAGCCCGTTGACCTGCCGGACCTCGACATGTCGGGTCCCGGACGTTTCTACAATCGCGAACTCAGCTGGCTGGGCTTCAACTGGCGCGTTCTCGAAGAGGCCCAGAACGCGCGCCTCCCGTTGCTTGAAAGGCTGCGTTTCCTGTCGATCTCGGCGACCAACCTCGACGAGTTCTACAACGTGCGCGTGGCCGGCCTTCGCGAACTGGCCCATGCGGGCAACACGACACCGGCAGTCGACGGGCTGACCCCCGCAGAGCAACTCGTCAGGATCGACGAGAACGCGCGGCGCCTGCTCGACTCACAGCAGGAAACCTACGAGGCCTTGCGGCGGGAGATGGAAGAAAAGAACATATCCATCCTCGAACGGGACAACCTCACGGCGGAAGACCGCAAGTTCCTGGGCGACGTCTTCATCGACAAGGTGTTCCCGGTGCTATCGCCCCTTGCCATCGATCCGGCGCACCCGTTTCCGTTCATCCCGAATCTCGGCTACTCGCTGGCGCTCCAGCTTGAACGAAAATCCGACAAACGCGCCCTTCAGGCGCTGCTGCCGATTCCGCACCAGATCGACCGTTTCGTGACACTCCCCGCGCCGGACGGCGCACATCGTGTCCTGCCGCTCGAAGAATTGTTGCTTATGCACCTGACCAGCCTCTTCCCGGGTTACAGGTGCAAGGCGCACTGCTCGTTCCGCGTCCTGCGTGACAGCGACCTCGAGGTCGAGGAAGAAGCAGAGGACCTCGTGCGGGAATTCGAAGTTGCGCTGAAGCGGCGTCGCCGGGGCGAGGTGGTGCGCATGAAGCTCTCGGCGGGCGCGCCGGCCGCCCTGCGCGAGATGATCATGCGCGAATTGCACGTCGAACCGCACGAGGTCGTCGAGGTCAAGGGGATGATCGGGCTGGCCGACCTCAAGGAACTCGTGCTCGAAGAGCGTCCCGATCTTCTGTGGCCCAGTTTCACGCCGCGCGTCCCCGAGCGGGTGCAGGACCATGACGGCGACATGTTCGCGGCCATTCGACAGAAGGACATGTTGCTGCACCATCCCTACGAGACGTTCGACATGGTCGTGCGTTTTCTTGCACAGGCGGCACGTGACCCGCACGTCGTGGCCATCAAGCAGACGCTATACCGCACCTCCAAGGACTCACCCATCGTCGAGGCACTCTGCGAAGCCGCCGAGGACGGCAAGTCGGTCACGGCCCTCGTCGAGTTGAAAGCCCGTTTCGACGAGGCCGCGAACATCCGCCAGTCACGCCGTCTGGAACGGGCCGGCGCGCACGTGGTTTACGGTTTCATCGACTGGAAGACGCACGCAAAGATTTCGACGGTGGTCCGGCGCGAAGGCGACAGCCTCGTGACCTATACACATTACGGCACGGGCAACTATCATCCGATCACGGCCAAGATTTACACCGACCTCAGCCTGTTCACATGCGATGCCGCGTTGGGGCGCGACGCGACAAAGGTGTTCAATTTCCTCTCGGGTTACGCCGAACCCGAAAAGCTGGAAAACCTCTCGATCTCGCCGATGATGCTTAAATCGCGGCTCATCGAGCTGATCGATGCGGAAATCGCGCACGCCCAAGCCGGCAAGCAGGCGCAGATCTGGGCCAAGATGAACGCGCTCGTGGAACCGGACGTGATCGACGCGCTCTACCGCGCCTCGCAGGCGGGGGTGAAAATCAGCCTCGTCGTCAGGGGCATCTGCGGGCTCCGACCCGGTGTGAAGGGACTGTCAGAAAACATCCGGGTAAAATCCATCGTCGGGCGTTTCCTCGAACATTCGCGCATCGTGTGTTTCGGCAACGGTGGCGGGGTGCCGTCCAAGGGCGCGCGGGTCTTCATCAGTTCCGCGGACTGGATGGGGCGCAACCTGAACCGCCGGGTTGAAACCCTCGTCGAGATCGAGAACGCGACGGTGAAAGCGCAGATCGTCAGCCAGATCATGGCGGCAAACCTCGCCGATGTCGCGCAAAGCTGGGTGATGAAGGCCGATGGCACCTTTACGCGATCGCAGGTTCCCGACGGGGAATTCGCCTTCAACTGCCATCGTTTCTTCATGGAGAACCCGTCCCTGTCCGGGCGCGGCTCGGCCGGGGCCGGCGATGTGCCCAAGCTGACTCATACGGGCGATTGATTCATTCCCGACACTGTCGCATACATGGAACCCGAAGTCGGGTCCGGGGGGACACATGGACGGGACAAACGACACCGCCGAACAGGATTGGGGGCCATTTGGCCGGCCCTTGTTTGACAAACCCTCGGCCCGCGCTGTCAGCCGTGTCGGTGTGGTTGATGTCGGGTCGAACTCGGTCAGGCTCGTGGTGTTCGACGGCGCGGCACGGTCACCGGCCTATTTCTTCAATGAAAAGATCATGTGCGGGCTCGGCGCGGGCATGTCGGAAACGGGACGCCTGAACCCCGATGGACGCGCGCGCGCCCTCGCGGCGCTCAAGCGCTTCAAACTGCTGGGCGACGGCATGGGCACCGGCCCCCTGACGGCGGTCGCGACAGCCGCCGTGCGCGAGGCGGAGGACGGGCCCGACTTTTGCGACGAGGTGATGCAGGCCACGGGCATCAAGCTATGGGTCGTGGACGGCCACGAGGAGGCGCGACTGTCGGCGCAGGGCGTCCTGTTGGGCTGGCCCGGTTCCTACGGGCTCGTCTGCGACATCGGTGGGTCCTCGATGGAACTGGCGGAGATCAACGGCGGCGAGGTCGGGCGACGGCTGACCTCGAACCTCGGCCCGCTCAAGCTGCGCGACATGAAGGGCGGCAAGAAGGCCCGCAAGACATACGTTCGTGAAACGCTCGCACAGATGCGGGAAAGCATCGGCCCGCAAAAAAATCGTCTGTTCCTCGTCGGTGGCTCGTGGCGGGCCATCGCAAAGGTCGACATGGCCCGGCGCGGATACCCGCTGCGGGTGCTGCACGAATATCGCATGAGCCCGGCGGACGTTCGCGACACCGCGAAATTCATCGAGGCTCACGATATCGAGAAAATCCGGCAGGACGCCGGTGTCTCCTCGGCCCGCGTGGCGCTTTTGCCGCAAGCGTCGGAGGTGCTGCGAGAACTCGTCAAGACCTTCAAACCAAGGGACATCGCGATTTCAAGCTACGGCATCCGCGAAGGGCTGCTTTACGAACAGATGCCCCAGAAGCTGCGCGATCGCGACCCGTTGATCGAAGCGTGCCGTTTTGCCGAGGCGAAGGACGCGCGGCTGCCCGGGTTCGGCAAGATCGTGCACGACTTCATATATCCCATTTTCAAGTCCGCCAGCCCGGAATGCAGCCGCCTGATCAAGGCGGCGTGCCTGTTGCACGATGTCAGCTGGCGCGCGCACCCCGACTACCGCGCAGAAGACTGTTTCGACAACGCAACGCGCGCCAATCTCGGCGGTCTGAAACATTCCGAACGCATATTTCTCGGGCTTGCGCTCATGCACAGGTATTCGAACAAGCAGAACAGCAGTCGTTTCGATGACCTCAAGCCGCTGCTGAGTGAACAACAGGCCCGTCAGGCCGAGGTTCTTGGCAAGGCGATGCGGTTCGCCGCCATGCTCTGGCTGCGTGAAGACGCCAACCTTGGAGAAATACGCTGGTTTCCCAAGAAGAAGGTGCTGGAGCTGCGCCTGTCCAAGGCGGCGCGCGACCTTTTCGGCGAAGTGGCCGAAGCGCGTTTCCTGTCTCTCGCGCAGTCACTCTCGGCCACGCCGGTCATCAAGCGGTAGCGCGCGGCCGTTCAGATCTCGATCTCGTCCTCCGGCGGCTCCTGCACCGTATCGGGCACCTTCTTGCGCAGGATTATGTCACCGTTTGGCAGCATTTCCGGCGGGTGGTAATTGCTCAGGTTCTCGACCTTGCCGAGTATGTCGGCCAAGGCCGGGCCCATTTCACGCACGAATTCACGCAGTTTGGGCTCCACGCCTTCGGCCAGCCCGCGCAGATCATCCATTGCCGGCTCCATCTCGCGCATGATGCCTTCCATGAACAGTCTTGCGCCCTCCTCCATCAGGGACAGGCCGTTGTCTTTGCCATCGTCCTCGGCATGGATCGGCATGGCTGGCAGGCACATTATCGCGGCGATCAGGAAAATCTGTCTCATGGTCGGAATATAGGGGCGCCGTGTGCCATTGTAAGATCAGATGTCGATATCAAGCGTCACCGGGAAGTGATCGGACGCGTCAAGCAGGGCATCGCGCAGTTCGGGGTACCGCCAGCACCCCGGATCGTCGAAAGGATGCCAAATCCGCCATCTCGGATCACGGGCCATCAGATCGGGCGATATCATGATGTAATCCAGAAGCGCCTGAAGGTATCGACGTTCGCTCGTCAGGTAAAAACGGGCTGTTGCGCGCAACGGGCCGATCCGCTGTTTTACCGCATCATGAGCGTGCGGGTCATGAAGCCTGAGCAGCGCCGGCGCATCCGCGCCCATTATGATCTCGACCGATGAACGCCCGAACAGGTCCTCGTATTCATCAAGGCCCGGCCCGTCATTGAGATCGCCGAGCAATATCAACGGATCCCCGGCCTCCAGATGCGCTTCCACGCGTTGGCGCAGCCAGACAGCCTGTGCCTGCTGCTTGCGCCGGTTACTGATAGCCATGCGCATGATCTGGTCCCGGGTTTCCGCCCCGTGCGGCGCCTTGGACTTCAGATGGGCACCGATCATGCGGAACCGGAACCCCGACGCCGTTTCCGCCGCGAGCTCGAAAGGCGGCTTCGAGAAGGTGATCGAATCCTTTTTCGCATCAATATCCAGATCAATGCGAAACTGGCGGTCGAAACGCGGAACGTCGCCATGTCCGTCACCGCCAGCCGACAGCGCCCCCTGCGGATCGTGCCGTACCCGAAGCGCATCCGGGTCGTACAAAAGCGCGATTTCCTGCTGGGTGCCGTTCTCGAAACCGACGACGGCCCGGCGCGCCCTGAGTTGCATGACACGCGCGAAATTTTCCAGCGCCAACACCGTGGCGCTTTTGCCGCCGGGGTCGGGCGCCTCGATGACCATGACCGCGTCAGCGTCGATCGCGGTCAAGACAATGCCGAGAGCAGCCAATTGATCCGACCGCGTCACGTCGTGTCGGGCTGACTTTTCCCCGTCATCCAGAAGATTGCCGTCCACGTCGAAAAGCGCGTTGAACCATTCCACGTTGTAGGTGGCGATGCGCATCGTCAGGCCGCCTCCTTGCTGATCTCCTCCCACGCGCGGTTGATGTCAACGATGCGTTTCTCGGCCATCTTGACGGCTTCCTCCGGGACCCCGCGCGCCACCATGCTGTCGGGGTGTGTTTCACGCACCAGTTTGCGCCATCGCTTGCGGATCTCGTCGAGGGGCATGTCCGGCGTCACGCCGAGCACGGCATACGGATCAGGATGCGCATCCGGCACGAAACGGCACCGCAACCCCTTGAAACGGGCCTCGCCGATCCCGAATATCTCGGCCACACGGGCCAGGAAGTCGTTTTCCTTGGGGTGATAGACGCCATCGGCCATCGCGATATGAAAAAGACCTTCCATAAGGTCGTTCAGCGTACCCGCCTCGTCACCGAACATCTTGCGGATCCTGCGGGCGTATTCCTCGTAACCTGCCACGTCCTGCCGCGCGAGGTTGAAGACGCGCGCGGCGCCCGGCTCGTCCTCGGGTGCGATATGGAAAACTTCGCGGAACGCCGAAACCTCGTCTTTCGTTACCAGCCCGTCGGCCTTGGCCATCTTGGCACTGAGCGCGATCACCGCGATCGTGAACGCGACGCTGCGTTCGGGTGGCGCACGCAAACGGTCGAATATCTCCGTCAGCGACTCGCCCTTGGCAAGGGCTGACACGGCGTCCGCAATGCGTTTCCAGATGGACATGGTTCAACCCTACCGGCTTTCTCACCCGCTGTCAGCGCGACTGCCGCGGAAACGTCCGCGTCAGGATCGGATCAAGCAGTCGATTCCTCGCGCCGCCTGCCTTACCTGCCCCGTGCTGTCAAAGCATTTATGGCGGTTAAGCCTGATCGCGTCTCGCGCCTGATCCGGACCATCCGCGTTCACGCCCCCGCAACTGCACGGCAGAACGGGTTCCGGACAGCCACGACCGCAGGCGATTCCAGAAGCAGGTCCGGCGGGTTTTCAGGCCAGCAGCCTTGTCCCGTCCGGCGTTTCGATCTCGGCGCGCAAGCGCGCGGGCCCAGACCGGAAGACAATCCGGTCATCCACGAGGACCGTCGACAGCGCGTCGGCAAGCGCGCACACCTCCGGGTGGGAGACCGTGAGCCGGGTCAGCCTGCACCCCGAGCCGGGCAGGATCTGTGCGGGCGTCGGCGTGCACTCCCACTGCATCAACGCCGGGAACATGTTGTCAAAAGGCAGTATCCCGTTCCGCGGCACCGCCATGCGCCAATTCAGATCCCCGCGCGACAGCGCCACGGCGGTACCTGCCGCCGGAAAGCGGCTTATCATCGCGTCAAGATCATTCGTACGGCAAATCCAGTTGGCCAGGCGCGGCGGCCCCTTGAAGCGATCAAGATCGAACCACCGCGCGCCTTCCGGCGGGCCCGGCACGGACGCGTCGATCGCGATCACCTCGAGATAGAGACCGTCCGCCAAGCCGAGCAGACGGTTGTGTGTGCCGAACCGCGGATGAACGCCCCCGGGCAGCAAGGGGACGCCAAGCCGTGACTCGGCAACATCGCCCCCCTCTTCAAGGGTCTCGGCAGCAAGGGCAATATGATCAAGTTGCAGCATCGAACGGCCATGGGTCGGCAGGGTTGCGTTAAATACTTACAGCGCGGGGCGGGCTTTTGGCGCCGTGATCGGGATTGGCATCAACCGCTGCCATACGCCGCGGCCGACGCGAGCGCCCACAAGGCAACGAGCATCGTGGGGGCGAAGGTGGCAGCGCGGCCGAGATCTCGCAGGGGGCGCGACAGATATGCACCCAGCCAGTGACCAAGACTGGAAATCACGAACCCGACACCGAGCACCGTGATCGCACCCGGCCCCGCCGACCCCAGCAGGACGGCCGCGCCTGGCCAGATGCACAAGGCCAGCACGAGCTGTAGCACCGTCACGTCAAGGACGTGCCGATCGATACGCCACTGTCGGCCGGCACGCTGGCGCCAGCCGATCCGAGCCACCATCAGCGCAAGCACGAGCCCCGGAGCGAGGAAAGCCGCCATGACCGTCGGCATCAGCGTGAACACCGGCAAGGTAACAAAGCGGGCAGCGCCCCACAAAAGCGCGACGCTCCACAGCAAGGACAATGAGATGATGATCAGGCCGGCCCTGCCCCGTGGCATGTCGGATCCTCCTCGCGAGTCGTTTCCACGTTCGGCGGCATGGCCTGCCCGGTCACCATCCCGCGCGCTTCAGGACCGTGCCTGCCTGATCAGCTTCAGGACGTCCTGTGCCGCGTCCGGGATATTGGTCCCCGGCCCGAAAATCGCCTTCACCCCGGCTTCCTCGAGGAAAGCATAGTCCTGTTGCGGAATGACCCCGCCGCAGATCACGATGATGTCATCGGCATCCTTGTTTCGCAACGCCTCGATGAGCTTGGGGGCCAGCGTCTTGTGACCGGCTGCCTGGCTGGAGATACCGATGACGTGGACGTCATTGTCGATGGCATCCTGCGCGGCCTCTTCCGGGGTCTGGAACAGCGGGCCGACATCCACGTCGAAACCGATATCGGCAAACGCCGTCGCGATCACCTTGGCCCCCCTGTCGTGCCCGTCCTGTCCCATCTTCACGACCAGCATCCGCGGGCGACGCCCCTCGGCTTCGGCAAATTCCTCGACGGAATGCTGGATGGCCGCGAAGCCCTCATCGCCCTCGTAGGCCTTGCCGTATACACCGGCCAGGGTCTTGACCTCGGCGCTGTGCCGGCCGAATTCGTTTTCCATCGCCATGCTGATTTCCCCCACCGATGCACGCGCCCGCGCGGCGTTGACCGCCGCTTCCAAAAGGTTGCCGCCCTCTCTCGCGCGGCGGCCCAGCTCATCCAGCATCGCCTGGCACTGGCCATCGTCCCGGGCGGCGCGGATTTTCTGCAGGCGCTCAACCTGGGAATTGAGAACGGCGGTATTGTCGATGTCCAAAAGATCGATCGGGTCTTCCTTGTCACGACGGTACTTGTTGACGCCCACGATGACCTCGTCACCGCGATCAATCATCGCCTGCCGCGTCGCGGCACTTTCCTCGATCCTCAGCTTGGGCATACCGCTGGCCACGGCCTTGGTCATCCCGCCCATTTCGTCGACTTCCTTAATAAGCTCCCATGCTTTTTCAGCCAGATCATGCGTGAGCTTCTCGACGTAATAGGAGCCGGCGAGCGGATCGACCACGTTGGTCACGCCGGTTTCCTCCTGCAGGATCAGCTGGGTGTTCCGCGCGATGCGGGCGCTGAAATCGGTGGGCAGCGCCATCGCCTCGTCGAGGGCGTTGGTATGCAGTGACTGTGTGCCGCCCAGAACCGCACTCATCGCTTCGTAGGCCGTGCGCACCACGTTGTTGTAGGGGTCCTGTTCCTGCAGGCTCACGCCACTGGTCTGGCAATGCGTGCGCAACATCTTGGACTTGTCGTTCTGTGCGCCGAACTCGGTCATGATGCGATGCCAGAGCAGCCGCGCGGCGCGCAGCTTGGCCGCCTCCATGAAGAAGTTCATGCCGATGGCGAAGAAGAAAGACAGCCGCGGCGCGAAGCTGTCCACGTCCATGCCCGCCGCGATCGCCGCCTTCACGTATTCCTTGCCATCGGCGAGGGTGTAAGCCAGCTCCTGCACGAGGTTCGCGCCCGCCTCCTGCATG
>JAVLCJ010000085.1:0-12209 GCA_031580875.1 Roseovarius sp.
GGTGCCCTACCCGGTGCCCGACCTGCCCGCCGCCGCATGGCAGGACCTCCCCGACAGCGCCGCGCAGACGGCCCTCGCCGAGGCTGCACGCCGCTTCTGGAACGTGCCCGCCGGGGCGTCCGTCCTCGCCGCGCCCGGCGCCTCCAGCCTGATCGCAAGTCTCCCGGCCCTCGCCATGCCGGGCCGCGCGGACATCCCCGAACCCACCTACAACGAACACGCGGCCGCCTTCGCCGCGCATGGCTGGGAAATCAGCAATGACCGGCCGCAACAGGCGCAGGCCCGTGTCATCGTCCACCCCAACAACCCCACGGGCCACTGGTATGGCGGCACCGACCTGACCGCGCCGCTCACGGTGATCGACGAAAGTTTCGCCGATGTCTCCCCGGATCGCTCGCTGATCGCCCACGCGGACAGGCCCGGCACGATCGTGCTCAAGAGCTTCGGCAAGTTCTGGGGGCTGGCCGGCCTGCGGCTGGGGTTCGCCATCGGCGCGCCCGACCTGGTCGACCGGCTTGCCGGGATGCTGGGGCCTTGGCCCGTCTCCGGACCGGCGCTGGCCATCGGTACCGCGGCGCTGTCCGATCCGGACTGGGCGGTTGCCACGCGCACCCGCCTCAACGAGGACGCCGCGCATCTCGACGCGCGCATGATGCATGCCGGCGCCCGCGTGGCGGGCGGGACGTCGCTTTTCCGGCTCTACCGCGTGCACCATGCGGCCCGCTGGCAAGCCCGCCTTGCGCGCGCGCACATCTGGTCGCGCATCTTTCCCTACTCGGACGAGTTCCTGCGCCTCGGCCTGCCTGCGCCCGATGCCTGGCCCCGGCTGGAGGCCGCACTGGCATGAGCCTCGCCGCCGCCCTCTCGCTGGCGCTCCTGCTCGACGCCTCGCTGGGCGAGCCGCGCTGGCTATGGTCGCGCCTGCCGCATCCGGCCGTGCTCATGGGCCGCGCCGTCGGCTGGTGCGACGCGCGGCTCAACCGCGGCGCCGCCCGGCAGGCGCGGGGCGCGCTCGCCCTGCTGCTCCTGGCGCTCGCCGCGCTCGCCACCGGCGCGCTCCTGCAGGCGCTCGGCCCCTTGGCCGAGATCGCGGTCGCCGCCGTCCTGCTCGCTCAGCGCTCGCTCGTCGACCATGTCCGGGACGTGGCGCGCGCGCTGCGTTTCTCGCTCCATGATGCGCGGCTGATGGTGGCCCGAATCGTGGGCCGCGATACCGCCGACATGGACGCCCCCGAAATCGCCCGCGCCGCGATCGAATCGGCGGCCGAGAATTTCAGCGACGGGATTGTCGCACCCGCCTTCTGGTTCCTCATTGCCGGGCTGCCGGGGCTGCTACTCTACAAGGTCGTGAACACCGCCGACAGCATGATCGGCTACCGCAACGACCGCTACGCACGCTTCGGCCGGGCCACGGCGCGGTTAGACGACCTTCTAAACATCGTCCCGGCCCGGCTCACCGCCCTGCTGATCGCCACCCCTGCCGGGCTCTTGCCACGGTGGCGCGCCATCGTGGCCGATGCCCGCCTGCACCGCTCGCCCAATGCCGGCTGGCCCGAGGCCGCGACCGCCCGCGCGCTCGACGTGGCCCTGTCGGGCCCGCGCGCCTATCACGGGCGGGTGACCGATTTCCCGTTCGTCCATCCCGCCGGGCGCAAATCGATCGGCGCCGACGAGATCGACGCGGCCTGCGCCCTGCTATGGCGCACGTGGGCGCTCCTGCTCGGCCTCGTCATCGCGCTGGCGCTGCTCACCGGCTGAGGCCCCGGGCCTTCTTCTCGGCACAAATACCCGCCAGCCGCCGGGCCACGAGCTTGCGGGACGGCTGTTGTCACGCTCCGATCCGTGGCATGGAGGACGCATCAAGCCCAACCAGAGATTTGTTCCATGCGATTTTCCTGCCTGTTCGCCCTGCTTGCCCTCACCGCCATGCCCGCTGCCGCCCAGCAATGCGGCGGCAGCTTCTCGGGCTTTGTCGGCGCGCTGAAATCCGAGGCGCTCGCGCGCGGCCATGCCCCGGCGACCGTCGACGCCTTCTTCGCCCCGGTGCGACGCGACCCGTCAGTGATCCGCGCCGACCGGCGGCAGGGCGTGTTCCAGATGAATTTCACCGATTTCGCGCGCCGCCTGATCAGCGCGAGCCGCCTCCAGATCGGCCGCCGCAAGGCCGAGCAGCACGCCGCCATCTTCGACCGGATCGAGCGACGCCACGGCGTCAGCCGGGGTGTTCTGCTGGCCTTCTGGGCGTTCGAGACCGATTACGGCGGTTTCCAGGGCGACTACAACACGCTCAACGCGCTCGTCACGCTGGCGCATGACTGCCGCCGGCCGCACCTGTTCCGGCCGCAGGTTTTCGCGGCGCTGAAACTCTACGAGACGGGCGATTTCGACCCGGTGACCACCACCGGCGCATGGGCCGGCGAGATCGGCATGGTCCAGATGCTGCCGCAGGACATTCTCGAAAATGGCGTCGATGGCGATGGCGACGGCCATGTCAGCCTCAAGACATCGCCACCCGACGCGCTCATGTCCGGCGCGAAAATGCTGCAGCAGCTCGGCTGGCGCGCGGGCGAGCCCTGGCTGCAGGAGGTTTCCGTGCCGCGCGATCTCGACTGGTCGAAATCCGGCCTGCGCACGCGAATGCCCGCCGGTGACTGGGCCCGGCTGGGCGTCGCGCCGCGGCACGGCCAGCTGGCCCGCAACCTGCCCGCCAGCCTGATCCTGCCGCAGGGGCGCAAGGGCCCGGCCTTTCTGGCCTATCCGAATTTCCGGGTTTTCTTCGAATGGAACCAGAGCTTCACCTACGTGCTGACGGCCGCCTATTTCGCCACCCGGCTCGAAGGGGCGCCCGTTTTCGCCCCCGGCAATCCGGATCCCGGGCTGACGGACGGCCAGATGAAGACGCTTCAGCGCAAGCTCGGCCGGCGCGGCTACGATGTCGGTGGCGTGGACGGGATCCTGGGCGCGGGCACGCGCGCGGCGGTGCAGGACATCCAGCAAAAACTGGGCCTTCCCGCCGACGCCTGGCCAACGCCCGGGCTGTTGAACAGGTTGTGACGGTCCCCGTCGGGCCGCGGCATCATGCGCCTGCACGCCGCGGCCCCGCGGCCCCGCGGGACGGCGGGCGGGGCGATGTGCCCGCGCAGCGCGGCACGAGCGCCGTCGCCGTCACGCGACCATCGCCTCGGCCTTCTTCAGGTCCACGCTGACAAGCTGGCTCACCCCCTGCTCGGCCATGGTGACACCGAACAGCCGGTCCATCCGGCTCATCGTCACCGCGTGGTGGGTGATGATCAGGAACCGTGTCTCGGTCCGGCGGCACATCTCGTCCAGAAGGTCGCAGAAGCGGCCCACGTTGGCATCGTCGAGCGGCGCGTCGACCTCGTCAAGCACGCAGATCGGCGCCGGGTTGGCGAGGAACACCGCGAAGATCAGCGCCAGCGCGGTCAGTGTCTGCTCCCCGCCCGAAAGCAGCGACAGCGTGCTGAGCTTCTTGCCCGGCGGCTGGCACATGATTTCCAGCCCCGCATCCAGCGGGTCGTCGCTTTCGACCATCACCAGATTGGCCTCGCCCCCGCCGAACAGATGCTTGAAAAGCGTGGTGAAGTTCTCGTTCACCTGCTCGAAGGCCGTCAGCAGGCGTTCGCGCCCCTCGCGGTTAAGGCCGGCGATGCCGTTGCGCAGTTCGCGGATCGCGGCTTCGAGATCGGCCTTTTCCGATTGCAGGGCGTCATGCTCGTCCTGAACCTCGCGCGCGTCCTCCTCGGCGCGCAGGTTCACGGCGCCAAGCGCATCGCGCTGCCGTTTCAGGCGGTTCACATCCGCCTCGATCGCGTCGGCCTCCGGCATGGCGTCGGGATCGGCCCCGAGCCCCGCCAGCAGGTCCCCGGGTGTCGTATCAAGATCCTCGGCGATGCGCCCGGCGGCCTGCTCCTGCGCCTCGCGGGCGGCATCCGCCCGCGCCTCGGCCCGTGCCCGCGCCTCGCGGGCGTCGCTGGCCGCGCGCTCCGCGTCACGCTCGGCGCCCACCGCCTCGCGCGCCGCGGCCTCGCCCCGGCTCAACGCGTCGGCCGCCTCGGCCCGGCGGGCCTCGGCGGTCGCGATCCGGCTGGCCAGATCGGCCCGCTTGTCCGACAGTTCCCCGGGAACGGCGACGGCTTGCGCCAGTTCCGCCTCCGCGGCCTGCTTGCGCTCCGTCAGGTCCGCGCCGCGCTTTTCAGCCGTCTCGAGGCGGTGGCGCCAGCCGCTCAGCTCCTTGGCCACCTCTTGCGCGCGCTTGCTCCGCGCCTCGCCCTCCCGGCGCAGCTCGTCGTGGGCCGACCGCTTGGTCATCATCGTCATCCGCGCGGCCTCGACGGCCAGCTTGACCTCTTCGACCCCGGCGCGGGCGGCGTCCAGATCGCCCAGATCGCCCTGTGCCGCCTCCGCCTCGGCCAGCGCCTTGCGCGCGGCCAGCGCCTCCGCCTCGTGGCGCGTCACGGCAAGCCCCAGCGACTCCAGCCGCGACTGCGCGAGGTTGCGATCCGCCTCCGCCCGGCTCAGCGCCCGGTTCGCCTCGTTCACCGCGGCATCGGCGGCGCGGCGCGCTTCCCGCGCGCGCGCATCCGCTTGCGTGAGCTCCGACAGGCGCGCGCGCAGCGCCTCGTGCGCCGCCGATGCGCCCTCGGCGCGGGCCGTGGCGTGGGCCAGTTGCTGTTTCAATTCCTCCAGACGATTGAGCTGTTCCAGCCGCAGCGCGGCGGCCGAGGGCGCGTCCTCGGCCCAAGACCGGTAACCGTCCCATCGCCACAGGTCGCCTTCCATGCTGACCAGCCGCTGACCCGGCTTCAACGCCGCCTGCAACCGCGGCCCGTCCCCGGCGTCCACCAGCCCGATCTGCGCCATCCGCCGCGCCAGCACCTCGGGCACGGTCACCTGCGATGACAACGCCACGACACCCTCGGGCAATGGCTGCGCGGCCGGGTATCCGGGCAACTGGGCCCACCCGGTCGGGCCGTCCGCCTCGACCTCCGGGGCGCGCAGGTCATCGGCCAGCGCCGCGCCCAACGCCTTTTCATAACCCGGCGCGACATTGAGCCGGTCCATGATCTGTCCACCCGCGTCGGTGTCCCGGTCAACGAGCCGGGCCAGCGCCGAGACCTCCGCCGACAGCGCGTTGACCTCGCCTTCGGCTTCAGACCTTTCGCCCCTCGCCTCGGCCTCGCGTGCCTGCGTCTCGGCGCGCGCCGCGTCGGCCTCGGCCAGCGTTGCCTCGGCATTGCGCGCGGTCGCGACAGCCTGCGCCTCCGCCGCCTGCGCGGCCTCGTATTCATGCCCCGCCTTCTCGAGAGCGGCCTGCGAACCCTGCGCCGCCTCGCGTGCCTGCGCGGCCTCGGCTTCAGATTTTTCCAGTGTTTTTCGGTTGTCCGCCACCAGGCGCTGCGCGGATTGGTGCCGGGCCGACAACCGCGCCACATCCTCGGTCAACTGGCTCAGGTCGGTTTCGCGATCCTGCAGGATCTGCGCGGCATCCTTGGCCTCGGCGGCGGCGGCCTCCAACTTGGCCACATGGCCCTGGGCGGCCTTCTCCAGTTCGGACGCCTCCCACTCCAGCTTGGCGATAGTTTCACCGGCATCGCGGTTGAGGCTTTCCTCACGCTCGATGTCATGGGCCAATTGATCGATCCGGCGCTCCAATGTCTCGATCCGGTCGCGCGCGGCGCTCTCCTGCTCGGCCAGCGTGTCCCGTTCGACCTGCAAACGCTGCAGGACGGCCGCCGCGATCGCGTCTTCCTCGCGCAGAGGTGGCAATGCCTCGTCGGCCGTCATGCGCCGCGAGGCCGCGTCGCGCGCGGCCGCTTCGGCCTGCGCGGCGGCCGTGGTGCGCTCCTGCAACCCGGCTTCGGCCGTTTGGCGCGCCGCGTCGGCCTCCTTCCAGCGGCGATACAGCAACAACCCCTCGGCCTGCCGCAACGCCTCGCCGATCTCGCGGTAGCGCGCCGCCTGCTTGGCCTGCCGCGCCAATTGCGCAAGTTGACCGGCAAGCTGCTCGATCACGTCTTCCACCCGCGCGAGGTTCTGCTCGGTGCCCTTCAGCTTCAACTCGGCCTCGTGCCGCCGCTGGTACAGCCCCGAAATGCCCGCCGCCTCTTCGAGTATGCGGCGACGCGCCTTGGGCTTGGCGTTGATCAGTTCGGCGATCTGCCCCTGCCGCACGAGCGCCGGCGAATGCGCCCCCGTCGAGGCGTCGGCAAACAGCATCTGCACGTCCCGCGCCCGCACCTCCTTGCCGTTGGCCTTGTAGGCACTGCCGACATCACGCGTGATGCGGCGCACGATGTCGAGGTGATCGGACTCATTGAACCCCGACGGCGCCAACCGGTCGGCGTTGTCGATGTGGATGCTGACTTCCGCGAAGTTGCGCGCCGGGCGCGAGGCCGCGCCGGCAAAGATCACATCCTCCATGCCGCCGCCGCGCATCGCCTTGGGCCGGGTCTCGCCCATGACCCAACGCAGCGCCTCGAGCAGATTCGACTTGCCGCACCCGTTCGGTCCGACGACACCGGTCAGCCCGTCCCCGATGTGCAGGTCCGTCGGATCGACGAAACTCTTGAACCCGGTCAGTCTGAGTCTGGTGAACTGCACGAAGCCCCCGGCCCGCATGATTCAACTTGGTACCGGATTAGACGAAGCCTGAACGCGCCTGTCAACGGCGGCACCCCGCATATCGCCTGTACAAGCCATTTATCCACAAGATATTGCGAATTTTCCGGGGCTCGCGCGGTATCTTGCCGGAGCGGTCAAGCCTTTTCCCGGTCGTCGCAACAGGCTGCCAGACGCGGGATCGACGCCGCAGCGGGCCGTTTCGATGTCGCAAATCACCTTGACGGTCGCGGCGTCCGCCGCCATACCCGTGGCGCAAGGTTCCCCGTGATGGTGCAAAGCGCCTCGGGGATGAAATGGGAATGACGTGACGGCGGACCCATCCCGGGCGCCCATGCGTCAGCCGCCCCCGCGACTGTATGCGGAGAGCGTGCACCACAAAGCCACTGGGGCATGCACCCCCGGGAAGGCAGGTGCCCGCAACGACCCGCGAGCCAGGAGACCAGCCTCGCATCGGGCGCCCGCGCCCGACCCGGAAACAACGGACGGGGTGATCCGTTGGGGGGAAGCCAGGTATGGACCACGCCTGATGGCCCCTCACGATACCCCCTTCAAACAGAACAACCCGAAGGGGACAGTAAAATGAAAAAGATACTCGCCATAGCAACCGCCAGCGCCGTCGCAACGCCCGCGCTTGCCCACCATCCGCTGGGCGGCATGACCATGGAAACCTTCAGCCACGGCCTTCTGTCGGGTTTCGGTCACCCGGTTCTGGGCTTCGACCACATGTTTTTCGTCATCGCGATGGGTGTCGCGGCGCTCTTTACCGCGCAGCGTTACCTCGCGCCGGCAGGCTACATCGCCGCGATGCTCGCAGGCTGCGCGCTCATGTATGCCGGGATCGGCCTGCCGATGAAGGAAGCCGTCATCGCCCTGTCGCTGCTGGCCGTCGGCGGTGTCGTGCTCTCCGGTCGTGCCCTCGGCGCGGGAACGGCGGTCGCGGTGTTCGCGGCGTTCGGTCTTTTCCACGGGTCCGCCTTCGGCAACAGCATCGCCGCGCAGGAAGGCGGCGTGAACGTGGCCGTCCTCGGCGGGTACCTGATCGGCCTCGGCGTGATCCAGTACGCCATCGCGATCGCCGCCGGCTGGGTGACCGAGAAGGTGCTGGGCGCACGCGAAGCGGCTGCCGTGAACGCGCGCCTCGTCGGGGCGACTGTCGCCGGCGTGGGCCTGTTCCTGACGCTGGAAATCGCCGAAGGTCCGCTCGTGGCAATGATCTCGGGCTGACGGGTCACGCATTTCCGAGGGCGGCCCCGGTGGGCCGTCCTTTCCATTTTCAGCTTTCCAACTCCACCAGGTGCCGCAATGAACAACAGCAAGATACCCGCGACCGTGGTCACCGGTTTTCTGGGTGCCGGCAAGACGACGCTCATTCGTCACATGCTGGAAAACGCCAACGGCCGCCGCATCGCGCTCATCATCAACGAGTTCGGCGACTTGGGCGTGGATGGCGGCATCCTGAAGGGATGCGGGATCGAGGGCTGCGCCGACGACGACGTGATGGAACTCAGCAACGGCTGCATCTGCTGCACCGTCGCCGAGGATTTCGTGCCGACGATGAAAAAACTGATCGAACGTGACGACACGCCCGATCACATCGTCATCGAAACCTCCGGGCTCGCGCTGCCGCAACCGCTGGTCCGGGCGTTCAACTGGCCCGAGATTTCGACACGCGTCACCGTTGACAGTGTTGTGACGGTGGTCGACGGCAAGGCCGTCAGCGATGGCCGTTTCGCGCATGACACGGCCGCCGTGGACGCGCAGCGTGCCCAGGACGAAAACCTTGATCACGAAACACCGCTGTCAGAACTTTTCGCCGATCAGGTCGCCTGCGCCGACATGATCGTCGTCAACAAGGCCGACCTGCTGTCGGACGACGATTCGGAAGCTCTCGTGACCCGGCTCAAGACGGACAGTCGCGACGGGGTGCAGGTCGTCAAGTCCACTATGGGGGCGCTGCCGGTCGACGTGCTGCTCGGGCAAGGCAACGGGGCCGAATCCGACATTTCCGCACGGCACGAGCTGCATCACCATCATCACCACGACGACGATGATGATCATCATCACCATGATCACGATCACGACGAATTCGAGAGTTTCGTCGTCACCCGCTCGGAAATCACCGATCCGGCGGCCTTCGCCGAGACGCTGGCCGACGTGATCAGGGCGCACGACATCCTTCGCCTCAAGGGCTTTGCCGCGGTATCGGGCAAGCCCATGCGCCTCACCCTTCAGGCCGTCGGGCCGCGGGTGGACAGCTATTTCGACCGGCCCTTCGGCACCGACGCGCGCGAGACGCGCCTTGTCGTGATCGGTCAGGCCGGGCTCGACCGCGCCGCGATCGAAACCGCGCTCTGTGCCTGATGCTCATCGTGGAACCGGCCGACCCGCGTGCGCCCGCGGCGCGCGCGCTGCTTGCGGCAAGCCATGACCTGATGCGCGCACTCTTTCCGCCCGAGGACAATTATTTCCTCGATGTCGAGGCGCTGGCGGCGCCCGGCGTCCATTTCTTTGCCGCGCGCGACGGCCACGAAACCCTCGGCACCGGCGCGCTCACCGTCGAGGACGGCTATGGCGAGGTGAAATCCATGTTCACCGCGCCCGAAGCGCGCGGTAGGGGCGTGGCCGACGCGATCCTGCGCCAGATCGAGGATCAGGCCCGCGATCTCGGGCTGCCGGCACTGCGTCTCGAAACGGCCGAGACGCTGGCGGCCGCGATTCGCATCTACGAACGCCACGATTTCAAACGGCGCGGCATCTTCGGCACCTACGCGCCGAACGAAACAAGCGTCTTCATGGAAAAGCCGCTGGGATAGGGCACGCCCCATGAGACGGTTTCATGCCGCCATGGGCTGCCGCGTCATCCCGGCCAAGCGAAAGGCACGATCCTGATGCACCTTCTCGCCGCCACCCCCGGCGCCATAGACGACGGGACGGAACCTGTCGACCCCGGCCAGACACCGGCCGACGTCGTCTTCGTTTCCGCGGCCGACACAGAGCTGGCCGCGCTCAGCACCGCGCGCGGCGAGATGGCCGCGCCGCCCTCCCTGCGCCTCGCCAACCTCACCCACCTGCAGCACCCGATGTCGGTGGACCTGCATCTGGACAACTGCGCCACGCAGTCCCGGCTGGTCATCGCACGGGTTCTGGGGGGCACCGGCTACTGGAAATACGGAGTCGAGCAATACGCCGCGCGATGCCACGAGGCGGGCGTCCCGCTCGCGCTGCTGCCCGGCGACGACAAGCCCGACGCGGAGCTGCGCCGCCTTTCCACCATTACCGACGAGGATTACGACGCGCTGTGGGCCTACCTCGTCGAAGGGGGGCCGGAAAACGCCACCGGTTTCCTTGCCTACGCAAAGGCCATGCTCGACGGCACCGACAAACCGGCAGCGGCCAGCCCGCTGTTGCGCGCCGGGGTGTACTGGCCCGGCGCCGGCGTGGCCGACATCGGCGCGGCCCGCGCGGCCTGGACCGAGGGGCAACCCGTGGTTCCGCTCATCTTCTACCGCGCGCTGGTACAGGGTGCGGGGCTCAACCCTATTAACCGTCTGACGAAATCTCTCCTGCGCGCGGGGCTCAACCCGCTGCCGGTTTTCGTCGCCTCGCTCAAGGATCCGGTCTCGACCGCCACGCTCGATCACCTGTTCACCGCGGCGCCACCGTCGGTCATTCTCAATTGCACGTCCTTCGCGGTGGGCTCCCCGCATGAAGGTGACGACGGCCCGCAAAACCCGTTTACCCTGTCCGCCGCGAACGAGGCGCCGGTTCTGCAGGTGGTGCTAGCCGCCTCGTCCGAGGAGGCATGGCAAAGCGGCCTCAACGGTCTCTCGGCCCGTGACATCGCGATGAACGTGGCCCTGCCCGAGGTCGATGGCCGCCTGTTGTCCCGCGCGGTCAGCTTCAAGGACGAAGCCTTCTTCGACGACGCCACGCAATGCCCCGTCGCGACCTATCGCGCGCAGGGCGACCGTGTCGAATTCGTTGCGCGTCTGGCGGCCAACTGGGCCCGTCTGCGCCATACGCCCGAGGCCGACCGTCGCGTGGCGCTCGTGCTCGCCAACTACCCCAACAAGGACGGCCGCCTTGCCAACGGTGTCGGGCTCGACACGCCCGCCGCCACCGTCCATGCCCTGTCCCTGCTCGGCGAGGCGGGCTATCGCGTCATGGACCCGCCCGCCGACAGCGACGCGCTGATGCAGCGCCTCATGGCCGGGCCCACCAACTGGCTGACGGACCGCGCAGACCGGCAGGGCGGCGTGCAGATGTCCATGGCCGATTACCAGATCGACTACGGCCAACTGCCCTGGGCGCTCCGCGAGGCCGTCGAAAGCCGCTGGGGCCCACCCGAAAGCGACCCGTTCCATATCCCCGGTGAGGTGGATTGCGGGCATTTCGCTCTGTCTGTATTGCAGTTCGGCAACGTGGTTGTCGGCCTGCAGCCGGCACGGGGCTACAACATCGATCCGACCGACACCTACCATTCGCCCGACCTGGTGCCGCCGCACAACTACCTGGCCTTCTATTTCTGGCTGCGTAACCAGTTGCGCGCCGACGCGATCGTGCACATGGGCAAGCACGGCAATCTCGAATGGTTGCCCGGAAAGGCGCTGGCGCTGTCATCGGAATGCTGGCCCGAGGCGGCGCTCGGCCCCACGCCGCACGTCTACCCGTTCATCGTCAATGACCCGGGCGAGGGCACGCAGGCCAAGCGGCGCGCGCAGGCGGTGATCATCGATCACCTGACCCCGCCTCTCACCCGTGCGGAAACCTATGGGACCTTGCGCGATCTCGAGGCGCTCGTCGACGAGTATTACGAGGCCGCGGGCGTCGACCCCCGCCGGATCGAGCATCTGCGCCGCGAAATCCTGTCACTCACCGCCACGACAGGGCTGGACAAGGATGTCGGCATGGCCGGCGAGGACGAGGAAAGCGACCTCGCGAGGCTCGATGCCTATCTTTGCGAGCTGAAGGAGGCGCAGATCCGCGATGGCCTCCATGTCTTCGGCCAGTCGCCTGCCGGGCGGCAGGCCACCGACCTCGCCATCGCGCTCGCCCGCGTGCCGCGCGGACAGGGCGAGGGCGGCGACGCCTCGCTCATTCGCGCGCTGGCCGATGACCTCGGCCTCGGGTTCGACCCGCTCGACTGCGACATGGCCACGGCGTGGGCGGGGCCACGCCCCGGTACATTGGCCGAGCTGGACAAGGCGCCGTGGCGCAGCACCGGCGATACCGTCGAACGGCTGGAGATCCTCGCCGGCGGGCTCCTGCGGGACGGCGGGCGGGGCGATGCGGCCCCGCCGGGGCCGCGAGCGGCCGCCGTCCTGCAGCGGATCGAGACACACATCACCCCTGCCATCGCCGCCTGCGGCCCCGACGAGGGCGCGGGCCTGCTGACCGCGCTCTCGGGCCGGGCGGTCCCGCCGGGCCCCTCCGGCGCGCCCACCCGCGGCCGGCTCGACACGCTGCCGACCGGGCGCAACTTCTTTTCGGTGGACAGCCGCGCGGTGCCCACGCCGACGGCCTGGGCACTCGGCTGGAAATCCGCGAACCTCCTGATCGAGAAGCAC
>JAVLCJ010000086.1:0-12136 GCA_031580875.1 Roseovarius sp.
GAGCGCGGTGCCGTCCACCAGATGCGCCAGTTGTTCGTTCTGCGACACGACCCCGCCCTCGACCACCGAGACGTCGCTGAGGATGCCGGAGAAGCCCGCGCGGATCTCGGTGTCGTCAAGCCGCCTTTGCGCCTCGTCGCGCGCGATCTCGGCGCGGGCGAGCCGGGTCGCGGCCTGATCGACCCGGGCTTCCGCCCGGGCCAGCGCCTGTCGGCTGGCCAGAACCGCCTGCCGGGCCTGCGCGGCGGCCAGCTCGGCCGTTTCGACCGTGGCGGCGGTGCCGACGCCGCGGTCTTCCAGATCGCGCTGGCGCTTGAAGGCGCGTTCCCGCAGCGCGGCCTGTTCGCGGGCGGCGGCCAGTTCGTCGCGCGCCAACACGAGGGCGCGGTCGGCCTCGCGCTGTTCGGCGCGGGCATCCATCAGGTCGGTCTCGGCGCGGTCCAGCGCGGCCTGCGCGTCGGCCGGGTCGATCCGTGCCAGACGCTGGCCGGCCCGAACCTCGCCCCCTTCCTCGAAATTCGCGGCAAGATCGACGATGGTGCCCCCGGTCTTGGCGCGGATTTCGAGGGTGCGGCGGCTCTGGACCTCGCCGAAGGTGCGCAGGACGGGGGTGATCGTGGCCTCGTTGGCCCGCACGACGTTGACCGCGAAGACCCTTTCGCGGCGTTCCGGGGTTGGCGGCTGGCGCGTCATGCGCTCCTGAACGGCCTCGAACAGGATCGTGCCGCCGTAGGCGAGCATCCCGAGCGTGACCGCCAGAAGCAGCAGGCCGATTAGGCTGTGACGCAGAAAACGCATGTGGTCCGAACCCTTGCACATGTCCGCATGCGGACCAAGGAGATGTAAGGTCGCGCCGCCAATTGCCAAGCGCCGGGTGATGCGGACAGCGCGGTTATTTCCTGCGCCGGTCCTCGGTGAGGCGCGGCAGGATCTCGACGAAGTTGCAGGGCCGGTGGCGGTAATCGAGTTGATGGGCGAGTATCTCGTCCCACGCGTCCTTGCAGGCGCCGGGGCTGCCGGGCAGGGCGAAAAGGTAGGTGCCGTTGGCCACGCCGCCCGTCGCGCGGGACTGGATGGCGGAGGTGCCGATCTTCTGCATCGAGATCATCGTGAAGACCGTGCCGAAGGCGTCGATTTCCTTTTCGTAGACGTCGCGGTGCGCCTCCACGGTGACGTCACGGCCGGTCAGGCCGGTGCCCCCGGTGGAAATGACCACGTCCACGCCCGGATCGGCCACCCATTCGCGAAGCTGGCCGGTTATCTGGTCGCGTTCGTCGCGCACGACCATGCGGTCGGCCAGAACGTGGCCCGCCGCCTCGGCCCGGTCAACCAGAACCGTGCCGGAGCGGTCCTGTTCGATGTCGCGCGTGTCGCTGATCGTCAGGACGGCGATGCGGACCGGGATGAATTCCATGCTTTCGTCGATGCGGGACATATCACCAAGCCTTTGATATGGGGTTAAAGTTCGAACCATGTCGGGGCGGGGCCGAGGTTGACGACGCGGGTGGGGCCGATGTGGCCCTCGCGGCCCCAGCTGTCATGGACGTGGCCGCACAGGGCAAGGCGCGGTTGCAGGCGTTCGATGGCGGCCAGTATGGCGGTCGAGCCCACGGATTGCCCCCTCGAGGTGACATCCGCCACGCCCCGTGGCGGGGAATGCAGCACGAGGATGTCGGCCATGTCGCAGCCGTCCAGCATCTTGGCGGCCTGTTCTTCGCTCAGGCCGCAGGACCACGCGCCGAACGGCGTGGTCGGCACGCCGTAGCCCAACCCGAAAAGCCGCAGCCCGTTCACCCGTGTTCCGCTCCCGTGCAGGACGGTGGCGTTGCCCGGCGCGGCGGCGCGCAGTTCATCGGCGCTTTCGGCGTTGCCGGGCACGAGCACCATCGGCGCCGCGATGCCCGACAGCAGCGCCATCGCATCCTTCAGCCCCCGCCGCATGTTGCAGAAATCGCCCGCCCCGATCACGAGGTCGGCCGCGCCGCTGGCCGAGACAAGCGTGGCCGCGCGGGCGGCGTCCCCGTGGAGGTCTGAAAACGCCATGATTTTCATGAACCTGTCCTCAGCCGCGCTTGCAGTTCCAGCAGGTCGGCCCATGCGTCGCGCTTGGCATGCGGCTTGCGCAGCAGGAACGCGGGATGGAACATGGGCAGCGCGGGTTTGCCATAGGCCTCGGCCCACTGGCCGCGCAGGCGGGTGATGCCGCGTTGGCCAAGGCCGGCCTGACAGCTTATATTGCCCATCAGCACCACGATATCCGGATCCGCCAGCGCCACGTGCCGCTGCATGAAGGGCACCATCATGGCGATTTCCTGCGGGTTCGGATCGCGGTTGCTTGGCGGTCGCCAAGGCAGGATGTTGGAAATATAGACAGCCTTTTCAGCGTCCTGCGCGGTACGGTCGTGCCCGATGGCGGCGAGCATCCGGTCCAGCAGCCGGCCCGCGCGCCCGACGAAGGGTTTGCCCTGCATGTCCTCGTCGCGGCCCGGCGCCTCCCCGATGATCATCAGGCGTGCGGCGGGGTGTCCATCGGCGAAGACGGTGTTGCGCGCCCCGCGCTTGAGCTCGCACAGCTCGAACCCCGAGAGCGCGGCCTGCAGGTTGTCCAGATCGCGGGCCGCGTTGGCGGCGTCGCGCGCCACGGCGACCGGGTCCGTTTCCTGTTGCGGCGCGGGGGAGGTGGCCGGCCCGGGCGTGGCCGGGCGCGGGGCGGCGGGAGCGGCGGCTTGCTCGTAACGGTTCACGGGGGTGTCGCCGATCGCCTCGGTCGCGCCGAGGTCGATCTGCCAGTCGAGCGCCGCCAGCGCGGCGTGAAAATCCAGCCCCGATTCCATGGGGCGAATCTATCCCGCCGCCGCGGGCGGGGAAAGCGGACAGATCGCCCGGGGGGCGGAAGCGCGCCGAATCATGGTTAACGCGCGGAATTCACGTGAAAAAAGCCTTCGGCATGGCGGCGGGGCGCCGCCGGTATCGCGTCGGTGCCGTCGCGGGCCGGCCCGCGGGTAAACGCGGCGCGCGGTATCGCGGCGGGCCGACTGCCCGCTTGCCCCGCGCCGCCGGCCTTTCTATAAGCGGGCCGTATCGGCAAGGAGACGGCATGACCTATTCACACGCCCACCTGCTGGGGATCGAGCCCCTTGCCCAGTCCGACATCACCGCCGTGCTGGACCTGGCCGACCAATACGTCGCCCTGAACCGGCGCGACGTGAAACATGCCGACGCGCTGGCGGGGCTGACGCAGATCAACATGTTCTTCGAGAACTCCACGCGCACACAGGCCAGTTTCGAACTGGCGGGCAAGCGGCTTGGCGCGGACGTGATGAACATGGCCATGCAGGCCAGCTCCATCAAGAAGGGCGAAACGCTGATCGATACCGCCATGACGCTCAATGCCATGCACCCCGACCTGCTGGTCGTCCGCCATCCGCATTCCGGGGCGGTGGACCTGCTGGCGCAGAAGGTCAACTGCGCGGTGCTGAATGCCGGCGACGGGCGGCACGAACACCCCACGCAGGCCCTGCTGGACGCGCTGACCATCCGGCGGGCCAAGGGGCGGCTGCACCGGCTGAACATCGCGATTTGCGGCGACATCGCGCACAGTCGCGTGGCGCGGTCGAACATCCTGCTGCTGGGCAAGATGGAAAACCGGGTACGGCTGATCGGGCCGCCCACCCTGATGCCGTCGGGGATCGCCGATTTCGGGGTCGAGGTATTCGATGACATGCGCGCGGGGCTGCGCGACGTTGACGTCGTGATGATGCTGCGTCTTCAGCGCGAGCGGATGGATGGCGGCTTCATCCCGTCGGAGCGGGAGTATTACTTCCGCTACGGGCTGGACGCCGAGAAGCTGGGCCATGCCAGGCAGGATGCCATCGTCATGCATCCCGGCCCGATGAACCGCGGCGTCGAGATCGACGGCGAGATCGCCGACGACATCAACCGCAGCGTCATCCAGGAACAGGTCGAGATGGGCGTGGCCGTGCGCATGGCCGCGATGGACCTGCTGGCCCGCAACCTGCGGGCGCGGCCGGCGGGGGTCATGGCATGACCGAGCGGTTCGAGATCAAGGCGCACGAGCACGGTGTCGTCCGGCTGTTCGCCCTCGACCTGCCGGCGGCGGAGGTCGACGGCTTTGCCACGCCGGGCGCGGATGGCTGGCCGCTGCGGGACGCGCTCGGCGCCGATACGCTCGATCCGGACGAAATCGAGGTCTTCCCGGTGAGCGACCTGACGGGGCTGGGCCTTCCGGGCTACATGATCGAGGGGCTGGGTATCGCCGAGGCCGATGTCGCGGAGGACCGCGCGCGGCTGGACGCGCTCAAGGGGCATGTCGTGGTGGTCCGGTCACGCGGCTTCGGGGGCGTGGCGCAGGAAATCACGCCGCGCGCGCCGCTGCGCTGGATCGGCACCTATGTCGAGGAGCGTGCGCCGGTGCAGTTCAGCCCGCTGCCCGACGAGGCCGCCCGCGGCGCGGCCCCGGCCCCCGAGCGCCGCGCGCCGTCACAGGCGGCCATGTCGGGCCGGGTGGCGATGCTGGCGCTGCTGGTGATCTTCGCGCTTGTCGCGGTGATGGTGTGGATCGCCTGATGGAGGGCGGGATGGATCAGTCGATGACACCCGTCGCGCCGCTGGCCGAGGGAGAGCGCGTGCTGGCGCGCTTCCCGGCCGACCGCGCGACGTACTGGCGCGATCACGCTTGGCTGTCGGCGGGGGCGATGGGGCTGGGCATGGCCGTGCTCTGGGCCATGGGCAACCCGCATGTCTGGACGGGCGCCGTCGGCGGCCTGGCGGCGGTGGCGGTGCGCGCGCTCTACGTCGCCTCGGACGAGGCGGCGGCGCGCTGGGACCTGACCGACCGGCGCCTGATGGGGCCGCAGGGCCGCATGGTGACACTGGACGAGATCGCGGCGATCCGCGTGCTGGGCTCGGCGGTGCAGGTGGTCACGCGGACGGGCGACAAGCACCTGCTGAAATACCAGCCCGACCGCGACGCCACGAAGGCCCGGATCGAGGCGGCGATGGGGAGGACGACATGAGCGACCTGGGACGGCTCGAACGCGTGGAATTACGCCGCATCTGGCAGACCGAGGCACAGGATTTCACACCTTGGCTGGCGCGCGAGGACAATCTGGCGCTTTTGGGCGATACGCTGGGGGTTGATCTGGAACTGGAGGCGGTGGAGCAGAACGTCGGGCCGTTCAGGGCCGACATCCTGTGCAAAGATACGCTTTCGGATCGCTGGGTACTGGTGGAAAACCAACTGGAGCGCACGGACCACACGCATCTAGGGCAGTTGATGACCTACGCGGCGGGGTTGGATGCCGTGACGATTGTCTGGATCGCCTCACGCGTTGCCGACGAACACCGGGCGGCCATGGATTGGCTTAACGAGATCACCGATACCGAGGTGCGGTTCTTTGCGCTTGAGGTGGAGTTGTGGCGAATCGGGGAAAGCCCGGCGGCGCCCAAGTTCAACGTGGTAAGCAAACCCAACGACTGGTCGCGGAGTACGAGTGAGGCCCAACGCGCAACGTCTGCTAATGAAGTCACTGAAACCAAAGCGTTACAGTTAGAATACTGGCAAACGCTAAATGCTCATATCGAGCAGCGCAACGGCCCATTGAAAACTCGATCTGGCCGACCGCAGCACTGGCAGAATTACTCGGTCGGAAGAACCGGCTTTCGCATCACGGCCTCGGTCAACAGCCGTGAGAACAGAATTCGAGCAGAGTTGTTCCTGCATTCCAATGACGCGAAATCCTTCTATCATCTTCTGCTCGAGCAGCGCTCAGCAATTGAGTCCGAGTTCGGCGAGAAACTAGATTGGGATGAACTTCCGGGAAGAAAGGGCGCGCGTATCAGCATTAGCAAAGACGGTGTTGATTTCTCTCAGACAGCCGATTGGGACCTTCAGCACGAATGGCTGGCCGAACATCTCGAGCAGTTTCACCGAGTATTTTCGAAAAGAATAAGAGATCTGGATGCATCGCATTGGGACGAAGACCCCGGTTGGGATGAGGCAGAGCAAATATGACCACCACGCTTTTCACCAATGCCCGGCTGATCGACCCCGAGGCCGGCACCGACGCGCCCGGCTGGCTGCTGGTGGAGGACGGCGCGATCCGCGCGGTGGGCGGGCAGGGCGAGGACATGCCGCCGGCCGTCCACCGGCGCGATTGCGGCGGCAAGTGCCTTGCCCCGGGCATCGTTGATATCGGCGTCAAGGTCTGCGAGCCGGGCGAGCGGCACAAGGAAAGTTTCCGCTCCGCCGGGCTGGCCGCGGCCGCCGGCGGCGTGACGACAATGGCCACGCGCCCCGACACGGCCCAGGCGATCGACAGCCCCGAGACGCTGGAATTCGTGGCCCGCCGCGCCAGGGCCGCTGCGCCCGTCAACGTGCTGCCCATGGCGGCCCTGACCAAGGGGCGCGCGGGCCGCGAGATGACCGAGATCGCCTTCCTGATGGATGCCGGGGCCGTGGCCTTCACCGATTGCGACCGTGTCGTCACCGACACCAGGGTGCTGACCCGGTCGCTGAGTTACGCGCGCGGGCTCGGCGCGCTCGTCATCGCCCACCCGCAGGACCCGGGGCTGAGCGCCGGGGCGGCCGCCACCTCCGGCAAGTTCGCGTCGCTGCGCGGCCTGCCGGGCGTGTCGCCCATGGCCGAGCGGATGGGCCTCGACCGTGACATCGCGCTGCTCGAGATGACCGGCGCGCGCTACCACGCCGACCAGGTCACCACCGCCCGTGCGCTGCCCGCGCTGCGCCGGGCCAAGCGCAACGGGCTCGATATCACCGCCGGGACCAGCATCCATCACCTCGCGCTGAACGAGCTCGACGTGGCCGATTACCGCACCTTCTTCAAGGTCAAGCCGCCGCTGAGATCCGAGGAGGACCGGCAGGCGGTGATCGCGGCACTGCGCGAGGGGCTGATCGACGTGATCAGCTCGATGCACACCCCGCAGGACGAGGAAAGCAAGCGCCTGCCCTTCGAGGAGGCGGCGAGCGGCGCCGTGGGGCTGGAAACGCTGCTGCCCGCCGCGCTGCGCCTCTACCACGCGGGTGCGCTCACCCTGCCCGAACTGTTCCGCGCGATGGCGCTCAACCCGGCGCGGCGGCTGGGGCTCGGCGCCGGACGGCTGGCCGCCGGGGCGCCCGCCGACCTCGTGCTGTTCGATGCCGACGCGCCGTTCGTCCTCGATCGCTGGCAACTCCGGTCGAAATCCAGGAACACGCCCTTCGACGGCGCCCGCCTGCAGGGCCGGGTACTGGCGAGCTACGTCGCGGGCACCCCTGTCCACGAGGCCGCCTGATGCCGTTCATCGAAACCTCCGCCGCCCTGCTCGCGCTCTGGGCCGCTCTTGGCTACCTGCTGGGGTCGATCCCCTTCGGCATGGTACTGGCGCGGCTGATGGGGCTGGGCAACCTGCGCCGGATCGGCTCGGGCAATATCGGGGCGACGAACGTGCTGCGCACGGGCTCGAAACCCGCCGCCGCCGCGACGCTGCTTCTCGACGGGGCCAAGGGGGCGGTGGCGGTCCTGCTGGCCCGGGCGCTCGCGGGGCCCGATGCCGGCCAGCTTGCCGGGCTCGCCGCGTTCCTCGGGCATTGCTACCCGGTCTGGCTGGGCTTCCGCGGCGGCAAGGGCGTGGCCACCTTCCTCGGGCTCCTGCTGGCGCTCGCCTGGCCGGTGGGGCTGGCGGCCTGCCTGACATGGCTGGCCACGGCGGCGCTCACGCGCCTCTCCTCGCTCTCGGCCATCGCGGCGGCGGGGCTGGCCCCGGTCTGGATGCTGGTGCTGGGCCATGGCGGGCTCGTCGCGCTGGGCGGGGCGCTCATGGCCGTCGTGATCTGGCGCCACCGCGAAAACATCGCCCGGATGCGCGCGGGGACGGAGCCGCGCATCGGCCGCAAATGACGCGGGCGCGCGGTTTCTTCTCGGCCGAAATACCCCGGGGGAGTCGCCCGGGACGGGCGACGGGGGCAGCGCCCCCGCTCCGGCGGTGACGCGCGCGCCCGCGGCCCCGGCGGGGGCGCGTCGGCATCAGTAGGAATATTCGGCGTAGATGCGGCTCAGGTCCCCGTGCCAGTCGCCGTGGTAACGGGCCAGCAATTCGTCGGCGGGCACCCGGCCGGTTTCGACGCTTTCCTTCAACGTGTTCAGGAAATGCGTCTCGTCGGGGATCAGCCCGTCCGCGCCGGGGCGGGCGCGGGCCTTGAGGCCGGCCTCGGAAATCGCGACGGCCTGCCGCGCGATGTCGTGCATCGACAGCGCGCCCACCCGCGCCTGAAGCCCGTCGCGGCTGGCCGCGACGCGCAGCGCCTCGCGCGTGTCGGCATCCCAGCCCTTGCAGAGGTCCCACGCCGCGTCGAGCGCGGTCTGGTCGTACATCAATCCCACCCAGAAGGCCGGTAGCGCGCAGAGCCGGCGCCACGGGCCGCCGTCGGCGCCGCGCATCTCCATGAATTTCTTGATCCGCGCCTCGGGAAAGATCGTCGTCAGGTGATCGGCCCAGTCCGACAGGGTGGGTTTCTCGCCGGGCAGGGCGGGCAACTCGCCGCGCAGGAAATCGCGGAAGCTCTGGCCGAGGGCGTCGATATAGACGCCGTCGCGGTAGACGAAGTACATCGGCACGTCCAGCGCGTACTCCACCCAGGCCTCGAAGCCGAACCCGTCCTCGAAAACGAAGGGCAGCATGCCCGTGCGGTCCGGGTCGAGGTCGCGCCAGACGCGGGCGCGCCAGCTCTTGTGGCCGTTGGGCTTGCCCTCGAAAAACGGCGAGTTGGCGAACAGCGCGGTCGCCACGGGCTGCAGGGCCAGCGCCACCCGCAGCTTCTGCACCATGTCGGCCTCGGACCCGAAATCGAGGTTCACCTGCACGGTGCAGGTGCGGTACATCATGGACTTGCCCATGGTGCCGACGCGGTCCATGTAGTCCGTCATCAGCTTGTAGCGGCCCTTGGGCATGACGGGCATCTGGTCATGCGTCCATTCCGGCGCCGCGCCGAGCCCGATGAAGCCCACGCCGACCTTGTCGGCGATGTCCTTGACGTCGCGCAGGTGGGCGTTCACCTCGTCGCAGGTTTCGTGGATGGTCTCGAGCGGCGCGCCCGACAGTTCGAGCTGCCCGCCCGGTTCGAGGCTGACATTCGCGCCGTCCTTTTCCAGCCCGATGAGCTTGCCCGCCTCCTCCAGCGGTTGCCAGCCGTGCCGGTCGCGCAGGCCCTCCAGCACGGCCAGCACGCTGTGCTCGCCATCATACGGGATGGGCTCGTGGGTGTCCTTGCAATAGCCGAACTTCTCGTGCTCGGTGCCGATGCGCCAGTCCGCGCGCGGTTTGCAGCCGCTTTCCAGATAACCCGCGAGCTGGGCGCGGTCCTCGATCGGCCCGCCGCCGGATTGGGGGATGGACATGTTCTTCGGGCCTCCTGGCTGCTGGCGCGACAACAGGCGCAGAAGTGGCCGCAATCGCCGTCGGTGTCAATGCAGCCGCGCGGTGGGGGCCTGCCAGATCACGACCGGGTGATCGCCGCCGCGCCGCATCTCGGCCAGCATCCGTTCGGTCCGGATGCCGGGCAGGGTTGCGAAGGCGTCGAACAGCGCGTCGGCCCCCTCGGCCGCCAGCGGCACGGCAAGCGCGGGCTGGCCGGGCTGGTCCAGCAGCCAGTGCGGCGGCCGCGCCGCGGGGTCGAGGCGCAGCGCGGTCAGGTCGGCCAGCGCGACCGTCCCGCCGGTGAACGGCCCCAAGTAGGTGATCCGTCCCTCGTCGACGAGCACCACGCCCGGCCCGCCGCCCGTGCCGCGGAAACGCGCCCGCTGGATGCCCGCGGCGATCAGCGCGCCCCCGGCGAGCGCGAGCGCGCCGCCCAGCCATTGCAGCAGCCCCGCCGTGCCCAACGCCCACCAGAGCCCGACCGCCAGCACGCCCGCCCCGGCCAGCACCTCGCGCCAGCGCCACATCGCCGCGCGCGCCTCGGGGCGCACGAGGCTCATGCCCAGTCCCCGAGTGCCTGCTGCCAGACGGTCAGCGCGGCGACGGCGGCGGTATCGGCCCGCAGGATGCGCGGCCCGAGGCTGACCGCCCGGGCGAACGGCAGCGCCCCGAGCCGGGTGCGCTCGGTATCGGAAAACCCGCCTTCGGGGCCGATCAGGATGGCCCATTTGTCGCCGCTGTGCGCGCGCGCGCCGTCGAGGGCGCGTGCCGTGCCGGCAAGCGCCTCGTCGCAGAACATCAGCTTCCGGTCGGCGGGCCAGTCGGACAGCAGGTCGGCCAGTTTGCGCAGCTCGGCCACCTCGGGCACGTAGGTGCCGCCGCATTGCTCGGCGGCTTCGATGGCATGGGCCTGAAGCCGGTCGCGGCGGACGCGGTCGGCATTGGTGAACTCGGTCTGCACGGGCAGGATGCGCGCCGCGCCCATCTCGGCGGCCTTCTCGACGATGAAATCGGTGCGCGCCTTCTTGATCGGGGCGAACAGCAGCCAGAGATCGGGCGGGTCCCGCTGCGGCGCGGTGCGGGCCGTCACGTCGAGCCGTCCGCCGCGCTTGCCTGCCTCGGCCACGGTGGCGCGCCATTCGCCGTCCCGCCCGTTGAACAGCAGCACCGCGTCGCCGGTGCCGCGGCGCATCACGCCGAAAAGGTAATGGGCCTGGTCGCGCGTCAGAGGAATGGTTTGCCCTTCCCCCAGCGGCTGCTCTACATAAAGCCTGATCTTCGTATCCGTCATGGGGGCACCATATGACCGCCGGGAACCGGACACCAGAGGCCGAAAGCCGGATCGCCGATGCCGACACGGGCAACTGGGTGGACCGTCTGGCGCCGGCCGCCACGCGGCCCTTCCTGCGGCTGAGCCGGGCGGACAGGCCCATCGGCGCGTGGCTGTTGCTGCTGCCCTGCTGGTGGGGGCTGTTGCTGGCGATGCTGCATGACGGGCGCGCGGCATGGCACGACCTGTGGATATTCGCGGGGTGCGGCATCGGCGCCGTGCTGATGCGCGGCGCGGGCTGCACGTGGAACGACGTCACCGACCGCCACATCGACGGCGGCGTCGCGCGCACCGCCGCGCGGCCCATCCCCGCCGGGCAGGTAAGCGTGCGCGGCGCGCTGGCCTGGATGACGGCGCAGGCGCTGGTGGCCTGCGCCATCCTGCTGACGTTCAACATCGCCGCCATCGCGCTGGGCGTGCTGTCGCTGCTGCCGGTCTGCGTCTATCCCTTTGCCAAGCGGTTCACGTGGTGGCCGCAGGTCTTTCTCGGGCTGGCCTTCAACTGGGGCGCCTTGCTGGCATGGACGGCGCATACCGGGCGGCTGGAATGGCCCGCGGTGATCCTGTATCTGGCCGGGATCGCGTGGACGCTTTTCTATGACACCGTCTATGCCCATCAGGACGCGGAGGACGACGCGCTGATCGGGGTGAAATCCACCGCGCGGCTTTTCGGCGCGGCCTCGCCGCGCTGGCTGCGCCGGTTCCTGGTGGGTGCCGTCAGCCTGATGGCGGCGGCTGTGATCGTGGCCGTGCCGGAAGATCGGCCTGTCGCGTTGCTGCTGGCGCTGGCCGGCCCGTGGGCGTTCGGCTGGCACCTGCACTGGCAATTGCGGCATTTCGACGTGGAGGACGGCGCGGGCCTGCTGCGGCTGTTCCGGGCGAACCGCGACGCGGGGCTGCTGCCTCTGCCGTTTTTCGCCGTCGCGCTGTTCCTCTGATTGCAACTGCCGGGGCCAGCGCCTAGAACCCGCCCGGGGATCAACGAAAGGACCGGCCGGCCTCATGCGGCTTTCGACATTTTTCACGGTTGCGGGGACGTTCCTTGCGGCGGCGGTGCTGAGCGTGTTTGCCGCGCGTTTCGCGGTCACGGCCGTCGAGGACAACACCCGCGCGGCGGTGCGCGGCGCGCTCGACGACGGCGGGATGAGCTGGGCCAAGGTGGATACCACCGGCCTGCAGGTGTTCCTGGCCGGCACCGCCCCGAGCGAGGCGACCCGGTTCAAGGCGCTGTCGGAAGCCGGCACCGTGGTGGACGCGGCGCGGATCATCGACCAGATGCTGGTAGCCGAGACGGCCGACATCGCGCCGCCGCGCTTCTCGATCGAGGTGCTGCGCAACGATCGCGGGATATCCCTGATCGGGCTGGTGCGG
>JAVLCJ010000087.1:0-12004 GCA_031580875.1 Roseovarius sp.
GCCAGTTCGGGCGTCCGGGTGACCGGGATGCCGCTTTCGAACATGGCGATGTAATGCCCCGGATGGCTGCGCGCGAAGGCGAGGTAGGCCCGGCCGGTCGCCTTGAACCGCGCAAGCGCGGTCGGCCCGCCGCCGTCATAGGCGGTCTGCACCGCGGCCGTGAAGATTTCGTATCCCTGCCGGGCAGCTTCGGCGATGAGCGCCTCGCGTCCGTCGAAATGGCGGTAGACGGCGGCGGGCGTGACGCCGGCCTGCTTGGCCGTTTCGGACAGGGTGAAGCCCGCCGGGCCCTTGACCTCGATCAGCGCGAGCGCGGCCTCGACCAGCGCCTGGCGCAGGTTGCCGTGATGGTAGCCCCGTTTAGCCATCCCAAATCTCGGGGCCCGCGCAGACCGACGTGTCGGGCGTGCCCACGGATCGGGGGATCCTGTTGTCGTACGGGACGTGGCGCAGCACGTGACGGATGGTTTCGAGCCGGGCGCGGCGCTTGTCGTCGGCGCGGATCACCGTCCACGGCGCGTGCACGGTATGGCTGAGGGTCAGCGTTTCGCCGATGGCGGCGGTATAGGCCTGCCAGCGCGGCAGCCCCTCGACGTCGATCCGGCTGAGTTTCCATTGCTTGAGCGGATCGCGCTCGCGCTTGAGGAAGCGGCGCAACTGTTCGGCCCGGCCCACGTTGAGCCAGAACTTGAACAGGTGGATGCCCTCGTCCACCAGCATTTTCTCGAAGTCGGGGACCTGACCGAAGAAATGCTGGCGCTCGGCCTCCGTGCAGAATCCGAAAACCTTCTCGACAACCCCGCGATTGTACCACGAGCGGTCGTAGAAAACGATTTCGCCCCCCGCCGGCAGGTGGTCGATGTAGCGCTGGAAGTACCATTGCGTGGCCTCGGTATCCGAGGGTGCGGGCAGGGCCACGACGCGGGCGCCGCGCGGGTTGAGGTACTCGCGGAACCGCTTGATCGCCCCGCCCTTGCCGGCCGCGTCGCGCCCCTCGAAGAGGATGGCGATGCGGGCGCCCGTCGCCTTCACCCATGCCTGCAGCTTGACCAGTTCGATCTGCAGCGCCTCGAGTTCTTTCTCGTAGTGCTTGCGCGCGAGCCGTTCGGAATGCGGATAACCCGGATCGAGGATATCACCCTTCTCGGCGCGGCGGATCGTGTTGCAGATGTCCTTGGGCGCCTCGTTCTCGAAGTAATGGTTGATCGCGCCGTCGAATGGCAGTTGCATGTCCCTCTCCTGATTCCGGCGGTCCGGGCCTGTCTAGACCGTCGGCGTATCCCCGTGAAGCCGGTCGATGATCCGCCGGATCAGCGCGAGATCGTCGAACACCGCGTGAAGCTCCGCCTCGATGTCGCGCACCGGGCGGGTCAGGCTGCCCAGCTTGAGGAAATCCGCGTGCCGTTCAAGCGCGATATAGAACGCGTCGTCCTGAAAGCCCGCGCGCATGGCCCGGGCGCCCTTGTCGCCGCCCTCGGCCTCGGCGATGGCCAGAAGCGTATCGAGGAAATCGGGCGGCATGATGCGGCGCGCGGCATCGGGATCCTCGGCGTAGACGGCAAAGGCCGCCTCGAAACCGGGATGGTCGAATTCGACCCGTGGCATATCGCGCCCGGTGCTGAATGAAAACATTTCGCCCAGCTTGTTGCCAAGGCCGCCCAGCTCCCGCGTGATGAAAATATCGCTGCTCACCGGCTCGGACACGCCGATGCGCATCAGGAGCCCCTTGAAGACCGTCTTGGTTTCGCTGCGGTTGTCATCCCCGCCCGCGGACGTGCGCCGGCGCAACCGCGCCTCGACCATTTCGAACGGCGTGTCGCGGTAGCGGCCCTCGACCCTGTCCTCGAGATGGGACTCGGTGAAATTGCCGATCAGCCCGAGGCCCTGCACCCGGTCCAGCGGGAAGCGTTTGCGCGCGTCCTTGTCGTGGTCGAGCTGTCCAAGGAACCGGCAGATGACGGGCATCACCGTTTCCGACAGCCGGCCGCCCCACCGGCCCGCCTGTCGTGACCACAGCCAGAAGGCGATGGCGCCGCCGAATGCCACGGGCACCACCAGCCCGACGATGCGCCCTTGCCTGTCATCGGCGGCCACCAGCGCCCACAGGCCGAGCAGCCCGGCAACGACCAGCGGGATGGCGGCATGTTTGCGCGCCGTGGCCAGCAATGCGGCGCGGTCCTTTTCGATGGTGTCGAGGTCGGGCGCCAGATCCTTGATGAAAATATCGGCGAAGCCGGCCTCGATCGGTGCGCGTTCGGTGAACCCCATCTCGTCTCGCTCCTGTCACCCCCCTTATGCACGCTAAACGCGGGCCGGGGCGGACCGCAAGGCGCCCGGCGGTCAGCGCAGGCCGGCCCGGGCGGTGGCGCGATGGACCGCGTCGATGACGGCCCGCGGATCGGCATGGTGGGGCATGTGGCCCGTCTCCGCCAGCCGCGTGAGCGTCGCGCCCGCGATCGCGCGGGCCAGCGGCGCCGAATGGATCGACAGGCCGACGGTGGTGTCGGCGGTGCCGTGCAGGATCTCGGTCGGGACGGAAATTTCGCCGTAGCGCGGGGCGAGCGCGGTGATCTCGTCCAGAAGGTTGGCGCGTTGCAGGGCGTTGGCGCGCAGGCTGTGGCGCCGCAGCGTGAGGCCCGCGCCGAAATGATCGAGATACCCGCGCGGCACCGGGTCGGGAGTGAATACCTCGGCCACCGCCTGCTGCACGCGCGAGTCCGGGACATAGGCGCTCAGGAGCGGGATCACCAGCGGCCCGGCAAGCGGGTGAGACAGGACCTTGTAGTAGGTCGGCAGCCCGGTATCCCACGGATGCGAGGCCGCCGCCAGCGGCACCAGCGCCGACAGCGCATCGGGGTGGTGCACCGCCCAGGCCAGCGCGACGGCCCCGCCATAGGAATGCCCCAGCACCACCGGCCGCGCCGCGCCGAGCTGGCGCGCGGCCCGCATGAGCAGCCCGGCCTGTTGCGTGATCGTGGCGCCGTCGCCGTCGATGCGGCCGGTATAGCCCAGCCCCGGCCTGTCGAACAGGATCACCCTGAAATCGCCGGCCAGCCGCGGCGCGAGGTCGAAACTGAAATCGCGCAAATTGCCCGAGGCGCCGTGGATCATCACCAGATCCGGCACGGAGCCGTCGTCGGGCCCCATCACCCGCGCATGGACCGTTTCGCCCCCCACGTCCAGAACGTGACCCCGCGGCGGGAAAGCGGCCTCGGCGCGGGCCTCGTGCTGGCGGGCCTTCCAGAGGGTCACGGCGGCCAGAACCGCCAGAACGACCAGCGCGGTGATCGCGAGCTTCATGCCGGATCAGCCCCGCAGATCCGTGCTTTCCAGCCCGATCCTGTTGATGTCGTACGGCGTGGTTTCGTAGATCTCGGAAATCCAGTTGACGTAAAGCAGGTGCGCGTGGCTGCGCCAGCGGTTCAGCGGCGGCCGGGACGGGTCATCGTCGGGGTAGTAATTGCACGGCACGGTGACGGGTGTGCCGGTCTCGACGTCGCGGTCGTATTCCTGTTTCAGCGTGTCGCTGTCATATTCGAGATGGTTGAAGATGTAGAGCGCGCGATGCCCCGGATCCTCGACAAGGCAGGCGCCGACCTCGTCGCTGGCCAGCAGCGTCTGCAGGACCGGCACGGCGTCGATTTCCTCTTGCCGCATCTCCGTCCAGCGGCTGACAGGGATCACGCAATCGTCGGAAAAGCCGCGCAGGTAAGGCGAGGCGGGCGCGAGGTTGCGGTGACGGTAACAGCCGAACGCCTTGCGCGGCAGCACGTGCTTTTCCACGCCGTGGAAATGGTTGATCATCGCCATGCCGCCCCAGCAGACCCCGAAGGTGGAATGCACGTTGGTCTGGGTCCAGTCGAAGACGCGGCGCATCTCGTCCCAGTAGGTGACGGCGTCGAATTCCAGGTGCTCGATCGGGGCGCCCGTGATGATCAGGCCGTCGAACTTCTCGTCGGTCTCGGCCACCTCGCAGAACGGCCGGTAGAAGCTCTCCATGTGCTCGGCCGCGGTGTTGCGGGTCTTGTGCTCGGTCATGCGGATGAGGCTCAGCTCGATCTGCAGCGGCGTGGCGCCGATCAGGCGGGCGAACTGGTTCTCCGTCTGGATCTTCTTGGGCATGAGGTTGAGCAGCCCGATGCGCAGCGGGCGGATGTCCTGCCGCGACGCGTGGTCCTCGTCCATGACCATGACGCCCTCACGCGTTAGGACGTCATAGGCGGGCAGGTCGGACGGGAGCTTGATGGGCATGTGTGTAACCTTTCGCGGGACGCTCTCTAGATAACCGGTCGGTCCGCGCGCTCAAGGGCGCGGGCGATCAGATCGTCGAACTGCGCCTCGGTGGTGACGCGGCCGACCTCGTCGGCGGTGACGCTGACGCCCCATTTCGTCATCGCCTCGTACCGTGGCTGGCGATGCGCCAGCGCCCGCGAATAGGCGAAACGGATGAAGGAATCCGGATCAACCTCGTCTTCTTGGACGTTGTTTTCGCGCAGGTATTCGCGCCACATCCGGTCAAGGAATTCCGGCTGGTAGGCCATCGGCTTGGGCGCGCGATCGAAGCGGCGGATCAGTTCCTGCGTGTGGGCCTCCGAGCCGCGGATATACACCAGCAGGCAGCGCGACGACAGCTCGGTCAGCAGCGGGTCGGCCGGGTCGTCGCCGTCCACCCATTCGCAGATGGAGCCGCCGGTATCACAGATGAAGTTGGGATAGCCGTAAAGCCGCTCGGCACGGTCGATGAAATGCGCGGTATCGCGCAGCGCTGCGATCTCGGCCCGCCGGAACTGGTCCTGCCGGCGGCGGTATTCGTCGATCGGCAGGCCACCCTTGGCCGGGTCGCCGGGCTTGCCCAGATAGGTCGAGACGGGCGCGAGGTTGTCGAAGGTGATGTTGGACCCGATGTAGATCGAATCGCTCAGCAGCAGGTCGCGCAGGAAAGGCACCTGCATGGCGTGCGCCTTGGCGTTGTCGACGATATGCTCGCCCAGGTACCGGGTGCCGATGCGGTAGTCGATCGAATAATGGAACCACGCGCCCTTGTCCCGAAGCATGTTCGACAGGTGGGTCTTGCCGAGACCCGACATGCCGTAGAACAGGACGCGCTTGTGTGCCGCGCCACGCCAGTCATCCGCCGAAGTATAGATCATGCCTGTCTCCTTCGCGGGGTTCGTAGCCAGCGGCAGGACGGGCGTCAAACGCAAAACCCGCCCCGATCGGTCGGGGCGGGCACGAGTCAGGGGCTGACCGGAGTGTCAGAAATGCACGCCGAGCTTGAGACCGGCGCTGATCGCGTCGTTGTTGACGAAGGTGGCGCGCTGCGTGTCCGGCGTACCGGTTTCGGGCAGCGCGTCGCCCAGCCACGTGTAGCGGATACCCCCCGAGAGGCTGACCGCCTCGGTCAACTGGTACTCGCCGCCGATGGACAGCGATGTCTGTCCGTTGGTGGGCGCCAACGGCGACACCAGATCGTCATCGCCGCCCGCCTCGTATCTGGCCGAGATGCTGGCCGAGAATTTCTCGGTAAAGCGGCGACCGAGGCCCAGCTCGTAGGTGGTCGCGTTGTCGATCTGCGCAAGGTTCGTGCCGAAGGCCGGCGGGGTGAGCGTGAACGCCTCCCATTCCGACCAGCGGATGGAGCCGAAGGCCAGCGTGTTCTTGGCGATCCCGGTCTGCAGCGCGAGTTCGATGGATTGCGGCACCTCCACATCGGTGTTGCCCGTGGTCAGCGGCACGGTCGTGGGCACGGGAACCGGGGCCGTCGCCGGGAAGGTTTCGGTGGTCACCATGCCAAGGTCGATGGCCGAGTGATAGGTAAGGGAGGCCCGGAACGCGATGTCGGGGATCTCGTAGGCGGCCCCGGCAACAAACCCCACGCCATTGTCGGAGGCGAAGTTGACATCGTAGCCGCTGAACGGGCCGTAGGCCAGCCCCGACAGGCTGACTTCGCCTTCGGCATGCAGGAGCCGCGGCCCGCCATAAACCGAGAACCGGTCCGTCGCCCGGTACTTGAGCAGCGCCGTCAGCGCGTTGCTTTCGGTCTTGGCCCGGGTGCCGGCCAGCATCGTGGTGGCGGGGTTGCCGCCGTACAGGATATCGGAGCCGTAGGGTTGATCGTAGATCAGGCCGAAGGACAGCTTGTCCCCGAAATCCAGCTTGAGCCCGGCGCCGGCGATGCCGAAGCTGCCGCCCACGTTGCTGATGGCATTGCCCAGTACATCGTTGCCCGTGAGGTCGGGATCGGTGTAGCCGAACGACAGCTCGGCATAGTTTCCTTTCTCGAAAATAAGGTCGACCGGGGTGTAGCTGCGATCCAGCCCGCCGGCCTGTGCGGCGCCGGCGGCAATACCGAATGTCGCGGCTGCCAGTGCTGTTGTCTTCATGTGTCCCTCTCCTCCACAGACTCCGGGCAGGCTATCGGGCGACTGTCTGGCGTCAATCTTTGACGCGACGTAAACGACGCGACGTTCCACGGGGTTGTGTCCGGGACACACCTTTAAGGTGCGGCGCGGGCTTGCGAATCGCGCACTCGGGTTTCCGACCACAAGTTCAGGTAGTTACCGCCGAAGATCACCAGCGCGCCAAGGATCACCCAGGGGCTCACCGGCTCCTGGTAGACGATGAGCCCGATGAAGGCGATGAGCGGCAAGCGCGTGAAATCCACCGGCGTCACCACGGTGGCCGGCGCGATCGACAGCGCGGTCGTCAGGCATACATGCGCCAGCAACCCGGCCACGCCGATGACCGGCAGCCAGAGCGCCGCGCCCATCGAGGGCAGGGCGATATCCCCGTCGAACCCGGCGGTGATCAGGCCGAAAACGCTTTGGGACAATGTCATCCAGAACAGGATGCAGGTCAGCGTGTCGGTCCGCGTCAGCCGCTTGGTGACCATGATGGAGCCGGCAAAGCCGATGGCGGCGGCGGCGGCGGCCAGCGTGCCGAGGTTGAGCGTCTCGGGGCTGGGCCGGGTGACGATGAGGATCCCGGCAAAGCCGATCAGGGCCGCCAGCACCCGCATCCGGGTCAGCCGTTCGCCCAGCACGAGCGGCGACAGCACCAGCACCCAGAGCGGCGAGGTGAATTCCAGCGCGAAGACCTGCGCCAGCGGGATCAGCGTGATGGCGAGGAACCACAGGTTCTGGCCGGTGAAGTGGAACAGGTTACGCAGCAGGTGCAGGCCGGGCCGCGTGGTCGGCAGTTCGTGCAGCGTGCCGAATGCCCGCGCCGCGATGAGCACCGCCACCAGCCCGACGAGGCTGCGGTACATCATGATTTCGAAGGTATCGAGCTCGGGGCTCACCTCTCGCCCCGCCACGGCCATCGTGGAAAAGGACGCCACGGCGCCCAGCATCCACAACGCGGCCTTGAATACCCGCGCGGGGGCGGCGATGGCCGTCATGCCGCGGCCACCGCCACCATGACCACGGCCGTGGCGGGCGTGCCCGGACGGCCGCAGGACGTGGTGCGCGCTGCGTGGGCTTGTTGCCGGGGGTCATTCACGTGACCGGTGCGGGTCATTCCCATTCGATCGTGCCGGGCGGCTTGCTGGTCACGTCATAGGTGACGCGGTTGATGCCCTTGACCTCGTTGATGATCCGCGTGGCGGTTTCGGTCAGGAACTCGTGGCTGAACGGGTAGGTATCGGCGGTCATGCCGTCCACGCTCGTCACCGCGCGCATCGCGCAGGCATAGTCATAGGTGCGTCCGTCGCCCATCACACCCACGGTGCGCACCGGCAGGATGGCCACGAAGGCCTGCCATATCTCGTCGTAGAGCCCGTGGCGGCGGATCTGGTCGATATAGACCGCGTCGGCCTTGCGCAGGATGTCCAGCTTGTCGCGGGTGATCTCGCCGGGGCAGCGGATCGCGAGGCCGGGGCCGGGGAAGGGGTGGCGGCCGATGAAGCTGTCGGGCAGGCCCAGCTCGTGCCCGAGGGCGCGGACCTCGTCCTTGAAAAGCTCGCGCAGCGGCTCGACCAGTTTCAGCCCCATCTTCTCGGGCAGGCCGCCCACATTGTGGTGGCTCTTGATGGTGACGGAAGGGCCGCCGCTGAACGACACCGATTCGATCACGTCGGGATAGAGCGTGCCCTGCGCGAGGAACGCGGCGCCCTCGATGGCGTTCGCATGGGTCTGGAAGACGTCGATGAAAAGCCGCCCGATGGTCTTTCTTTTCTCCTCGGGGTCGCTGATGCCTTCGAGCTGCCCGAGAAACAGGTCGGATTCGTCAGCATGGATCAGCGGGATGTTGTAGTGATCGCGAAACATCGTCGTGACCTCGGCCGCCTCGTTCTGGCGCAGCAGGCCGTGATCGACAAAGACGCAGGTGAGTTGATCGCCGATCGCCTCGTGGATCAGGACGGCGGCGACGGAACTGTCCACGCCGCCCGACAGCCCGCATATGACCTTGGCGTCGCCCACCTGTTCGCGGATCCGGCGGATCGCCTCGTCGCGGTAGGCGGCCATCGTCCAGTCGCCCTTGAACCCGGCGAGGCGCACGAAGTTCTCGTAGAGCGTGCGCCCGTTCGGGGTGTGGTGCACCTCGGGGTGGAACTGCACCGCGTAGAAGTCGCGCGACAGGTCGGCGGTGATGGCGAAGGGCGCGTTGGGCGACGTGCCGTAGACCCTGAACCCCGGCGCGAGCTCGCTGACGTGGTCGCCGTGGCTCATCCAGACCTGTTCGCGCGCTTCGAGGAACCAGCCGGTGAGCAGGTCGATCCGGTCCTCGGTGGGGCTGACATAGGCGCGGCCGAACTCGGCCGTGCCGTCGCCGCGTTCCACGCGGCCGCCCAGCATGTGCATCATGACCTGCTGGCCATAGCAGATGCCCAGCACCGGGACGCCCAGCGCGAACACCGACGCGGGCGGGCGCGGCGAGCCGTCGTCGATGACGCTGGCCGGGCCGCCCGACAGGATCACGGCCCGGGGCGCGAAGTCGGCCAGGAAGGTGTCGGTCACGTTCTGGAAGGGGTGTATCTCGCAGTAGACGTTCAGTTCGCGCAGGCGGCGCGCGATCAGCTGCGTCACCTGGCTGCCGAAGTCTATGATGAGAAGGCGGTCATGGGATGTCTGGCTCATGACCCGGCATTACTGCCTCGTCGCGGGCCGCGCAAGGGCACAGTCCGGGCGGTGTTGCGCGCGGGCCCGATGGTACGGCAGGACGCGTTTCTGCGGCGATGAATGTCGCTATGGCCCCTCAGGCGGCGGAAATCTTCGCTGCCGGGGCGTCGGGCTGCGATAAGGTCCGGGCAACGGGTCCCCATGGTGGGGGCCGAGCCAGTGCAGGGATAGACAAGGACATGGCCGAAGCAGCAACCCGCAGACGAGGACGTGGTGGCGGGGGTGCGGCCCGCCGCGCCGCGCGCAGCGCCGTCAGCATCGAGACCGCCAAATACATCGAGCGCAACATCCCCCTCTTCGAGGTTCTCAACGAGGAGGCGCTGGAGATCATCGAGGCAAACGCCGAAACCGTCCTTGCGGAGGTCGGCGTCAATTTCGTGGAAAATCCCGCCGCGCTGGAGCGCTGGCGCGAGGCCGGGGCGGACATAGACGGGGAACGCGTGCGCATTCCCCGCGGGCTGGCGCGCAAGCTGATCGAAACGGCGCCGGGCCGGTACACGCAACATGCCCGCAATCCCGAACGCAATGTCGAGATCGGCGGCAACACGCTGGTCTGCGCGCCGATCTACGGCCCGCCCTTCGTGCGCGACCTCGAGAACGGACGTCGCTATGCGACGATGGCGGATTTCGAGAAGTTCGTGAAGCTGGGCTACATGTCGAAATGGCTGCACCATTCCGGCGGCACGGTGTGCGAACCCACCGACATCGCCGTGAACAAGCGCCATCTCGACATGATCCATGCCCACATGCGGCTGTCGGACAAGCCCTTCATGGGCTCGGTGACCGAACCCAGCCGCGCGCAGGATTGCGTGGACATGTGCGAGATCCTGTTCGGCAAGGATTTCGTACAGGACAACACGGTGATGACGTCGCTCATCAACGTCAATTCGCCCATGACCTTCGACGAGGTGATGATGGGCTCGCTCGAGGTCTACGCGCGCAACAATCAGGCGTGTATCATCTCGCCCTTCATCGTGGGCGGGGCGATGGCGCCGACGACCGTGGCCGGGACGCTGACGCAGGTGCTGGCCGAGGTCATGGCGGGCATCGCCTACAGCCAGCTCATCCGTCCGGGCGCGCCGGTGGTCTTCGGCGCCTTCGTGACCTCGATCGACATGAATTCCGGCGCGCCCACCTTCGGCACGCCAGAGGCCAGCCATATCCTTTACGGGGCCGGGCAGCTGGCGCGGCGGCTCGGGCTGCCGTTCCGGTCGGGCGGGGGGCTGTGCGGCTCCAAGCTGCCCGATGCACAGGCCGCCTACGAGACCGCGCATACCCACAATGCCGCCCTGCTGGGCGGGGTGAACTTCATGCTGCACAGCTGCGGCTGGCTGGAAGGCGGGCTGGTGGCCAGTTTCGAGAAATTCGTCCTCGACGCCGATCAGCTGGGCGTCCTGCACCATGTCGCCAAGGGCGTGGACATGGACGAGAACGGACAGGCGATGGATGCCATCCGCGAGGTCGGGCCTGGGGGGCATTACCTTGGATGCGCCCATACACAGGCCAACTTCAAGACGGCCTTCTGGCGGACCGATGTCCTGGATTACAAGCCCTTCGAGACCTGGTCGGAGGACGGGGAGCGCGACAGCGCCACCCTTGCCAATGTCCGGATGCATAAGATGCTGGGCGATTACCAGCAGCCGCCGCTGGACCCGGGCATCGCCGAGGCGCTGAGCGCCTTCGTGGCCACCAAGAAGGCGTCGATGCCCGATTCCTTCACCTGACGGCGTCAGGACGGGTGGCGCGCAGGATGCGCGCCTCGCCCATCATCGCGATCAGGACATCCACGTGGCGGGCCGGGCAATAGCCGGACCCGCCACAGCGCCTTCGCGCGTCCAGCTCCGCCTCGATCTCGGACAGCCGCACAAGGGCCTGTGCGCTGCCCGGCACCGGACCGGCACCCAGCTGCCGACGCAGGTGCGGCTGGCGGCGATACGCCTCGAGGCCGAAGCGTGCCGCGCGGATCAGAAGGCGTGGCCGGCGGAGTGTTTCAAGCCGTGTCAGAATATCTTGCATCTTGAACCTCATGAATGACCTGACAAGTCATTGCACAACCTAAGGATGTGTTGCGCTCACTGATTGACAGCCGTTCGCAGGGCTTTCTTCTTGTTTACCTTTTAGAAACAATGCTTGCCAAACTGGAAACGATTAACGAACCGGTAACAGTTTCCCGCCTAGCTTGTGGAGAAGCCTGTGGATAACTTTTGCTTGCGGCCCGGTCGCCGCCGGGCCGGGCAGAGGGGAGTGCAGAACATGACGCAACGGTCCGCCGTGATCGACGGCCCGGTTGGGGTTCCGGCCTGGGTGCCGAAACCGGCGTGGCATTACCTCGCGCATACCGAAACCGGCGCCCCGATCCGGGCGCTGGCGCGGGATGCGGGCTGCCATGCCTCCACGATCCTGCGCCAGATCCGCCGCTTCGAGGCAAGACGGGACGATTACCTTGTCGACGAGGCGCTGCGGCGGCTCGGCCGGCAGGTGCTGGGGCGCAAGCCTGCCGGTTCTCATGAAGCGGAGACCGTCATGATGCCGTCCGAGACACCCACGTCCGAAACCGCCACCCTGACCGAGGAAAAGCTGAAGGCCGAGGCGCTGCGGATCCTGAAACACCTGTGCGACCCGGGCGCCGTGCTGGCCGTGGCCGCGGACATGGACAAGGCCGCGGTCATCAAGGAAACAGCAGGCCGGACACAGGCCCGCAGCTCGGTGGTGGAACGCGAGGTGGCCGAGGCGATGGCGCTCAAGAACTGGATCGCCTGCGATGGCGAGGGGCGGGTCGTGCGCTACCGGATCACCACGGGCGGGCGCAACGCGCTCAACCGGCTGATGGCCGAGGCCGAGAATCACGCCTTCGGGTTTGCCGAGGCGCCGACGCCTTTCGCGCC
>JAVLCJ010000088.1:0-11963 GCA_031580875.1 Roseovarius sp.
GCCGGCGGCCAGCAGGGCCGCGACCACGTCCACCGCCCCGGGTCGTCGCACGGCAAGGTGCAGCGGCGTGGTCATGCATTGACCGGACCAGCATTAATCCTCGATCGAGCCCTTGTTCACCTCCGCGCCCCAGATCGCAAGCGTCGCGATCTGCGCCGGATCGCTCGAATGCGCTGCGGCCATGTGCATGGGCGTGCGGTTCGCGGCGTTCTTGAGGTCGGGGTCGGCGCCGGCGCGCAAAAGCACCCGCGTCACGGCGGCACTGGGCGCATGGGCGGCGGCCAGGTGCAGGGCCGTATTGCCGGCATCGTCACGCGCGTTCACCGCATGCCCCGATTGCAGGCAGGCCCGTATCTCGTCGGCTGTATGGGTGGATTGGAACGTCTTCGTCAGGAAGTCGGCTCAGCGTGCATCCTCGGCAATCCCCTGCGCCGGCAACCACGCAAGCAGCCAGAGTATCGCGTATCGCCCAATCAATCGCATCCAGATTTGCTTTCTGTTTCCCAGTCTCTGTCAATACAACGTCAATACAACTCAGCATCGTCTCGGGGGCAAGACGTTTCGTGGCCAACTCGTTCACGACGCCCATGTTCGGACAAGACCCGACCCGATCAAGCGAGCCTGCGATAAATTGCCCGTTGCGCGGTGGCCTTGGCGGGTTATGACTGACGCTCTGACGCGCGAACCCGCTTTCCCAACCACGAGGTGACACATGAAAACCTTTCTGACTACTGCCGCCCTTCTGACGCTGGCCGCGCCGGCCTTTGCCGCCGGGGATGCCGACAAGGGTAAAAAGGCGTTCCGCCAGTGCAAGGCATGCCACATGATCGCTTCCGCGGATGAAACCATCGTGCGCGGCGGGCGCGTCGGGCCCAACCTGTACGGCGTGATCGGCCGCACGGCCGGGTCCGTCGAGGATTACAATTATTCCGACGCGCTGGCCTCGGCCGGGGCAGACGGCCTCGTGTGGGACGAACAGAACCTCGCGGAATATTCCAAGGATCCCAGCGGCTTCCTCGGGGGGCGGTCCAAGATGACCTTCAAGATGAGCAAGGGCAGCGAGGACGTGGCCGCCTACCTCGCGACGTTTTCGGACTGATCCTGTCCTGACCGGATCATCCCTCGGGACCGGCCGGCAAATTCGCGCCGGTCCCGCCTGCCGGGGTGCGACAAAATTCTTTGACATATGTCAAAGTCGCGCATTGCCCCGGCACGGGCGGCATTCTAGAACCTGAATACATGAGGCGGAGGCCGGCATGCCGAGTCGTCCGTCAGGGTTTCACCAGCAGGAGGCACAAAATGGCAGACGCAGCCATTCACGGCCATGAACACGAGGAGCACCGCGGGTTTTTCACCCGGTGGTTCATGTCAACAAATCACAAGGATATCGGTATCCTGTACCTCGTCACCTCGGCGATCGTCGGGCTGATCGCGGTTCTGTTCACCGTTTACATGCGGATGGAACTGATGGAACCGGGCGTGCAGTACATGTGCCTCGAGGGAGCGCGTTTCACCGCCGCCGCGGCGGGCGAATGCACCCCGAACGGGCACCTGTGGAATGTGATGATCACGTATCACGGCGTGCTGATGATGTTCTTTGTCGTCATTCCGGCATTGTTCGGGGGCTTCGGCAACTATTTCATGCCCCTGCAGATCGGCGCACCGGACATGGCGTTCCCGCGGATGAACAACCTCAGCTTCTGGTTGTACGTGGCCGGGACGTCGCTGGGTGTCGCATCGCTTCTGGCGCCGGGCGGCAACGGGCAGCTCGGCTCGGGCGTCGGCTGGGTGATGTATCCGCCGCTCTCGACCACCGAGCAGGGCTTCTCCATGGATCTGGCGATCTTCGCGGTGCACGTCTCGGGCGCCTCGTCGATCCTCGGCGCGATCAACATGATCACCACCTTCCTGAACATGCGCGCCCCCGGCATGACGCTGTTCAAGGTTCCGTTGTTCGCATGGTCGATCTTCGTCACCGCTTGGTTGATCCTGCTGGCGCTGCCGGTGCTGGCCGGGGCGATCACCATGCTGCTGACCGACCGGAATTTCGGGACGACCTTCTTCGACCCGGCCGGCGGCGGTGACCCGGTTCTGTACCAGCACATACTGTGGTTCTTCGGCCACCCGGAGGTCTATATCATCATCCTGCCCGGGTTCGGCATCATCAGCCACGTCATCGCCACCTTCAGCCGCAAGCCGATCTTCGGCTACTTGCCGATGGTCTGGGCGCTGATCGCGATCGGGTTCCTCGGCTTCGTCGTGTGGGCGCACCACATGTACACCGTCGGCATGAGCCTGACGCAACAATCCTATTTCATGCTGGCCACGATGGTCATCGCGGTGCCCACCGGGGTCAAGGTGTTCAGCTGGATCGCGACGATGTGGGGTGGCTCGATCGAGTTCAAGACGCCAATGCTCTGGGCCTTCGGCTTCCTCTTCCTGTTCACTGTCGGCGGCGTGACCGGCGTGGTGCTCAGCCAGGCGGGCGTGGACCGGGCGTATCACGACACCTATTACGTGGTTGCACACTTCCACTACGTGATGAGCCTCGGCGCCGTCTTTGCCATCTTTGCCGGCATCTACTTCTACTTCGGCAAGATGACCGGGCGCCAGTACCCCGAATGGGCCGGCAAGCTGCACTTCTGGGCGATGTTCGTGGGGGCCAACCTGACGTTCTTCCCGCAGCACTTCCTGGGCCGTCAGGGGATGCCGCGCCGGTACATCGACTATCCCGAGGCGTTCGCGCTCTGGAACTGGTGGTCGTCGATCGGGGCGTTCATCTCCTTCGCGAGCTTCGTGTTCTTCTTCGGGGTCGTGATCTACGCGCTGCTGCGCGGCGCACGGGTGACCGAGGCGAATTACTGGAACGAGTATGCCGACACGCTGGAGTGGACGCTGCCCTCGCCGCCGCCGGAACACACGTTCGAGCAGCTTCCCAAGCAGGAAGACTGGGACAAGCAGCCGGCGCACTGAACGGCGTTCAACCACGATGCTGATTACAGGCCCCGGGACGCGCCGGGGCCTGCTTCGTTTCCACCACGCGAAAAGGGCGGCTGCCGCCAACCTGCCGGTTCCTGTCGCATTCACCCTTTCCCCGCGTTCGCGGGCCATGCTACGCCGCGGCCAGTGAAGCCACGGGAGCGCGCCCCCATGTCGAATGAAATCCGCCTTGCCTTCGAGCACCCCGCCGCCCGTGCCGACGCGACGGCGCCCGACGGACCACTGGACCGCATTTCGGTGCGGGACCATGTCGTCGAGGTCGAGATCGGGGCCTTTCAGGCCGAGCGTGGCACGACGCAGCGCATCTGTTTCAATGTCGTGGTCGAGGTGCGCCCGGTGTCGGACCCGCTGGATGATGACGTGGACCGCATCCTGAGCTATGACAAGGTGACCGAGGCGATCGGCGCCGAACTGGCCGAGGAACGGCTCAACCTTCTGGAGACACTGGCCGAGCGCATCGCCGAACGCATCCTCTGGGAACCGCAGGCCGGCCGGACGTTCGTGCGCATCGAGAAACTGGACCGCGGCCCCGGGGCGCTCGGGGTGGAGATCGTCCGGTCGGTCGATGACCTCAAGACGACGCCGGTGGCGCATCACGGGGCCACGACACCGCATCCCCACCTCGTTTACCTGACCAACACGGCGATACGGTCGCCGAACCTCGCGCGGTGGCTGGACCAACTGGAGGCGCGGGCCGAGCCGGTGATCCTCTGCGTGGGGCATCCCGAGGGGACGGCCCCGTCAACCGGCCACAGGATGACGCAGCGCCGGGTGGACCTGCTGGCGCTGGAACAGAACGCTTGGGTGCTTGCCGGGCGCGACGACCGCTGCGTCGTGGTCAACACCCGGACCGAGCTGGACTGGGCCATGAAGAACGGGCAGATCAGCGTCTGGGCCCCGTCGAAGATCGTGCTGGACGCCGTGGACGGCCCCACCACGGGCCCGGACGACCCGGTCGCGCTGGCCGGTTGGTTCGCGGGCCACATCGAGGCGTCGGACCTGCTGGTGATCGGCGAACGGCCGCCACGGGACGCGCCCGTGCCCGTGCTGATACAGGACGTGGCGCAAAGCGGGCTTTGATACCGTCGCGGGGCGCACCCGGCTTTGACATCCGGTGACGGGGCTGTATCTGGACGGTTGCGACCGGTCCGGCCCGGACCCGCCTTTCACTGCCGCGACAGGATGACAGCATGACCGTTTATTACCGCCCCGTTCCGCGATCCGATCACGCCCGGCCCGATGACGCGTTGCCGCTGGCCGGGGGCTGGTGCTGGTTCGACACGGTCGAGGAATTGCGCCGGGACGCGCCGCCGCGCCTGCGGCCCGCGTCCGAGTTGCCGGCCGGGATGCGCGACCGCCTGACGGCCCCGCGCGCGCCGATCGCCGGGCTGGGCTTCGACAGGCCGCGCCTGATGGGCATCCTGAACGTCACGCCCGACAGCTTTTCCGACGGGGGGGAGCATTTCGACCCAGATACCGCCCTGTCGCACAGCGCCGCCATGATCGAAAGCGGGGCCGACATGATCGACGTGGGCGGCGAATCCACCCGCCCCGGCGCGCGGGAAATCCCGGTGCAGGAAGAGATCGACCGGACCGCCCCCGTGATCGAGGCGATCCGCGCGGGAAACGACGCGCCGCTTTCGATAGACACCCGCAAGGCCGCGGTGGCGCGGGCCGCGCACGCGGCCGGCGCGGACCTTGTCAACGACGTGGCCGGGTTCACGTTCGATCCGGAACTCGCGCCCTTTTGCGCCGAGACGGGCCTGCCCGTCTGTGTCATGCACGCGCAGGGCACGCCCGAGATCATGCAAATCGATCCGCGCTATGACAACGTGGCGCTCGACATCTACGATTACCTGTCGGAACGGGTCACGGCGCTGGAGGTCGCGGGCATCGCGCGCGATCAGATCATCGTCGATCCCGGCATCGGCTTCGGCAAGACGCTGGAGCACAACCTGACGCTTTTGCAGAACCTTGCGCTGTTTCACGGGCTGGGCTGCCCGGTGTTGCTGGGCGCCTCGCGCAAGCGGTTCATCGGCACCATAGGCGGCACAGAGGCCGCGCGGCAGCGCGCCCCGGGGTCGATTGCCGTGGCGCTGCACGGGGTTGCGCAGGGGGTCCAGATGCTGCGCATCCACGACGTGCGGGAAACCGCCGAGGCGCTGCGCCTGTGGCAGGCCGCCACGCTGGGCCACGTGGCCGGGGCCGGTTTCAGCGCCGCAGGATCACGCGCCACTGGCTGACGGCCAGACCGGCCATGATCAGCAGGAAACCGGCAAGGAAAAGCGGCGGCAACGTCTCGCCCATGAAGACCGTGCCGAGGCCGATGGACCACAGCGGCACGACATAATTCGTCAGGCTCAGGAAGCTCGGGCCGGCTGTGCGGATGACCCGCACGAGGATGAGCGTCGCCAGCGCGGTCGGCCCCAGCCCGAGATAGACGAACCCCAGGGCCGGCATCGGCGACACCGTGTCGGGCCAGTCTTCCAGCCACAGCGCCACGGGGGCGATCACCACGGTGGCGCAGAGGAGCGCGCCGGCCCCGAATACCAGCCTGTCAACCGGCGGCGCGCGCCGCGTGACGACCGATCCGATGGCATAGCAGCTCGCCGCGCCCACGCAGGCCAGCCGCGCCAGCGTGAGCGTCCAGCCGCCGGCTTCGAGCTGCAACAGCTCGCGCGGGCCGATCAGCAAAAGAACCCCGATGAACCCGGTGACGAACCCCACGAGCTTGACCGGGCCGATCCGTTCGCCGGGGACGAAAAGATGGGCCAGCGGGAGCACGAACAGCGGCACGCTTGCCATCGTCATCCCGGCGAAGGCCGACGCGACGCTCTGCTGGGCCCAGTTGAGCAGGAAGAACGGCAAGGCATTGGAAAACACACCCATCCCGAGGCAGAAAAGCCAGACACGCCGGTCATGCCCGCCGCGCAGACCCGGCAGGCGGCGCCCGGTTGCCATGATCGCCGCCACGAGAACCGCGGCAGCCAGCGCGATCCGTCCCGCGGCCAGCACCAGCGGGCCGAAATCGGCCAGTGCGACCTTGGCCCCCATGAAGGACGCCCCCCATAGGAACCCGAGCGTCATGATCAGCAACCATTCCGTCAGGCCCGGCGTGGCGGGGGCGGCGGCGGTCTGGGTTCGGCTCATGGCGGATGTCCTTTGCTGTATCCCCGGAACGCGACAGGCGCGCCCGCCGAGCGGCCGCGCCTGCGCCGTTCACGGGGAGGATGGATCAGTTCTTTTCCTTGTCCACCATCTTGCCCGCGGAAATCCAGGGCATCATGCCGCGCAGTTTCTCGCCGACCGCTTCGATCTGGTGGGCGTCGTTCATGCGGCGCGTGCCCTTGAAGAACGGCTGGCCGACGGCGTTTTCCTGCATGAAGTCACGCACGAAGGCACCGGACTGGATGTCGTTCAGGATCGCCTTCATTTCCTTCTTCGTCCGCTCGTAGGGCAGCACGCGCGGCCCCGAGACGTATTCGCCGTACTCGGCGGTGTTGGAGATCGAGTAGTTCATGTTGGCGATGCCGCCCTCGTAGATCAGGTCAACGATCAGCTTCACCTCGTGCAGGCATTCGAAATAGGCCATTTCGGGGGCATAGCCCGCCTCGACCAGCGTCTCGAAGCCCATGCGGATGAGCTCGACCATCCCGCCGCACAGCACCGCCTGCTCCCCGAAGAGGTCGGTTTCACATTCCTCGCGGAAGGACGTCTCGATGATGCCGGAGCGGCCACCGCCGATGGCCGCGCAATAGGACAGCCCGGTTTCCAGCGCCTTGCCCGTCGCATCGGTGTGTACGGCCACGAGGCAGGGCACGCCGCCACCCTTGACGTATTCGCCGCGCACGGTGTGGCCCGGCCCCTTGGGCGCCATCATGACGACATCGACCCCTTCCTTGGGTTCGATCAGCCCGAAATGGATGTTGAGCCCGTGGGCAAAGGCGATGGCCGCGCCGGGCTTGATGTGGTCATGCACGTACTTGCGGTAGGTCTCGGCCTGCAGTTCGTCGGGCATGGTGAACATCATAAGGTCGCACCAAGCGGCCGCCTCGGAAATCTCCATGACCTTCAGGCCTTCGCCTTCGGCCTTCTTGGCCGATGCAGAGCCTTCGCGCAGCGCCACGACGACGTTCTTGGCGCCCGAGTCGCGCAGGTTCAGCGCGTGGGCGTGGCCCTGGCTGCCGTAGCCGAGGATCGCCACCTTCTTGTCCTTGATGAGATTGATATCGCAATCGCGATCGTAATAGACGCGCATGTCTGTCTCCCTTGCTTGGTGATCCGCGTCAGGATACGGCGCATCCGGCAAAAAGAGGCGCAAAGATCGGATTAAACCCGATTTTTTCTTAATTTTCATTCGTGATTTACTGATGTATGAAAAAATCATGCTTGATGAAACCGACAGGCGCATCCTGCGCCACTACCAGCACGACGCGGCGCTCGGCCCCGCCGATCTGGCCGAGCTGGCCGGCGTGACACCGGCCACCTGCGCCCGGCGGCTGGAGAAGATGACGGCCGCCGGCATCATCCGCGCCAACCGTGCCGTGATCGACTGGCGCGCACTCGGCTACGAGGTCGAGGTGAGCCTGCGCATAACGCTGGACAAGACGCAGCCGCGTGCCTTCGACGAATTCCTCGCGGCCGCGCGCGACGCGCCGGAGGTGCTGGAGATCCAGACGTTCCTCGGCCGCGTTGACCTGCGCCTGTCGGTCATCGCGCGGGACATGGCGCATTACCAGCAGATTTATCGCAGCACCATCCTGACGTTGCCGCATATCGCCGATATCGAGGCGCTGGTGCACGTGGCGCAGATCAAGTCCGACGAGGTTCTGCCGCTGTGATCGACCTTGACACCACAGACCGGCGGATCCTGCGGGAACTGGCTCGCGACGCCACGCAGAGCGCCAGCACGCTGGGCCGCAAGCTGGGACTGTCGCAGCCGGCGGCATGGCGGCGGATCAAGCGCCTTCACGACAGCGGCGTCATCAAGGGCCGGCGGCTCGATCTCGACCGCGAAAAGCTGGGCTTCGGCGTCACCGTCTTTCTGGGCGTGAAGCTGGCCACCAAGGGCCGCGTCAGCATCGGGGATTTCGAACGCGCGGTTTCGGCCATCCCCGAGGTGCAGACGGTGGAACATATCCTTGGCCTTTATGATTACCGGCTGCGCGTCGTCGCGCGCGACATCTCGGATTTCGAGCGCGTATTGCGGCGGCGCATCATGATGCTGCCGGGCGTGGGCGACGTGGAGGCCAACGTGCTGCTGTCCGAGGAACGCCGCCCCGGCCCCATCGGCTGAGCCCCGGGCGCGGGCATTTGCCATTCCGGCGCCGGCACGCTAGCAACCGGTCAAACCAGAGGAGATACCAATGTCCGCCCTACTTGATCATATCGACCCCGACGGCCTGCAGGAATTCTCGGTCGTCTTCACCGATCGGTCGCTCAACCACATGAGCCAGAGCTTCCAGCAGGTGATGCGCGACATTTCCGGGATGCTGAAAGAGGTCTACAACGCGCGGGGCGTCGCGCTCGTGCCCGGCGGCGGCACCTTCGCCATGGAGGCCGTGGCGCGCCAGTTCGGGCACGACGCCCATGCACTGATCGTGCGCAACGGCTGGTTCTCGTACCGCTGGAGCCAGATTTTCGACGCGGGCAAGTTCACCGCCGACACGACGGTCTGCATGGCGCGCCAGTCGGCCAACGGGGCGCAGGCGCCCTTTGTCCCGGCCCCGATCGAGGACGTCACGGCCCGGATCCGCGAGTCGAAGCCCGACGCCGTTTTCGCGCCGCACGTGGAGACCTCGGCCGGGCTGATCCTGCCCGACGGCTACATCGCCCAACTGGCCGAGGCCGCCCACGAGGTCGGCGCGCTCATGGTGCTTGATTGCATCGCGTCGGGCTGCGCCTGGATCGACATGGAAAAGACCGGGGTCGACGTGCTGATCTCGGCGCCGCAGAAGGGATGGTCGGCCTCGCCTTCGGCCGGGCTGGTGATGATGTCTGACCGGGCGTTGCAGCGGCTGGACGCGACCGTTTCAGACAGCTTTGCCATCGATCTGAAGAAATGGCGCGCCATCATGGAGGCCTATGAGAACGGCGGGCACGCCTATCACGCCACCATGCCCACCGATGCGCTGCGGGCCTTTCGCGATACCATGCAGGAAACACGCGATTACGGGTTCGAAAGGCTGCGCGAGGCACAATGGGCCCTCGGTGACGGCGTGCGCGCGATGCTGGCCACGAAGGGCGTGGCATCGGTGGCCGCCGACGGTTTCGGCGCGCCGGGTGTCGTCGTCGGCTACACCGATGACCCGGACATCCAGAACGGCAGCAGGTTCGCCGCGGAGGGCATGCAGATTGCCGCCGGCGTGCCTCTGGCCTGCGACGAACCCGAGGGGTTCCGTACCTTCCGTCTGGGGCTGTTCGGGCTCGACAAGCTCTATGACGTGGCAGGCACACAGGCGCGGCTGAAGGCCGTTCTGGACAAGGTTCTCTGACGCGCGGGACGCGCGCGCGGGGCTCAGCCCCGCGCCCCGAGCCCTAGCTGCATCAGTGTCTTGCGCACCGGTCCGAGCGAATAGATCGCATCGAGCCCCGTCGCGCGCGCGTCGCGCAGGGGCCGGGATCGCGCCATCGAAGCGCGGTTGAGCACGTCGATCCCCGTCACGCGGAGGGATACCTCGGGGTGGCGGCGACGATGGTAGGTTTGGAGCATGTCTGCATCCCCGAGCCGCGCCGGGGCCTCGCGGGCCAGATCGAGCAGCACGCGGATGTCGCCAAGCGACATGTTCAGCCCTTGCGCCCCGATCGGCGGCACGACATGCGCCGCCTCGGCGATCAGGGCGATACGCTCCGACCACATCTGCGCGGCGATCTGGCTGATGATGGGCCATGTTGTCCGCCGCGAGGCCAGCGTCAGCGGCCCCAGCAATTCGCAGGACCGATCGTTCATCGCCGCCTCGAACTCGGCCACGGGCAGGTTGGCAAGGCGCAGGGCCTCGCGCCCCTCCTCCATCCAGACGATGGCCGAGGACGGGCGCCCCTCGTGGTCGGGCAGCGGCACGAGGGTGAAGGGGCCGCCGCTGCGGTGTATCTCGGTCGAGACGTTGTCGTGGGGGACCGGGTGGGTCACGGCGAAGGCCAGCGCCTTTTGTCCGTACCGGGTGGTATGAACGTCAAGCCCGGCGGCCTGACGCATGGGCGACGCGCGCCCGTCGGCGGCGATCACGAGGCGCGCGCGCACGCGGGTTCCGTCGCTCAGCCCGACGCGCGCTTCGTTGGTGCGGGTAAAGAGTGTCTCGGCGCTCACGCCGGGCCGGAAATCCACCGTATCCAGCGCGTCCAGACGCGCCACCATCTCCCGCCGCAGGAGCCAATTGGGCAGGTTCCAGCCGAAGGGCCCGTCCGAGATGTCGCTGGCCTCGAACTCCTTGACGACGCGCGGCACGGCGCTTTCGCCACCCGCGTCCACGATCCGCATCACGTGTAGCGGCGCCGCGTGCGAGTCCAGCCGCGGCCAGAGTCCGACCCTGTCCAGCAGATCACGCGAGGGCCGGAGGAACGCCGTCGTGCGCAGGTCCGCGCCCTCGGCCGCGCGCTCGGTGACCGGCATCGCGGGGTCCACGCAAATGACGGTAAAACCCGCCCAGCCGAAAGCCGCGGCGGCAGACAGGCCGGCAACCCCGCCCCCGGAAACAAGAATGTCGCAATCCGTGCTCGGCACCCGTCACATCCCTTTACAAGGCCCGCCCGGCATTGGGTCAGCCCCGTGAAACCGCGATCAACAACCCCCAGATCACCGGCACGGTGGCCAGCGCCGGGATATAGAGGCCCGGCACACCCCAGAGCGCGATACTGGCGCCCCAGCCGGCCACGAACAACAGCACGCCCAGAATGATCGGCCACGCCGCGACGTCCTTGGCCGGCTCGTCATGGGGGGTGTGCGCGTTTTCCGTCGGGTTATGTTCCGCGCTTGTCATCAACCGTCCTGTTCTTATGTCTTCGTCGCGCCAAATATCACCGCCATCGCGTTTTGAAAGGCGCATTTCGCCGCAGGACAGCGATGTCAGACAGGCCGCGACAGAAAGCCGCCCAGATCATCGGTATGGTGGTGGATATGCGCGGCATCGTGCCGTTCGGGCGCGACATGGACGGTGCGCATGTCCAGTGCATGCGGTTCGGCGATGTTGCGCGGCTCGTCCCCGAACATGGCCGCGCGGCAGGGGGCCAGCCCGTCGCGCGACAGCACGGCGTCGAATGCCGCGCGCTCGGGCTTGGGCCTGTACCCGGCATGTTCCACGCCGTAGAGCGCATCGAACAACCCGCCGAGGCCGCGTTTCTCGACCACCCGGGCGGCATAGGGGGCCGAGCCGTTGGTATAGACGCTCTTGCGGCCCGGCAGCGCACGGATGCGATCGACAAGCCATGCGTCAGGCTCCAGCGCGTCGAGCGAAAATCCCGATGGATCAGGCAACGGCGTGATGGTCGCCTTCGTCATCTGGCATATACCTTTCTCTTCGGGAATTGACGGCGACTCGACTCCGCCATGATATACCGCCCTCATGGGCCATCACCGCCTTTTAGGTATATCTCGATCAGGCCGCCGCCACGATCGCTGGAAAGCGTTAACGACTTTCTCACATATCCGAAAACAAAAGCCCCAAAAAGTTACCAAAGATACCCCCGGTAAGACCTATGACAGGTTCGACGAAGCCGGCCCCGTCAAAGAAGTTGGTCAGGCACATCCCCTTAAACTGGAGTACAACATGCCTATCATGAAGCAGATCAAATCGCTGGCGGCAGCGACCCTTGTTACCACCCTGTCCATGGCCGGGTCCGCGTGGGCGCAGGATTACAGCGCACATCAAAATTTCCATGCGCACACCAAGAAATGCACCGAAATCAATCTTGGCTTGTTCAAGAAACATGTTTGCAGCCCCGACGTTGATATCGCGGGCACGGTGTAC
>JAVLCJ010000089.1:0-11938 GCA_031580875.1 Roseovarius sp.
GGATTGCCCGCCCACCACGGTGACGACCCGCAGTTTCGAGCCCTGCGTCAGCGGGCGCAGGTTGTCCGCGATCTGGTTGGTCAGCTCGCGCGTCGGCGCAAGGATGAGCGCCTTGGCCGTCCGGGGCGCGGGCTTGCCCGGGGCCGCCAGCAGGTTGTCGATCAGCGGCAGGCCAAAGGCCAGCGTCTTGCCCGTGCCCGTCTGCGCAAGGCCAAGGATGTCATGCCCTTCCAGCGCAAGCGGGATCGCCTTGGCCTGGATCGGGGTCGGGTTGGTGAGTTTGGCCCGCGCGAGCGCGGTGTTGAGGGTCGGCGCAAGGCCGAGCATGTCGAAGTCGAACAATTGATATCCTTCATGGGCCGCCTTCGGCAGCCGTTGGGCATGGCCGCAAGGCGACCACACAAGGGTTCACGGGGCCTCGGAACAGGGGGGCGTCTCCCGCCCCGTCCGGCCGTCGCGTCAGGAACCCTGCGTGATGGGGAACTGAAATCTGCTGGGCGCTGATGGCCCGGACCCGGGCACGGCAAGCTCACGCGGCTGCGCAGCGTCTTGACGGATATGAGGCTTCGCGACAGGCCTGTCAAGCTGCCCCGTGCCGGACCGCCGCGAAACCGACGTGATGCGGACGCGCTACCGCCCCAGCCGCGCGACCGGCGCATGACGCGGGCAGGTGACCAGGTGATCGTTCACCATGCCCACGGCCTGCATGAAGGCATAGACGATGGTGGGACCGCAGAATTTCATGCCTCTTTTCTTCAAATCCCTTGAAATCACGCGGGAAATCCCGGTTTCGGCCGGCACCTCCGACAGGCGCACCCACCGGTTCTGGATCGGTGCGCCGCCAACGTGATCCCACAGGTAGCGGTCAAAGCCCTGCTCGGCCTCGATCCGCTGCCAGACCCGGGCGTTGCCGATAGTCGCCTCGATCTTGCCCCGATGCCGCACGATCCCGGGATTATCAAGCAGTTCCAATACCTTGTCTTCACCCCATCCGGCAATGACATCGGGGTCGAACCCGGCAAACGCGGCGCGGAAATTATCGCGCTTTTTCAAGATCGTCAGCCAGCTCAACCCGGCCTGGAACCCGTCGAGCACCAGCTTCTCCCACAGTCGGCGGCTGTCATGGTCGGGCACGCCCCACTCGGTATCGTGATACGCCAGATAGATGGGATCCGATCCGACCCAGCCGCACCTTTCCATGATCGGTCACCTCTCATCCCGCATAATTCCAGGCAAACCCGCCATTTAACCCTTCCTTAGCGCGAATGCCGCAGCCTGTGAACGAGTTACAGCCGGAGGCACGGAATGAGGCGCAGGAAACGCGGCAAGTGGGCCGATATCCCGGCCGGTCACGACAATCCATTGTCATATGCCACGATGTCGCGCGACCGGTCGATCATCGACATGGTGGATCAGGCCGTGCGCCACAACGAGGTGATGCTGGCCTACCAGGCCATCGTCCCCGCCGGCTCGCAGGGCAACGCCGCCTTTTACGAGGGCCTGATCCGCGTGCTCGACGAAACGGGCCGGATCATCCCGGCGCGTGATTTCATCCACGCGATCGAGGAAACGGAAACGGGGCGAATCGTCGACTGCCTTGCACTGGAAAAGGGGCTGCACACGCTGGCCGCCTACCCCGACCTGCGCTTGTCGATCAACATGTCGGCGCGGTCGATCGGTTATCCGCGCTGGAACCGCATCCTGAAACGCGGGCTTGACCGCGGGCCCACCATCGGGGAACGGCTCATTCTCGAAATCACCGAAGGCTCCGCGATGCTGGTGCCCGAGCTCGTGGTCGGCTTCATGAACGACCTGCAAAGCGAGGGGATCAGCTTCGCGCTGGATGATTTCGGCGCGGGCTACACCTCGTTCAGGTATCTACGGGATTTCTACTTCGACATTCTCAAGATCGACGGGCAATTCATCCGCGGGATCGCGCAAAATCCCGACAACCAGATCCTCAGCGCCGCGCTCGCCTCCATCGCGGAACAGTTCGACATGGTCACCGTCGCCGAAAGCGTCGAACGGCCCGAGGATGCCGATTACCTCACCGAAATGGGTATCGACTGCCTTCAGGGGTACTATTTCGGCGCGCCCACGGTGCGCCCGCCATGGCTGGACGACAGCCGGGACCGGGCCAGCGCCTGAGATGTGATACACGGTCAGTTGCCGCAACGCGGCACTTGCGCTATGAAACGTTCGAGCGGCGGGGGAATCTGGGACCCGCACTTGATGTGATTCCAGGCACTCCTCGGCCATGACGCATTTGGTGGAGGACATACATGACCAACGTAGTAATCGCATCCGCGGCGCGTACCGCCGTCGGCTCTTTCGGGGGATCTTTCGCAACAACGCCCGCCCATGACCTGGGCACCGCCGTGCTGGAGGCCGTTGTCGAACGCGCCGGCATCGACAAGTCCGAGGTGAGCGAGACCATCCTCGGGCAGGTGCTGACCGCGGCACAGGGTCAGAACCCGGCCCGGCAGGCGCATGTGAATGCCGGCCTGCCCGTCGAAAGCGCGGCCTGGGGCATCAACCAGGTTTGCGGCTCCGGCCTGCGCTCGGTCGCGCTGGCCGCCCAGCACATACAGCTTGGCGATGCCAGCATCGTTTGCGCCGGCGGCCAGGAAAGCATGACGCTGAGCCCCCACGCCGCGCATCTGCGTGCCGGGCACAAGATGGGCGACATGAAATATATCGACACGATGATCCGCGACGGTCTTTGGGACGCCTTCAACGGCTACCACATGGGCCAGACGGCCGAGAACGTGGCCGAGCAATGGCAGATCAGCCGCGAGGCGCAGGACGAATTCGCCGTGGCCAGCCAGAACAAGGCCGAAGCCGCCCAGGAGGCGGGCCGATTCGATGACGAGGTCATCCCCTTCACCATCAAGTCCCGCAAGGGCGAAACCGTCGTCGACAAGGATGAATACATCCGCCACGGTGCCGATATGGCGGCGATGCAGAAAATGCGCCCCGCCTTCACCAAGGACGGCACCGTGACCGCCGCCAATGCCAGCGGCCTCAATGACGGCGCGGCGGCCACCCTGCTGATGAGCGCGGAGGACGCCGACAAGCGCGGCATCGAACCGCTGGCGCGCATCGCGTCCTACGCCACGGCGGGGCTCGATCCGTCGGTGATGGGCGTCGGGCCGATCCATGCCAGCCGCAAGGCGCTGGAAAAGGCGGGCTGGTCGGTCGGTGATCTCGATCTCGTCGAAGCGAACGAAGCGTTCGCCGCGCAGGCCTGCGCCGTGAACAAGGACATGGGCTGGAACCCCGATATCGTGAACGTCAACGGCGGGGCCATCGCCATCGGCCACCCGATCGGCGCCTCGGGCTGCCGTGTCCTGAACACCCTGCTGTTCGAAATGAAGCGCCGCGACGCCAAGAAGGGTCTGGCGACCCTGTGCATCGGCGGCGGGATGGGTGTCGCGATGTGCGTCGAACGCCCCTGATACCCAAGGGGTACAGCGCCACGCATGAGGGCCGGGGGCACCTGACGGCAGCCCCCGGCCCCGCCTTGCAGGGTGCAGCATCCGACACGCGGCGGGTCATTGCCGCACAGACGGAAAATTCTAGGCGCAACAATGTTGCGCATGCCAGCTTTGCAATAGTAACAGAGTTACCGAACGGATTAAGCCAGACTGGAGGAAACCATGGCAAGAACTGCACTCGTCACCGGCGGCTCGCGCGGAATCGGCGCGGCCATCTCGAAAGAGCTCAAGGCCAAGGGCTACGACGTGGCCGCCACGTATGCCGGCAATGATGAGGCCGCGGCCAAGTTCACCGAGGAAACCGGCATCAAGACCTACAAGTGGAATGCCGGCGACTACGCCGAATCCAAGGCCGGCATCGCCAAGGTCGAGGAAGAGATCGGCCCGATCGACGTGGTCGTCGCCAATGCGGGCATCACCCGCGACGCGCCGTTCCACAAGATGACGCCGGAACAATGGCAGGAAGTGATCGACACCAATCTTACGGGCGTCTTCAACACGATCCATCCGGTTTGGCCGGGGATGCGCGAACGTGGCTTCGGCCGGATCGTCGTCATTTCCTCGATCAACGGTCAGAAGGGCCAGTTCGCCCAGGTGAACTATGCCGCCACCAAGGCCGGCGATCTGGGTATCGTCAAGAGCCTCGCGCAGGAAGGCGCGTCCAAGGGCATTACCGCCAACGCGGTCTGCCCGGGCTACATCGCGACCGAGATGGTCATGGCCGTTCCGGAAAAGGTCCGCGACTCCATCATCGCCCAGATTCCCACCGGCCGTTTGGGCGAGCCCGACGAAATCGCGCGCTGCGTCAGCTTCCTCGCCTCGGATGACGCGGGCTTCATCAACGGGTCGACGATCTCGGCCAACGGCGGCCAGTTCTTCGTCTGACGGCCCGCGCCGCGCCCCGGCCATTCAGAACGCCCCGCCGCCCCGTGCGCGGCGGGGCGTTCGCCTTTGCGCCCCCGTGACGCGGCTCAGCACTCCTCCCCGTACCGGGCGAAAACCTCGTCCGTATCGGCCCCGAGCGCGGGCGGTGCGCTGCGGTAACTCACCGGCGTACGCGAGAATTTCAGCGGGTTGCCCAGCAACTCGACCTCGCCCTTGCCTGTCTGCGGCGCAGGCAGGGTCACGGTCATTTCCCGCGCCACCGCCTGGTCCGAGCGCAGCGCCGCGTCGATCGTGTTGACCGGGCCCACGGGCACCTTGCGCCCCTGCAGCCCCGCCGTCACCTCGTCACTGGTGAACCGCGCCAGCTCGGCGGCCAGCAGCGGCACCAGCGTGTCTCGGTGCTCCAGCCGGGCCTGGTTGGTCGCGAACCTCGGGTCCTCGGCATAATCCGGACGCGCGAGGAAATCGCAGAACCGGGCGTACTGGCTGTCATTGCCGACCGCGACGATCACGTACCCGTCGCGAGTGGCGAACACCTGGTAAGGCACGATGTTTGGATGCGCGTTGCCCGCCCGCATCGGCACCTTGCCCGATGTCAGGTAGTTCAGCCCCTGGTTCATCAGCCATGACATCTGCGTGTCCACCAGCCCGAGGTCGATGTGCTGACCCTCGCCCGTGGCATCGCGATGGCGAAGCGCCGCAAGGATCCCCGTCGCGGCATAAAGCCCGCAAACCACGTCCGCCACGGCCACGCCCACCTTCATCGGTTCGCCGTCCGCTTCGCCCGTCAGGCTCATGATGCCGCCGAAGCCTTGCGCCATCAGGTCGTAGCCCGGCTTGTCGCTGTTCGGCCCGGTCTGCCCGAAACCCGATATGGAACAATAGACAAGCCCCGGGTGAACGTCGCAGAGGGTCTGCGGATCCAGCCCGTATTTCCGCAGCCCCCCGGGCTTGAAGTTTTCAACCACGACGTCGGCACGGGCCGCCAGCCGGCGCACGGCCGCCTGCCCCTCGGGTGTTCTCAGGTCGATGGCGACCGATTTCTTGTTTCGGTTGGCACACATGAAATAGGCCGAAAGGTCCGTGGGCTCACCGGCGTCGTCCAACGCGAATGGCGGGCCCCAGCTGCGCGTGTCGTCACCGTTTTCCGGGTGCTCTATCTTCAGCACCTCCGCCCCGAGGTCACCAAGGAGCTGCGTGCAGGTCGGCCCGGCAAGTACCCGGCTGAGGTCCAGCACCACGAGGCCATCAAGAGGTCCGCTCATGTTTTCCCTTTCGCATCCGGTTCTCCCGCTTAAATGGCCGAGCACGCCCGCGACCGCAAGCGGCATCGCCACGACCGGGCGATCCGCACGGGCAACTACCGCTTGAGGGAAACACCAAAACCGACTAACCAGCACGCCAACCCGAACAGCCACGAAAGACGTCCATGGCGAACCATTTGCATCAGAATGACCTGCCCGACGGGCTCGAACTGGGGCCTGTCGTGGCCATCGACTGTGAAACCATGGGGCTGAACCCGCATCGTGACAGGCTCTGCGTCGTGCAGTTGTCAGGGGGGGACGGCAACGCCCACATGGTCCAGATCGCGCGCGGCCAGACCGCCGCGCCGAACCTGTCGGCGCTTCTGACCGATCCCGACGTGCTCAAGCTCTTCCATTTCGGGCGTTTCGACATCGCGGCGATGTACAACGCGTTCGGCGCGCTTGCCGCGCCTGTCTATTGCACCAAGATCGCCAGCAAGCTGGTGCGCACCTACACCGATAGGCACGGCCTCAGGAACCTGCTGCAGGAATTGTTGAGCGTCGACATCTCGAAACAGCAGCAATCGTCCGACTGGGGCAGCGAAACGCTGACCGAGGCGCAGCTCGATTATGCCGCGTCCGACGTGTTGCACCTGCACCGGCTGCGCGAGGAGCTGGACCTGCGGCTTGCCCGCGAAGGGCGCACCGATCTGGCCCGGGCCTGTTTCGATTTCCTGCCGACGCGCGCACGGCTGGACCTTGCGGGCTGGCCCGAGGTGGATATCTTCGCACATTGATGGCGCGATACGACAACTTCCATTCCCGCCTCGTGGCATGGATGAAAATAATCCTGCCGATGGCGGCACTGGGGTTGTTGTCCACCCTTTTCCTGATCTCGCGCACCGTCGATCCCGGCAAATCCGTGCCGGTAAGCCAGATCGACCTTGAAAAACGCGCGCATGATCTGGGCGCCACCAACCCGACCTTCGCGGGCGTGACACGGGGCGGTGACCAGATCATGGTCCGCGCCGCCACCGCGCGCCCGGCACCCGACGACGCGGCCGGGTTGCGCGCCGACGGAGTAACGGCGAACATCCGTCTCACCGCCGGCGGCGCGATCGACATTCAGGCCGATCACGCGGACCTGCGCCAGAACGACGGGACAGCGCGCCTGCAAGGCAATGTCAGTGTCGTGACGACGACGGGCTACACGATCTCGACCGACACGCTCACCGCGCGGATCGACAGGCTGCGCGCCGAAACCGCGGGCGCCGTGACGGGGACCGGCCCGCCGGGTGAACTGACGGCGGGGCGCATGATCCTCAGCGACGGGGATACGCCCGGCGCGGCACAATTGCTTTTCACCGACGGCGTGAAGCTGATATACCGGCCCGACAGACCCAAGGATTGACCCCCCGTGTTTCGTTCAAAAACTCTTGCCGCCGCGTTTTTCGTCGTGATCGCCCCGCTTGCCGCCACCGCGCAGGGCGCGCAGGTGGCCTTTGGCAGCACGCAGCAGAACAGCACCCTGCCCGTCGAGGTGACAGCCGATGATCTCGCCGTGGATCAGGGCAGCGGCTCGGCCGTCTTCACCGGCAATGTCACGATCGGTCAGGGGGAAATGCGGCTGAGCGCGCCCCGCGTGCAGGTCAAGTACCTCGAAGACCAGAGCGGTATCGAAAGCCTCAGCGCCACCGGCGGCGTCACGCTGGTCAGCGGCCCCGACGCCGCCGAGGCCAGCCGCGCCGATTACGACATCACCACCGGGGTCATCCGGATGCAGGGCGATGTCCTGCTCGTACAGGGCGCCAATTCCCTGACCGCCGAAACGATGTTCGTGGATACCCGCGCGGGCACCGCCCGCATGAGCGGACGCGTCAAGACCGTGATACAGCCGCAGGACGGCAACTAGCCCATGGCCCGCCCCGCCCTGCATGTCGCGCACGAGAATACCGGCCTGAGGGTCGAGAACCTGCGCAAGAGCTACAAGAAACGCGTCGTGATCCGCGATGTCTCGCTCGACTTGCAACAGGGCGAGGTCGTGGCCCTGCTCGGGCCCAACGGGTCGGGCAAGACGACGACGTTCTACGCCATCGCCGGGCTGATCTATCCCGAGGGCGGCCACGTTCTGATCGACGGGCGCGACGTCACGAACCTGCCGATGTATCGTCGCGCCAAGATGGGCATCGGCTACCTGCCGCAGGAAATGTCGATCTTCCGCGGCCTGTCCGTCGAGGACAACATCCTCGCAATTCTCGACATATCCCAGCCCGATGCGCACAAGCGCCGCGAGCGGCTCGAAGAGCTGTTGTCGGAATTCTCCATCGAGCACTTGCGCCGCGCCCCCGCGCTGGCATTGTCGGGCGGTGAAAGACGCCGCGTCGAGATTGCCCGCTGCCTCGCCGCGGATCCGCGATACTTGCTGCTCGATGAGCCGTTTGCCGGCGTCGATCCCATTTCGGTGGGCGATATACGGCATCTCGTGGCCGATCTGAAAAAGCGGGGAATCGGCGTGCTGATCACCGATCACAACGTCCGCGAGACGCTGGAAATCGTGGACCGCGCTTATATCCTGCACGACGGACAGGTGCTGATGTCGGGCACACCGGATGACGTCGTGAAGAACGAGAACGTGCGCCGCGTCTATCTGGGCGAGAATTTCCGGATCTTCTGACACCCGCGGGATCACGCGGAATTTCTCGGGGCCACGTCGATCGCCATTGACAAGACAGCCGCGAACCCCCTCAATTGCGGTATGGCATACGTGCACAACCGGCTGTTCCCGCTGTGGCCCCGCGAGCCCGGGCCCGGTTCAGGACAGGCTGACCGAATGCCGCCTACCCGCATCGACGGCTGACGACCACCCGGGCGCCGACGCGCCCGTGTTGGCCCGAGATGTCCAATCGAAGGAGTTACGATGCGTTATCAAATCAGTGGAAAGCAGATCGACGTGGGCCAGGCCCTGCAAACGCATGTCGAAGATGAGCTCGGCGCCGCCGTGGCGAAATATGCCGAGCGTCCGACCGATGCGCATGTCATTTTCTCCAAGAACGCCAGCGAATTCGTCTGTGAAGCCATTGTGCATCTGTCGACGGGGCTGACCGCGCAAGCCAGTGCCAAGTCCCACGAGATTTATTCCGCCTTCGATGGCTGTTGCGAAAAGATGGAAAAACAACTCAGGCGGTACAAAAGGCGCCTAAAAGATCACCACCGCGAGCGCGTCGCGCCGGTTGAACTCTCCGGCGCGTCCTCTTATATCCTCGCGACTGAAACCGAAGGCGAAGAATCGGAACCTGAAAGCCTGCAGCCCATAATCGTGGCCGAGATGGAAACCCAGATTCCGTCCCTCTCCGTCGGAGAAGCGGTCATGCAGATGGAACTCGCCGGCGCCCCGGTCCTTGTCTTTCGAAACGAGGGTAAAGAAGGGCTGAACGTGGTCTATCGCCGCGATGACGGCAACATAGGCTGGATCGATCCCTGAAGAACGCGGGGCCACGTCCCCACAGGTGACACCTGTCGGAGAGATACAAGAAATGGATTTGCCGATGATCCTCAAGCCTGAGGCCGTACGCCTGTTGTCTTCTGCGTCCAGCAAGAAACGCCTTTTGCACGAAATCGCCGGCATCGGCGAGGTCGCGTACGGCATCGACCAGTCGGCCGCCGTCGAGGCGCTGCAGGAACGTGAAAGCCTCGGGCCGACGGGGGTGGGCAACGGCGTTGCACTGCCACACGCCCGGATCGACGGTGTCGAGCAGGTTGTCGGCGTGATGGTTCTTCTGGACAAGCCGATCGACTTTCACGCCGTTGACCGACAGCCGGTCGACCTTGCCTTTGCCCTGTTTGCCCCGCGCGACGCCGGTGTCGAACACCTCAAGGCGCTGGCACTGGTCTCACGCACGCTGCGCGATCCGTCGGTCTGCGCCAAGCTGCGCGCCAATTCGGATCCGGCAACGCTTTATACCATCCTTACCGAAGCTCAGGCCGTTCAGGCGGCCTGAGCCGGCGCGGCACCGTCACGGTCACGCCCAGGGGCGGAAGCCGAACATCATGTAATCCCGCTGATAGATCGTGCTGACAAGCGTCTCGATCTCCGAATCGTAGATTTCGTCCAGCGCGAACGGCACGTCGGCCGCGCCCCGCTCCGGCCGGGGCGGCGTCGGGTATCCCACTTGGCGCGCGATCGCCTGCAGGTAGGCCCCCATCTCGTCTTCGCGGATCACCATGTCGGGCACCCCGAACTGCGCCATCCCCTGAAGAACGGACGCCTGCGTGGCCCAGTGCGCGTCCGTCCGGATGCTGGTCTGCCCGGCAAGGTTGGCCCGCAGGAATTCGAGAAAGGCAACAAAGGCGGCCCGATGCGCGGCCTTGTCATAGCTCTCGTCGGGCCCACCGCCCGGGATCGGCACCTTGTGGAAATTGCGAAGCGTGCGCCGGATATCCGAAAAACTCCCCGCCCCCCGCGGCAGGATCCGGCTGCAGAAGGCTGCATGCGCCCGCGCCACCGGGTGACGCAACACCGTGAAGCTGCGATGCCCCGGCTTGCGGCGCTTCCACTGGCGCAACGCCTTCTGGTTCAGCTTGGTCGGCAGCGTTTCGGGCGCGACCCCGTCCAGCGCGGCCAGCCACGCGCAGATCTCGGCCTCCGGCCCCGCGCGCACCGGCATGTAGACCAGCGGCGCGCGCGCCCCGGTGACGAAGCCGGGCACAGCCGGGCCGCGCCGCGGTTCGAAATTGGGCGTCCGCGTCAGGTTGAACCTGTCCAGCCCGGCCAGTGCGCGCTCCATTTCCTCGTAATTCTCGACCTTGTCGCGCAGTGGGCTCGGGTTCTGCTTCTTCAGCGACGCGTCCAGCGCCTCCAGCCGCTCGTCGGACCCCAGGAACCGCGCCAGCCCGTTCATCACGTCCACATCCTGCAAATCCTCGTAGGCCACGTAAAAGGGCGTCTGCCCCGTCCTTTGAAGATGGTTCAGCAGAAAAACCTGGAATTCCTGCAACCGCGCGACATGCGCCTCGAACTCGTCGGCGTCGAAAACGGCCTTGGCGGCGCGGCGGCGCTTGACGTTGGTCAGCTTCCACTGCCCCGTGGCCTGCGCGATCTTCCAGCTCACATAGCTTTCCGCCGGGTTGCGCGTCAGGATCACCTTGGCGCAGCGCGGATCATCAAGGCAGATGTCCAGAACCCGGGGGTCGTGATCGTGGAAGAAACGGAAGCCGCCCAGACCCTCGGACTGTCCCTTGATCGCCCCGATCAGGCGCCCCGGCGCCTGCTCGCGCATGGGCTGCGTGATGCCCAGTATCTCGTCCCTGTTGGGATAGCCGATGAAATGCGGGTTGAACGCTTCACCGTGACACTGGAAACTGTCGAAGGTGTTGAGGTTCGCCTCCAGGAAGTTGGACCCGGTGCGCATTTCCGCGAACACAACGAAGTAGTCGAACTTGGCCGCCATCCCGCGTCACCGCACCGGGTAGGGCTTGCGGGCGGTCGCGGCCGGTTCGCTCACGCGCTTCTCGACAGGGAAATCGCCCATCAGGTAAGGATGCATGCCCTGGTTCTTGAGGTTCTGCAGGAACTGGCCGAATCCCGTCAGGTCGGACATGCGCGGCACTTCGGCCAGCCCGCGCGCATTCTGCTGGCCGATCTCGTCGATGATCAGTTGCAAGGGCTCCATCGGCGCCTCGATGAATTCCGCCATCGACCAGATGCGCACCCGCGCCTTCGTCCAGGGGGCGCGCAGAACCTCCAGATGCTTGCTTTCCACCTGTTGCAGCGTCGCGGCCTCCTGCCGGATATCGGCGAAATTCCTGTTGGACTTGAACAGCGGCACGGCCCACGCCCCGGTAATGACCGAGATCTGCGCATTCGGATCCTTGGCGATGTCCCATTCGACATCCCGGATGTGATCACCCGGGCCGAACTGGAAACATTGCCGTTCACCGCGGGTGTTCCAGATCAGGCTGGCCAGAAAGGCGCGCTTGTTGTAATCGCGCAGCGCCGCGCTGTCGCTCAGCGCGCCGTTCATCACGGTCTGGCGCTCGGAAAATTCGGCACGCTCCGGCGCGAACAGGTGACCATGCACGCGCGTGCCCGTCACCTTGGCCAGCCAGCTTTCGAAATTCTCGAACAGGTCCGCGAACCCCTCGAACACCGAATACTGCGCGCAGGTCAGCCCGTTCTCGCGCCCCTCCACGGGAAAGCGGCTCTGCATGTAGAGGCCCGGCCGGCCCCGCGTGCGCCGTTCGACCGCCTTGGCAAATATGCGGTCGATCTTGCCGGGGTTCGGTTCGGTCCGTTTCATCGCGCCCGCGCTGTCC
>JAVLCJ010000008.1:0-55658 GCA_031580875.1 Roseovarius sp.
CCCCAGCCCCTCCGCCCTTATCGCAGCCCGGACGCTCGGGCAATGTTCCAGACGCGCCGCCATGGCGTGCAAGTGCGGCCAGTCGCGCAGGTCGAGCCACCCGGCCCCGCCGTCGGGCGCGGGGTAGAGCGTGAGCCACCGCAGCAGGCAGGCGAGGTAGAAGTCGATGACCGATGGCGCCGGTCCCCCCAACCAGCCCGGTCCCGTGCCCGCCACCTTCTCCAGCTTGTCCAGTTCACCGGCGATCTCGGTTTTCATGTGTGCGCGCAAAGCCGCTTGCGCGGCCGTGTCCGCGCCTGTGTACCGGTCGGGCCTGAGCCGCATCCGCAGCGCGGGATGCAGCGTGTTCGCGACGCGGAAATGCCATTTCAGGAATGCGGCACGTTCCGGGCTGTCGGGGGCGGGGGCCAGTTGCCCGTGCCGGTCGGCCAGCCACAGCAGGATCGCCCCGGTCTCGAAGATGGGCCCGTCGGGCGTTTCCAGCACGGGGATCAGCCCGTTCGGATTGAGCGCGAGATAGGCGGCCGAAAGCTGTGCCCCGGCGGCGCGGTTCACAAGAACCGTCTCGAAAGGCTGGCCGATCTCGGTGAGCGCGAGGCGAACGATCAGCGACGCGTTGTCCGGCGCGTAATGCAGGCGGTATGGAACTGACATGCCGCCACCCTAACAGATTGCACGCATTGATCATGCCGGATTGCGACCGTCGCCCGGGATGGAACCGGCATGTGTTAATCCCGGCGTAACCGACTCGCCCCCATTCTATCGGCAAGACGGCAAAATGGGCCGCGGGCCCGACCGGAGGATGGAATGAAGTTCGCACCGCTGATCCTCTTGCTTTGCGTCGTGGTCATCCTTGTCACCGGTGGCGCGCGCGCCGGCGATCCCCCGCCATCGACGCGCGTCATGCCGCACGGGGATATCCTGCTGGCGCCAGGCCGGGCGGCCCACTGACAGAGCGCCGGATCGGGCGATTCCCCCTCGCACCCGCGGCACATCTTGCCTATAAGCGCGGTGATCAACGGGGAGTCGCTGCCATGACCGGAGAATTGTCACCCATCGACAAGGCCAAGTTCGTGGCCGCGAAACGGTCCGTCGATTATGTCGAGGACGGGATGCGCGTCGGCCTTGGAACCGGCTCCACCGCGGCGTGGATGATCCGCTGCCTCGGGGAGCTGGTGCGTCAGGACGGCATGCGCATCACCGGGGTGCCCACCTCCAACCGGACAGCCGAACTGGCGCGCGAGGTCGGGATCGACGTTGTCAGCCTCGACGAGGCCAAGTGGCTCGACGTCACCATCGACGGCGCTGACGAGTTCGATGGCAACCTCAACCTGACAAAGGGCGGCGGCGGCGCGTTGCTTCAGGAAAAGATCGTCGCCACAGCGTCCGACCAGATGATCGTGATCGCCGATATCGGCAAGGAGGTCGAAACGCTCGGTACCTTCCCGCTTCCGGTCGAGGTCATCCCCTTCGGCTGGCAGACCACGAAGTCGCTGATCGAGGAATTCCTCGTCTCGATGGACGTGCTGGGCCGCGACGCGACGCTTCGGATGAACGGCGGCCGGCCCTACGTCACCGATGAAGGCAACTACATTCTCGATCTGCATCTGGGGCGCATCGGCAATGCCAACCAGTTGTCGATGGTGCTCAACCAGGTCCCCGGCGTCGTCGAGAACGGACTGTTCATCGACATCTGTGACGTCGTGATCCTCGGTTTCGGCGACGGCCGGGTGGAAACGCGCGACATCAACGAGGGCACGGTCGAGGAGGACAGGCTGGATTTCGTCGAATCCGACAACCTTTTCACCGATCTTCAGGACTGAAACGAAGGGGCATCCATGGCATTCGATTACGATCTTTTCGTCATCGGCGGCGGTTCCGGCGGCGTCCGGGCCGCGCGCGTGGCGGCACAGGGCGGGGCGCGCGTCGCGCTGGCCGAGGAGGACCGTTACGGCGGCACCTGCGTGATCCGGGGCTGCGTGCCCAAGAAACTGATGGTCTATGCTTCCGAATTTCCCGGCGCCATCGCCGACGCGCAGGCGTTCGGCTGGACGGTGCACGCCGGCGGATTCGACTGGCCCGCGTTCAAGGGGAAACTCCATGCCGAGCTTGACCGGCTCGAAGGTGTCTATCGCGGCATCCTGAGTAAAAACGGCGTGGAAAGCTTCGATGCCCGTGCCCGGCTGGCGGATGCGCACACGGTGGCATTGTCCACCGGTGAGTGCGTGACGGCCAAGCACGTGCTGGTGGCCTCGGGCGGGCGGCCGGTCAAGCCCGACATTCCGGGCGCCGAGCATGGCCTGACAAGCAATGACATCTTCCATCTCGATGACCTGCCGCGGTCCATCCTGATCGTCGGCGGCGGGTACATCGCCTGCGAATTCGCCGGCATCCTCAACGGGCTGGGCGTCGACGTGACGCAGTACTACCGCGGGGCGCAGATCCTGCGCGGGTTCGACGAGGAGGCCCGCGGCCTGATCGCCGACGAGATGATCGCGGGCGGGGTCGACCTGCATCTGGGCACCAATATCCTGTCGATGGAAAAGACCGGGGGCGGCTACAGGGTCAAGGCCACCAACGGGACCGAGAAAATGTTCGACGAGGTGATGTTCGCCACGGGCCGCGCGCCCAACACCGATGACATGGGGCTGGCCGATGCCGGCGTGTCGCTGGGCCGCCGGGGTGAGATCGTCGTTGACGAGTACAGCCAGACATCGGTGCCCTCGGTCTATGCGATCGGTGACGTGACGGACCGCGTGAACCTCACGCCGGTTGCCATCCGCGAAGGCATGGCCTTCGTCGAGACTGTGTTCAACGGCACCCCCACCCCGGTTGACCATGAGCTGATCCCGACGGCGATTTTCACGCAACCCGAGTTCGGCACTGTTGGCCTGTCCGAGGAGGACGCGCGGGAAAAGGGCCCGATCGACGTTTACGCCGCTTCCTTCAAGCCCATGCAGCAGGGTTTCGCAGGCCGGGCGGACCGTGTGCTGATGAAATTGATCGTCTGCCGGGACACGCGCCGCGTGCTGGGTTGTCATATCGTCGCGCCGGGCGCCGGCGAGATGATCCAGCTTGCGGGAATCGCCGTGAAAATGGGCGCCACGAAGGAGGATTTCGACCGGACCGTGGCCGTGCACCCCACCATGTCGGAAGAAATCGTGACCATGCGAGAGCCGACGCGAAGCGCTTGATTTTTTGCCTGTCCTGCACAGGTTAGTGAGGAACGTTCCGAGGGACGCGACAAAGAGGGAAGATTTAGATGGCTGGACATTCTGGCGGCCCCTGGGGCGGCAGCGGCAATTCTGGCGGCGGCCGTGGCGGTGATGATCGCGGCGGCAACGACCGGGGCGGCCGCAAACCCCCCGAGGGTGGTGGCCCACAGATCCCCGAGATCGACGAGTTGATGAAGAAGGGTCAGGACCAGTTGCGCGTGCTCATGGGCGGGCGCGGTGGCGGTGGCGGCGGCACATCCGGTGACGGGGGTGGCCCGTCTTTCGGCAGGGGTGGCTTAATTCTCGGCGGCCTGATCGCCGTCGTGCTGTGGGGTGCGGCCAGCTTCTACACCGTCAAACCCGAGGAACAATCCGTCGAACTCTTCCTCGGTGAGTATTCATCGACCGGCACGCCCGGTCTGAACTTCGCGCCGTGGCCGCTCGTGACGCACGAAGTGGTCAACGTGACCTCCGAGCGGACCGAGGATATCGGCATGGGGCGCGGCGATAACCGCGACGGGCTGATGCTGACGACCGACGCCAACATCGTCGATATCGATTTCCAGGTGGTCTGGAACATCAACGACCCGGCGAAACTGTTGTTCAACATCCGCGACCCGCGGCTGACCGTCCGCGCCGTGTCGGAGGCGGCGATGCGCGAGATCATCGCGGCGGCCAACCTGGCGCCGATCCTCAACCGGGACCGTGGCCTGATCGCTGATACGGCGCGCGAGAACATCCAGGAGACGCTGGACGATTACGAAAGCGGGATCAGCATCGTGCGTGTCAACCTTGATACGGCCGACCCCCCGCGCGAAGTGATCGACGCCTTCCGCGAGGTGCAAGCCGCCGAACAGGAACGCGACCGCCTGCAACGGCAGGCCGACGCCTATGCCAACCGTGTTCTGGCCGAGGCGCGTGGTGATGCGGCCCGCCTGCTGGAAGAGGCCGAGGGGTACCGCGCCCGCGTGGTCAACGAAGCGATCGGTGAGGCCAGCCGGTTCGTTGCCGTGGCACAGGAGTTCAACCGCGCGCCCGAGGTCACGCAGCGTCGTCTGTACCTCGAAACTGTCGAGCGCACGCTCGGCCAACTCGACAAGGTGCTCATCGACGAAGCCAATACCGGCGCCGGGGGCGGGCAGGGCGTGGTGCCCTATCTGCCGCTCAACGAACTGCGCCGCGGGGGCTCGTCCACGCGCGACACTGATGGCACATCCTCAAGCAACACGTCCGGCATGTCGTCCGGCAACACCAGTCAAGGGTCGAACTGATGCGCAAAACCGCTCTTCTCCTGCCGGTCGCGGTGCTCGCCGTGATCGGCATCCTCTCGGCCATTTTCATCGTGGATGAACGCCAGAAGGCGCTTGTCCTGCAATTCGGCCAGATCAAGCAGGTGGTCGAAGAGCCGGGCCTCGGCTTCAAGATCCCGATCATTCAGGAGGTGGTACGGTACGATGACCGTATCCTGTCCTTCGATACCGACACGATCGAGGTGACGCCCTCGGATGACCGCCGCCTCGTGGTGGACGCGTTCGCGCGGTACCGCATCTCGGACGTCGTGCAGTTCCGCCAGGCTGTCGGCGTAGGGGGCATCCGCGCGGCGGAAGATCGGCTGTCTTCCATCCTGAACGCGCAGATCCGCGAGGTTCTTGGCGCCGATCAGGTCACATCCGACACGATTCTGTCACCGCAGCGCGGCGATCTGGCGCGGCGCATCCGTGACAATGCGCGATCCAGCGCCGAGGGGCTCGGGCTCGCGATCGTCGACGTCCGGCTGAAGCAAACCAACCTGCCGCAGCAGAACCTCGAAGCGACCTTCGCCCGGATGCGGGCCGAGCGTGAACGCGAGGCCGCCGACGAGATCGCACGCGGTAACGAGGCCGCGCAGCGCGTGCGCGCCGCGGCAGACCGGACCGTTGTCGAAACCGTTTCGAACGCCGAGCGCGAGGCCGAGATCACGCGTGGTGAAGCGGATGCCGAGCGTAACCGCATCTACGCCGAAGCGTTCGGCAACAACCCCGACTTCTTCGCTTTCTACCGGTCGCTCACGGCATTGGAACGTTCGCTTCAGGGGGATAACTCGACGCTGGTCTTCTCGCCGGATAGCGAATTCCTCGCCGAGATGTTCAAGTCGGTCCGCGCCGACGGGCTGTCCGAAGTCGCGATCGACGATCTGGACATCGAGCGGCTGCGCGAAATGGCGCCCGAATCCGAGATCTCGCCCGACCTTCCCGAAGCCGAACGTGAACGGCTGGAGCAGGATCAAAGCCGTCAGGAAGAAGGCCAAGAGGCAACGAATTGATCGAGACCGCACTACTGGCTCTCGGGTTGGTACTTGTCGTCGAGGGGCTGGTCTACGCGCTGGCCCCTTCGATCGTCGAGCAGCTTCTCGCGGCGCTCAGCCAGTTTTCGGACGAGGCCCGGCGAATGCTGGGCCTTGTCGCGTTGGCCATAGGCCTGGTTCTGGTCTGGGCCGCCAAGACGCTCGGCGCTTGACCGCCGATCACGTGTCACATCACCGTGAGACCGCGATCATTTCTTTGCGAGCGAGCGAAGCACACCTACATACGTGGAGTACACCGGGCATTGGCAGGACCGATGCCAAATTAGGACAAGCGAAGGAGACCCTGGCGTGACAGTCCAAGCAGTTCCAATGCAGAAAACCCACCCCGGACCGATACGCGCGTTGTGGTTGATGGCTCTCACCGTGGGCTTGATACTGGCACAGGCTATCGCCGCGCAGGCGCGTCCCGACAGTTTCGCCGGTTTGGCCGAACGTGTCAGCCCGGCGGTCGTGAACATCACAACCTCGACGGTCGTTGCGCAACGCGACGGCCCGTCGCCGATCGTGCCCGAAGGTTCCCCGTTCGAGGACTTCTTTCGAGAATTCCAGGACCGGAACGAACGTGGCGACAGGCCACGCCGCTCGTCCGCGCTGGGCTCGGGGTTCGTGATCTCCGAGGACGGGTTCGTCGTGACCAACAATCACGTGATCGAATCCGCGGACGAGATCGTCGTCGAATTCTATTCCGGCCGGGAACTGGCGGCCGACGTCGTGGGTACCGACCCGAAGACGGATATCGCCCTGCTCAAGGTCGAGGCCGAGGAGCCGCTGCCGTTCGTCAATTTCGGCGACAGTGACACAGCCCGCGTCGGCGACTGGGTGGTCGCGATGGGCAACCCGCTGGGCCAAGGGTTCTCATTGTCTGCAGGTATCGTGTCGGCCCGCAACCGCGCGCTCTCGGGCACGTACGACGACTACATCCAGACAGATGCGGCCATCAACCGCGGCAATTCCGGCGGGCCGCTGTTCAACCTCGATGGCGAGGTCATCGGCGTGAACACGGCGATCCTCAGCCCCACCGGGGGCTCCATCGGTATCGGGTTCTCAATGGCGTCCAACGTGGTCACGCGCGTTGTCGACCAGTTGCAGCAATTCGGCGAGACCCGCCGTGGTTGGCTCGGCGTACGTATTCAGGACGTCAGCGAGGATGTGGCCGAAGCGATCGGCCTTGAAAAGGTGGCCGGGGCGCTGGTGACGGATGTCCCCGACGGCCCGGCGCGCGAGGCAGGCATGAAAGCCGGTGATGTCATCGTGTCCTTTGACGGCAAGGATGTCGAGGATACCCGCGGCCTTGTCCGGCAGGTGGGCAACACCGCCGTCGGCAAGACCGTTCGCGTGGTCGTCTTCCGCGATGGCAATACGCAGACGCTCAAGGTGACGCTGGGCCGCCGCGAAGTGGCCGAGGGCGCGGTGCCGGCCGCACAGCCGGGCACCGATCCCGCCGAGCCCAGCGAGAAGGAGCTGTTCGGCCTCACGCTCAGCCCGCTCGACGACGAGTTGCGTTCGCAACTCGAACTCGACAGCGATGCGACCGGCCTTGTCGTGAAGGATGTCGACCAGCTGTCGGAGGCCTACGAGAAAGGCATGCGCGCCGGCGACGTGATCACCGAGGCGGGACAGCAGAAACTTGTCACGATCAGTGATCTGGACAACCGTATCGACGAAGCGCGCGAAGCGGGTCGGAAATCCGTTCTGCTGCTCGTGCGCCGCGCAGGCGAGCCGCGTTTCGTCGCCCTGCCGCTCGACGCTGAGGACTGACGCAGGCTCCTGGCGCTCAGCGTCGTACTCTCCAGGGCGCCCCCGGCCGGGGGCGCCTTTTCACTTTCGGCGACAGCGTTCCGGATCGGGTTCGGGCGCCGCCGTCTCATCCGGCACCGGGAAATCGATCAGCTGTGAGTCCTTGCGCAGGTAAAGCGGATGCTTGGCCGAGCCGTCCTTGTTCAGGCCAAAGCATTTCAGGGGCTTTCCCGTCGCCCGCATCGCCGTGAGCACGCGCCCGACAAGCGGCCCGAACCGCTTGTGGAGCTTGCCGAAGGCCAGCACGATCACCGCCGCCTCATCCGCCATGTCCAACAGGGCCGGGATGTTGTCCGGGCTCATGGCCAAGTCGGGATCCGCGGGAATGTCCTTGGGCGAGGTCGCGCGCCAGTCCAGAACATTGCCCTTGAGGTAGCGGGTATACCCCCAGTCGCGCGCGAACATCAGTTCCCTGTGGCAGGTCGGGTCGGACATCTCGGCGCTGGCGACAGAGGGGTTCATGCCGATGAAAAGGATGGCGCGGGGCGGCTCGTTTGCCGGTGTCCAGTCACGTGTCAACGCGCGCCGATACCGGCCGCAAGGGGAAAAACTGGCACCGCCTGTCACGCCGTCGGGCAATTTCAGCCGGACCTTCCCGCCGGGGTCGTGCGCCGTGTCCGTCACTGGTTGAACACCCGGCTGGGGTGCAGGGCGCCGGCCTTGAACCGGCCCACCGCAACGGCTCGGCCATCATGGGCTGCCCAGCATTCCTCGCCATACTCGACATCCGTCGCGATCACGAGGCCGGGGTTCCCGTTCCGCAGCTTGGCAAGCCCTTCGTCCGTGCACGAGACGCGGGGCAGGTCGGTCAGCCCGTCCTCAAGGGGGCGAATCCGGGCATCCAGGTCGGGTGTTTGCGCCATGGCGTCGATCTCTTCCACCGTCACGCCGTCTTCCGCGTCGAAAGGCCCCGACCAAAGGCGCCGCAATTCCGTGACATGCCCGTGGCAGCCCAAGGCCGCCCCCAGGTCGCGGGCAATGGACCGCACGTACCCGCCCTTGCCGCAGGTCATCTCGAGCGTCACGTGATCGACATCGGGGCGACCCGTCATGACCAGTTCCTCGACCCAGAGCGGCCTTGCCTCCACCTCGAAATCCTCGCCGTCGCGCGCGAGTTTGTAGGCGCGTTCACCGTCGATCTTGACGGCCGAGTATTTCGGCGGCACCTGCATGATCTCGCCGACGAAAGCACCGAGCGCGGACTTGACCTCGTCGTCTGAGGGGCGGACATCGCTCTCGGCGATCACCTCGCCCTCGGCATCGTCGGTGTTCGTGGCCTGCCCGAGCCGGACAGTGAACGCATAACACTTGAGCGCGTCCGTCACGTGGGGCACGGTCTTGGTCGCTTCGCCAAGGGCAACGGCCAGCACGCCCGTCGCGTCAGGATCCAGCGTCCCGGCATGGCCGGCCTTTTTGGCTTGCAGGGCCCACCGCACCTTGTTGACCACGGCTGTCGAGGTCATCCCGCGCGGTTTGTCGACAACCAGCCATCCGGAAATATCGCGGCCCTTGCGTTTGCGTGCCATCTCGTCGCCTCATGTCACGGTGAAGCCGGCGGCGTAGCGCAAGCCCGGAAGGCTGTCAATCAGCACACCGTAGCGTCACTCATCGGCGGAAACGACGCCGACAATCGGCCCCATCGGGAAGCCGCCATCCCGGCGGCCGAGTCGCGGCGCGTAAAGCCGCGAGATGTTGCCATCGAGGTAAAGCGCCTGTGGTGTTTCCAGAACGTCCCTGAAAAGCGTGCCGAAAACATGAAAAGTGACCGGCGTTTCGGATATGGCGAAAACGGCCCGCCGCCCATCCGCCGTGGTGCCGACGCCATTCCTGATGTAACGGCTGTCGCTGTCCGGCAGGAATCTGGGGTGCAGTTGCCCGTTGATGACCAGCATGGGGCCGGACTGGGTGGCAAAGTCGCATTCGGGCGAGTCCGCGGTGAAACGCCGTGTCTCGATCACGCGGGCGGTGTTTTCGCGGATGCAGAATACGCCGTTGGGCAGCAAGCCGAAATTGCCGGGGCCGTCACGGCTGATGACAGGGCTCAGCGTTCGACCGTTCTCGACGTAATGTCCGACCGGCCGCCTGTCCGAGTGATACATGCCGGCATTCATCCCGAAAAGCAGCGGGCGTTCGAGCATCGCCTCGACATTCGTGAACGTGCCCAGCACCTTGTCCGTCTCGGGATGACGCAGGAAAAGACGAAGGTCGTCCCGCGGGGGAACCACCTCGCAGATGGTAAAGTCATGCCCGGTATGCGTCGTCACTCGGCATTCCACGGCCGTGGCGGGCCCCGTCGTTGCGAAGATACAGCACAGGCCGGCGAGGGCCGCGCTACCCCTCCACATCCCGGCGCACTTTCTCTTGCGCGAAGAGCCGTCGGGTCTCATCCATCTGGTCGAATGTCTCGTCCAGACGGAAGCGCAGGTCGGGAGTGAATTTCAGCGCCAGCTTCTTGCCGATGATCCGCCGCAATTCCCCCTTGTTCCGGGCCAGCAGGTCGATGATCTCGCCCTGACCCTCGCCTGCCAGCGGCAGGACATACGCGGTGGCAAGCTTCAGGTCGGGCGAAACACGGACCTCGCCGACCGTGACGGAAAGCCTGTTCAAGTCGGGGTCGTGAATGTCACCCCGCATCAGAACGTCGGACAACGTCCGCCGTACCAGTTCCCCGACGCGGAGTTGCCGTTGCGAGGGGCCTGCCCCGTCATGTGACCTGTTCCTAGCCATGAGGCGGATCTAAGCGCTATGACCGGATTTGCCAAGCGGCAAACCGGCAGCCCGGCGCCCGCGCCCGGGAAAAAGCGCATCCTGATGTGCCAACTTCGAGATTGTCTGCCCTGTCTTCGCCGCGCTATGGAAGCCGCGGAAACTTCGGAGTGCACGAAATGACTGATTTGCCGGGATGCGCCGTGACGGGGGCGTCGGGCCGCATGGGCCAGATGCTCATCCGTACCGTTCTGCAAAGTGACCGCGCCACGCTTGTCGGCGCCGTTGAACGTGAAGGCCATGCATGGGTCGGGCAGGACATCGGCGTCGCGATGGGCGGTCAGCCCGTCGGGATCGAGGTCAGCAACGACCCTCTCGAGGTGTTTGCAAAGGCCCATGCCGTGCTCGACTTCACCGCTCCCGCCGCGACCGTTGAATTCGCCGCATTGGCGGCGCAGGCGCGCTGCGTGCACGTGATCGGCACCACGGGAATGACGGAAGACGACCTCGCGCGGATCGAGGCCGCCGCGCGCCACGCAGTGATCGTGCGGGCCGGCAACATGAGCCTCGGCGTCAACCTGCTGGTTCAATTGACCCGTCAGGTCGCCGCGGCGCTGGACGAGGATTACGACATCGAGATTGTCGAGGCCCATCACAACCAGAAAGTGGATGCGCCATCCGGAACGGCGCTCATGCTGGGCGAGGCGGCTGCCGAGGGCCGCGGCGTGTCACTGGACTCCGTTTCGGACAGGGGGCGCGACGGCATGGCCGGCAAGCGCGAGAAAGGCCATATCGGTTTCCACGCCATACGGGGTGGCGATATCGTGGGCGAGCATGATATCATGTTCGCCGCCGCGGGGGAGCGTATCGTGCTCCGCCACGTCGCCAGTGACAGGGCGCTTTTCGCGCGCGGTGCGCTCAGGGCGGCGCTTTGGGGTCAGGACCGCAAACCCGGCGAGTACGACATGCTGGATGTTCTGGGGATCGGAAAAAACTGATCCGGACCGGCGCGCCATTCGTATACTTGTTATTATGCGAGTGCGAGATATGCGATCAGCCCTAGCGATACTGTTTGCCCTGTGCATGGCATCGTCCGTCCATGCCGAGGGGTTCTCGAAAATCGACGACCGTGACCGGTTCGTGTCCATCGTGGACGGACGGAGCCTGACCCGGTTCGGCATAAGGCTGAGCGTGACGCCCGACGGCGAGATCACCGGCCGGGCCTTCGGACGCGATGTATCAGGCGCGTGGCGGTGGCGTGGCGGCTATTTCTGCCGCAGTCTTTTCTGGGGGCAGACCAACCTGGGCCCGAATTGCCAAGCCGTGAAAGTCCAAGGGAAAACCATGCGGTTCATTTCCGACAGGGGCGCCGGGCGCTATGCGGATCTCAACCTGAGATAACGGCGCGTTGCAAGCAAGGCAGGGGCATCGCGATCAGAAATCGATCGCGATGCCCTTTTTCTCCCAGTCACCGAACCGGATCGGCTCAGGCCCGTCGCGGCCGCCCAGTTCCTTGGGCATCTCCACGGCTGAGGCCTTCTTGCGGCGCTCCTCCGCTTCGGCAAGGGCGCGTTTTGCTTCCGGGGGGAGGTTGTCTTTCTCGTCGGTGCTCATCGCTGGCCTTCCCTTGTGATGGTAGCGTTGATATATCGCTGCCTTCCCCGGCGCCAAGGAATTCATCATGAAAAATACCGAGCTTTCGGCCCGCGGGGCTGCTCTCGCCCTGCTCGACGGTGTCATCGGCGAACGACGGCTCATCGCGGAAATGCTGTCGGAGGGGCTTTTGAACCCCTTGACCGCGGGCGACAGGGCCCGCGCGCAGCGTCTGGCGAACGACACACTGCGCGGGCTGGAACGCGCGGACCGCCTGTTGCGACGCCATCTGCACAAGGCACCGCCGCTGCACGTCAACAATATCCTGCGGCTTGCCACGGTGGAGCTGTCTCGGGGCGGGGATGCGCACGGCATCGTCAACGACTTCGTGGAGCTTCTGGCGCATGACCGCCGCCATGCCAAGTTCAAGGGCCTCGTCAACGCCGTTTTGCGAAAGGTGGCGGCCGACGGCATCGCGTCGTGGCATGATCTGCGGCTGCCGCGGTTGCCCAAATGGCTGCGGGCACCTCTGGTTGACGCGTGGGGCGCGGGCGCGGTCGCGGGAATGGAACGCGCGCATTTCGCGGGGGCGCCGCTCGACATCACGGCTCCCGCCGACGCGGCGGAATGGGCCGAGCAGTTGAATGGCGTCTTGCTGCCGACCGGCTCGATCCGCGTCGCCGGCGGCGTGCAGGTATCGGCCCTGCCCGGGTATGCCGAGGGAGCTTGGTGGGTTCAGGACGCGGCCGCCGCGTTGGCGGCGCGGGTGCTTGCTGCGCAGCCTGATGAGGATGTGCTCGATCTCTGTGCCGCGCCGGGTGGGAAGACGCTGCAACTGGCGGCTGCCGGCGCGCGGGTGACGGCGCTTGACATGTCGGCCCGGCGCATGGAACGGGTCGCGGAAAACCTCGAACGCACCGGTCTGCAAGCCCGGTGCGTGACCGGTGATGCACTGGACCATGCCGGCGGGCCCTATGACGCGATCCTTCTGGATGCGCCATGCTCGGCCACGGGCACGATTCGCCGGCACCCGGACCTGCCCTTCGCCAAGGACGGGTCCGATTTCGGCGAACTGATCGATCTGCAATCCGCGATGATGGACCACGCGCTGACCCTGTTGCGGCCAGGCGGGCGGCTGGTGTTCTGCACGTGCTCGCTGTTGCCGGACGAAGGTGAATGCCAGCTGGAAAACGCGCTTGACCGCCACGAGGGGCTTGCCGTTTGCCGCGACGCCGTTTTGCTGCCCGGGGTGTCGCCCGAGTGGATAACGCCGGAAGGCGGGTTGCGATTGCGGCCGGACTACTGGCCGGACACGGGCGGCATGGACGGCTTCTTCATCGCCTGCCTGCAAAGGCCATCCAGCGCGTGACACCGCCACGCGCGCCCGCCGCCAATCTTGCGGTGACTTGCCGACGCCCGCACGCTATACTGCGGGCGCAGGCGCCGGCAAGAGCGTGCAAAGGCAGGATTGATGGCCAGGACAGGCAATTTTTCGGCGCGCTGGACGCGTTTCATGAACAGTGTACAGGCGCGGCGCGCGGCCCTGACGCGGCCGGCGACGGCCTTCGTTTCCCAGCCTGAACCCAAGACAATCGGCAGCTTCGCGCGGGGGCGGCAACTCACCTCGGGCAATTTCGTTTTCGCCGGTCACCTGGTGCAACGCCCCGGCGCCAGCCCGTGGGACATCCCGGCGCCCGATCGCGCCTTTTCCGAGGAAATGCACGGTTTCGCATGGCTGGATGATCTGGCCGCCGCCGGGGATGCCGCCGCGCGGGACCGTGCGCAGGCGTGGCTGTGGGACTGGATCGACCGCTATGGCGGCGGGCGGGGTCACGGCTGGACACCGGATTTGACGGGGCGCCGCTTGATCCGCTGGATCAATCACGCGCTCTTCGTGCTCAACGGGCGTGACAGCGAGGCGTCCGCGGCGTTTTACCGGTCGCTGGCGCAACAGACGCTGTTCCTGTCGCGCAGGTGGCACCGCGCGCTGCCGGGGCTGCCCCGGTTCGAGGCCTTGACCGGGCTGATCTACGCAGGCCTGTCGCTGGAGGGCATGGAAGCCCATGCCGAGCCCGCGATGCGGGCCCTTTCGCGGGAATGCGAGCGGGAGGTGGACGCGCAGGGCGGCTTGCCCACCCGCAACCCCGAAGAACTGCTGGAGGTTTTCACGCTGCTGACATGGGCGGCCCTTGCACTGGGCGAGGCGGGCAAATCGGCGGGACACGCGCACTGGTCGGCGATCGAACGCATCGCCCCGACCCTGCGGGCCTTGCGTCATGCCGATGGCGGGCTTGCGCGGTTCCACGGCGGTGGCCGCGGTCTCGAGGGGCGGCTCGACAACGCCCTTGCCACGAGCGGCGTCAAGGGACGCCAGCCCGATGGTCTGTCGATGGGCTTCGCACGGCTTGGCGCGGGACGGACCAGTCTGATCATGGACGCCTCGCCGCCCCCGGTGGGCAGGGCGTCCGCGGCCGCCCATGCCTCCACCCTGGCCTTCGAGGTGACATCGGGGCGGCGCCCCCTGATCGTGAACTGCGGATCGGGCCGCAGCTTCGGGCGCGAGTGGCGCCGGGCGGGGCGCGCGACGCCGTCGCATTCGACGCTTGTCCTGTGCGGCCTGTCGAGTGCGCGCCTCGGCGGAAGCGGGCCGCGCGCGGACTGGCTGACCGAGGCGCCCGCCAAGGTGCCCGTCGAATTGAGCCACGCCGGCGACGGCCTTCGTTTCGAGGGCGGGCATGACGGCTACGTGAAATCCTACGGGCTGACCCACGTGCGCAGGCTCGACATGACCCATGACGGGCGCGGCATCGCCGGCGAGGACATGCTTATCGCGCTCGGGGTCGGCGACAAGCGTCGCTTTGACAAGATGCTCGACGCGGTCACCTTGCAAGGGTTGCCGTTTCAGGTTCATTTCCATCTTCACCCCGATGTGGATGTCGCGCTGGACATGGGCGGCAATGCCGTCTCCATGGCGCTCAGAAGCGGCGAACTGTGGATCTTCCGTACCGACGGAACCGCGGAATTGACGCTGGAACCCAGCGTGTATCTCGAGCGGACCCGGCTCAAGCCGCGTGCGAGCCGGCAGATCGTACTGTCCGGCCGCGCGGTGCAGTATGCCACGCGCGTCAGATGGTCATTGGCAAAGGCGCAGGACACGCCTATAGCGGTGCGCGATCTCGAACAGGATGCATCCGGCCCGCTGGCCGATGCCTAGCCGCAGCGCCACAAGAACCGAGGAGCCGCCCTACATGCCCGATCTTGCACCGATCCGTCGTGCCCTTCTTTCCGTTTCTGACAAGTCCGGCCTCGTCGATCTTGGACGCGCGCTCGACGCGCGGGGGATCGACCTGGTGTCAACCGGCGGCACGGCGCGAACCTTGCGTGACGCGGGCCTGCAGGTGCGGGACGTGGCCGATGTCACGGGATTCCCTGAAATGATGGAAGGGCGGGTCAAGACGCTGCACCCGATGGTTCATGGCGGGCTGCTGGCCCTGCGTGACGATCCCGAGCACCAGGCGGCAATGCAGGCGCACGGGATCGCCGGGATCGATCTTCTGGTGGTCAACCTCTACCCGTTCGAGGCGACGGCGGCGACGGGGGCCGATTACGACACCTGCATCGAGAATATCGACATCGGCGGACCCGCGATGATCCGGGCGGCCGCCAAGAACCATGCCTTTGTCAACGTCGTCGTGGACGTCGAGGATTACGCCCCGCTGGTGGCCGAGCTGGACGCGCATGATGGCCACACATCCCACGGCTTCCGCCAGCGGCTGGCCCTGACGGCCTATGCGCGCACCGGTGCCTATGACGCCGCCGTGTCCTCGTGGATGGCGGATGCCTTGGCAGAACCCGCCCCGCGGCGGCGGGCCATGGCCGGGAAGCTGGCGCAGACCCTGCGTTACGGTGAAAACCCGCACCAATCGGCGGCATTCTACAAGGACGGCAGCGATCGCCCCGGGGTGGCGACAGCGGTTCAGCACCAGGGCAAGGAACTCAGCTACAACAACATCAACGACACCGACGCGGCCTTCGAGCTTGTGAGTGAATTCGCGCCCGAGGACGGGGCGGCCTGCGCCATCATAAAGCATGCCAACCCGTGTGGCGTGGCGCGCGGGCCGACCTTGAAGGAGGCCTACCGCAAGGCTTTCGACTGCGACCGGGACTCGGCCTTCGGCGGGATCGTCGCGCTCAACCGGGCGCTTGACGGGGAAACCGCCGAGGAGATCGCCGGGATCTTCACCGAGGTCGTCATCGCGCCCGGCGCCGATGCCGATGCGATGGCGGTTTTCGCCGGCAAGAAGAACCTGCGCCTTCTGACGACCGACAGGCTGGCCGATCCGCGCGCCGGGGGCCTGATGATGCGGCAGGTCACGGGCGGGTTCCTCGTGCAGGACAAGGACAACGGGCATGTCACGGCGGAAGATCTCAGGGTGGTGACGCAACGCGCCCCGTCCGACGGCGAACTTGCGGACATGCTGTTCGCGTGGAAGGTGGCCAAGCATGTCAAGTCCAACGCGATCGTTTACGTCAAGGACGGTGCGACCGTCGGGATCGGCGCGGGGCAGATGAGCCGCGTGGACAGTTGCCGCATCGCGGCGCGCAAGGCGCGCGACATGGCCGAGACGCTGGGCCTTGAAAAACCGCTCACCGAGGGCAGCGTCGTGGCGTCCGATGCCTTTTTCCCGTTCGCCGACGGTCTGCTGACCGCGGCCGAGGCCGGGGCCGTCGCGGTCATACAGCCGGGCGGTTCGATGCGCGACGACGAGGTCGTCACGGCGGCGGACGAAGCCGGGCTGGCGATGGCCTTGACCGGCATGCGGCACTTCCGGCACTAGGGGACATGTTTCAACGGGCCTGCGGGCCCGTGATCCCCGGACAGGAGAGCAACATGCGCACCGTTTTCTGGGTGGGGTTCTGGACGTTCCTGCTTGATCAGGGGGTCAAGTATTACGTCGTGCATTACCTGAACCTCGCGATGGTGGGGCGCATCGACGTTCTGCCACCCTATTTCAACCTGCGCATGGCATGGAATCACGGGATCAATTTCGGGCTTTTCGCGCAGGATGGCGCGGCGACCCGCTGGATCCTGATCGCGGTGGCCCTCGCGATATCCGCGGTCGTGTTGTGGTGGGTGCATCGCGATCCGGCCGGCTGGTGGCAGAAAGCCGCTGCCGGCCTGCTGGTGGGGGGCGCGATCGGCAATGTTGTGGACCGGCTGGTTTACGGTGCTGTCGCGGATTTCATAAACATGTCATGTTGTGGCCTGAACAATCCATTCGCCTTCAATGTCGCGGACGTGGCGGTGTTCGTCGGCGCTCTGGGGCTGGTGGTGTTCACGCCGGATGAAAAAAAGGGCACGTGACCTCGGCCCGGTGATGCGTTAAGCCATGGGCCGAAGGTTCAGGAGAGCGACGATGAGACTGCCGCACATGATGATCCTGATGCTGGTCGTGGCGATGGTCGGGGCCTGTGGCAGCCGTGACCGAGAGGTCACGTTGACACGCATCAAGAACACCGGCAACGGGCCGGACGAATTCGCCATTCTGCCCGGCAAGCCGTTGCAAGACCCTGAGTCTTACGCCAACCTTCCGGCGCCAGCTCCCGGCAGCACCAACCGCGCGGACCAGACACCCAAGGCGGACAGCATCGCGGCGCTGGGCGGCAATCCGCAAGCGGCCTCGGCGAGCAGCGCGCGCGCGTCGGAAAGCGCGCTGCTTGCGCATACGCGCCGCTACGGCGCTCAATCGGGCATACGGCAGCTTCTCGCGGCGGAAGATCGCGAAACCCGGCGCCGGCATGGCCGCGTCAACATTCTGAACATCGGCCCGAATGACGATTACGCGAAAGCCTACAAGCGCCAATGGCTGGATGCGCGGACGGAACTCGAGCGTCTGCGGCGCCGCGACGTCCTGACGCCTGCCGCGCCGCCCCCTGAAGACTGACGGTGCGCGGCGAAATGACCGGCGGCTTGAAAAGGGCCGGCGACAGCGTATGTTTTCCGAAAACGTGTTTTCATGCGGAGGAAATGGCATGCGCGTACTTGTCGCCGTTCTTTTACTGCTGGCACCTTCGGCATTCGCGGCGGGTGCCGATGATCAGGTGACCGCGTTCCAGCTGGACAACGGCATGGACGTGGTGGTGGTCGAGGACCATCGCGCGCCGGTCGCGGTCCACATGGTCTGGTATCGCGCGGGCGCCGCTGACGAACCGCCGGGGGCGTCGGGCGTGGCCCATTTCCTGGAGCACTTGATGTTCAAGGGCACGGACGAACTGGCGCCCGGCGAATTCTCCGCGCGGGTGGCGCGCAACGGCGGGTCCGACAACGCGTTCACGAGCAATGACTACACGGCCTACTTCCAGCGGGTCGCGGCGGATCGTCTGGACCTCATGATGCAGATGGAAAGCGACCGCATGGTCAACCTCCGGCTCGGCGAGGAGGACATCCGCACCGAACGCGACGTGATCATCGAGGAGCGCAACCAGCGGGTCGAGAACAATCCGGCCGCGCTCTTCCGTGAACGGCACAACGCGGTCCAGTACATGAACCACCCCTACGGCGACCCCGTGATCGGCTGGAAACACGAGATGTCGCGGCTCGGGATGCGTCACGCCCTCGATTTCTACGAAAGACACTACGTGCCGAACAATGCCGTTCTTGTCGTGGCGGGGGACGTCACGCCCGACGATGTGCGTGAGCTTGCTGAAAAGCATTATGGCGTGATCCCGGCCAACCGCGACCTGCCCGACCGTGTCCGTCCGCAAGAGCCCCGGCAATTGTCCGAGCGGCGGATTTCTTTGAGAGATGCCCGCGTCGCGCAACCTTACGTCAGCCGCTCGTACCTCGCGCCCGAACGCGACAGTGGCGATCAGGAAAAAGCTGCCGCGCTGACCCTGCTGGCGCAGGTTCTGGGGGGTGGTCAGACATCGCTACTGGCGGAAAAGCTGCAGTTCGGGTCGGGTGAGGCCGTGCACACGGCAGCCTATTACGGTGGTCAGGCGCTCGATGACACGACATTCAACCTTGCCGTCGTGCCGGCTGCGGGCGTAACGCTGCAGCAGGCCGAGGACGCCATGGACCGCGTGATAACCGAGTTCCTGGAAACCGGTGTCGATCCCGCGCAACTGGACCGGATCAAGACGCAAGTGCGCGCCGAACAGATATATGCCCGTGACGATGTCGGCGCCCTTGCCCGGCGGTACGGCAGGGCGCTCACGCAGGGTCTGACGGTTGCGGACGTCAAGGCTTGGCCGGATATCCTGCAATCGGTGACCGCTGACGATGTGCTCGCTGCCGCGCAAGAGGTGCTCGACCGCGAGAATTCGGTCACGGGCTGGCTTCAGGCACCGGAGGTGACGCAATGATTCGTATCCTGCTCTTTGCGGCGTTGACGCTCGTGGCGGGACTTCCCGCGCGGGCCAACGTGGACATCCGCGAGGTAACGACCCCCGGCGGCATCGACGCGTGGCTGGTCGAAGATCACTCGATACCCTTCGTCGCGCTCGAGATACGGTTCCGCGGCGGGGCGTCTCTCGACGCGCCGGAAAAGACCGGGGCGACAAACATGATGGTGGCGCTGCTCGAAGAGGGCGCGGGCGAGATGGACGCCCGCACCTTCGCGCGCAATAAGGAAACGCTGGCGGCTTCGTTTTCCTACGACACGTCCGACGACGCGGTCAGCATCTCCGCCCGGTTCCTGACGGAAAACCGTGACAAGGCCGTTGCACTGCTCCGCCAGAGCCTTGTCGAGCCGCGCTTCGACACGGCGGCGATCGATCGTGTGCGGGGGCAGGTTCTGTCGGTCATCCGGTCAAACGCCAAGGATCCGCGCGACATGGCCGGCAAGGCGTTCGGGGAACTGGTTTATGGTGACCACCCCTATGCCCGGCCCGTCAGCGGGACGATTCCGAGCGTGACGGCCCTGAGCCGGGACGACATCGTCGCGGCGCACGAGGCCGCACTGGCGCGCGACCGGCTCTACGTCAGTGCCGTGGGCGACATCACCGAGCCCCAGCTGGCCGCCATGCTGGACACCCTTCTGGGTGACCTGCCTGCGCGGGGCGCTCCGATGCCCGGCCCGGCGGACCCGAACCTGCCGGGCGGAACCAAGATCGTTGATTTCGAAACACCGCAATCCGTCGCGCTGTTCGCACAACCCGGTATCGACCGGGATGATCCCGATTTCTTTGCCGCCTATCTATTGAACCGGATCCTCGGTGGCGGCGGCTTTGAAAGCCGACTCATGACCGAGGTGCGCGAGAAGCGCGGCCTGACATACGGTGTCTATTCCTACCTCGCGGACAAGGACGGGGCGCAGTTGTGGATGGGCTCGGTCTCATCGGCGAACGGGCGTATCGCCGAGGCGATGGCGGTCATTCGCGATGAATGGAGCCGCATCCGCGGGGATGGCGTGACACGGCAGGAACTGGCCGATGCCAAGACCTACCTGACAGGCGCCTATCCTCTGCGGTTCGACGGCAACGGCCCGATCGCGAACATCGCCGTCGGCATGCAGATGGAGGGTCTGCCGACCGATTACATCGCCAACCGCAATGACAAGGTCAGGGCCGTGACCCTTGAGGACGTCAACCGCGTCGCGCGCGAATACCTCGATCCCGATCGGCTGACATTCGTCGTCGTGGGGCAGCCCGAGGGCCTGACCGGCACCATCAATTGACCGGCACAGCGGGGCGGGCGGCAGGCGCGCGCCCGCCGCCCGGTGGCTGTCATCAATTTGCTGGACACCATCCCGCGACTTGGGCAAGATTTGATCAAATGCTTGCCACCCGTTGGAGGGATGAATGAAAGACGATAACTTCATCAGGGAAATGAATGGGCGTCACCTGTGGCACCCCATGGGGCATCCGGGCGAGACGCGGGAAAACCCGCCGCGGGTCATCACGGGTGCCGAGGGCGTCGAGATCACGGATATTGACGGGCATCGCGCGGTCGATGCCGTCGGTGGGTTGTGGTGTGTGAACCTTGGCTATTCGAACGATGCCGTGAAACAGGCCATCGCGGATCAACTCTGGCAACTGCCATATTATTCGGCCTTCGCGGGCACGTCGAACCCGACCGCGATCGAGGCGTCCTACGCGGTGCAGGAGTTCTTTGCCGAGGACGGCATGACGCGCGTTTTCTTCACGTCCGGCGGGTCCGACAGCGTGGATACGGCGTTGCGCATGGCCCGCCAGTATCACCGGCTGCGCGGTGAGCCCACACGCACCAAGTTCCTGAGCCTTAAGAAAGGGTATCACGGCACGCATTGGGGCGGGGCGAGCGTCAACGGCAACAATCGTTTCCGCATCACCTACGAACCCCTGCTGCCCGGCTGCTTTCATCTGCCGAGTCCGTACACCTACCGCAATCCCTACGACGAGACGGATCCGGCGAAACTGGCCGAAAGGATCGCCGCCGCGATGGTGGACGAGATCGAGTTCCAGGATCCCTCGACAATCGCCGCCTTCATCATGGAGCCCATACAGGGCGCGGGCGGGGTCATCGTGCCGGATGCCAGTTTCATGAAGCACATGCGCGATATCTGTGACCGCTACGGCATCTTGTTGATTTCCGACGAGGTCATTTGCGGGTTCGGTCGGACCGGCGATTGGACGGGCGCGCGTCATTGGGGGGTGCGCCCCGACATGATGACGATCGCCAAGGGCGTGACGAGCGGTTATTTCCCGGTGGGGGGTGTCCTGATCGGTGACAAGGTCGCCGACGTTTTCGAAAACGCGGACGCGGATGGCGCGATCTGGACGGGATACACGTATTCGGCGCATCCCGTCGGCGCGGCGGCCGTGGTGGCCTGCCTTTCCGAAACGCTGAGGCTGGACACGAAAACCAACGCCGCCGCCCGCGGGCGGCAATTGTACGAGGGTGCGCTGGCATTGGCGGACAAGCACGACATCATCGGCGATGTGCGCGGCGGGCACGGGCTCATGGCCGGGATCGAACTGGTCAGCGACCGGGCCGCCAAGACCCCGATGGATGCCGGCACCATGAAACGGGTGCATCAGGCAACCTACGACGCCGGCGCGATGGTGCGGCTGGGGGCCCATAACATCCTGATGTCCCCGCCCCTGACCATCACGGAGGCCGAGGTGTCGCGAATCATCACGGCCCTCGACGCGGGCTTTTCGGCAGCCTGAGGCAAGTCACCGGTCCGGCCCGGTGGCACTTGGCGTCGGGCAAGGCATCGACTAGGCTCCGCCACGGAACGCTGGAGGAGGGCTGAAAATGCAAATGAACGATGAGCGCGACATCCAGGCGGATCGCGCCACTGTCTGGGCCGCGCTGCTCAATCCCGAGGTCCTGAAAGAGTGCGTGCCCGGCACGGAAGAACTCACCGGCAATGCCGAGGACGGGTTCGAGGCAACCGTCCGCCAGAAGGTCGGCCCGGTCAAGGCCACCTTCAACGGGACGGTCACCGTTTCCGACATGGTCGAGCACGAAAGCCTGACCCTGACCGGGGAAGGCAAGGGCGGGGCGGCCGGCTTTGCCAAGGGCAGCGCGCATGTGCGGCTCGAAGACAGCGAGACGGGCACACGCCTTGTCTACGATGTCGAGGCGAAGGTCGGCGGCAAGCTGGCGCAGCTTGGCAGCCGGATCGTCAACGGATTCGCCAAGAAAATGGCCGATCAGTTCTTCACGCGGCTGGAGGACGTGATCGAAGGCCCCAAGGAGGACGACGAAACCGAGGAAGCCGAAAAGAAGGGGTGGCTCAAGCGTCTCATCACCTGATCGTGCCCCGCCTTGCCCCGGCCTGCGTGGCCCGGCGGTTCACGGCGAGTCCGTTTCGCGGATGATCTCGGCGATACGTTCGCCGATTGCCCGGCTGCCCTTGACCGACGGATGGACGAGGTCGAGCGCATGGAAACTGCGGTCCCCATGCGGAACAAGCTCGGCATTCGACAGGAAAAGGATACCGTCGTCGCGCTCTGCCAGTTTCGCGATCCGGCGTTCCAGTTCACGGCCCTCATCGCGGCATCCCTCTACAGGTGACGTCACGCCGGGTGTGCGAAGATAGCCCACGTAAATCACCCTTGCGCCGCTCTGGCGCAGGTTCGAGACGAAACCGGGTATCCGGCCGGTTTTCCCGTCCCCGGATATCAGCCGGTCGAGTTTGCCCGTGCAGGGGCCGCAGCCACAACCGAACAGCAGGTCGTTGCCGCCGCCGTTCAGGATGATCCAGTCCCACGCGCCGTCAACATGCTGCTTTCTGATGTTGAACCCCGCGTTACCCGTGATCGGCAGGATGTAAAAATAGCGCGCACCGGAAACAGCCCGGTCGACGACAGGTTCGTCCAGCGCCGCCTCCACCACGTCAGACACGGCCTGCCCCGACGCCCCGTGAAAGGCCAGCAGCGAATCGCCCATCAGCAGGATGCGTTCCTCCCCGGCATCGCTGCGCGATTCCGTGCACGCGGCAAGCAGCGCGGCGCAAAGCATGGTCATCAGACGTCGCAGGGTCATCATGGCGCGTTCCGTGGAGTGGCCCGTCTGTCGCGCATGAACGATACCTCTGCAAGCCTGCCGGGACAATTTTGTAACGCAGTGCTGATTCACACCCGCCGCACAGGCCACCCTGCGCCTGCGCGCGATTGCAACTTCGATGCTTTCTTCTAGGTTCGGGCGCGAACGCAGAAGGAGCGCACAGGATGCCACCCATCGTTGATGTCCGAGATCTGGGCAAGGTTTACAAGGACGGTTTCACGGCGCTCGGGGGTGTATCGCTGTCGATCGAGACGGGGGAGATCCTCGCGCTTCTGGGGCCCAACGGCGCGGGCAAGACCACCCTGATCTCCGCGCTTTGCGGGATCACCACGCCGACGTCCGGCGCTGCCACCGTTGGCGGTCACGACATCGTCCGCGACTACCGCGCCGCCCGCCAGCTCATCGGGCTGGTCCCGCAGGAAGTCGCGCTGGAGCCTTTCGAAAAGGTCATCAACACCGTGCGCTTCTCGCGCGGGCTGTTCGGCAAGCCGCGGAACGAGGCGCTGATAGAACGCGTCCTGCGCCAGTTGTCTTTATGGGACAAGCGCAACGCGCGGATCCGCGAACTCTCCGGCGGGATGAAGCGCCGCGTGCTGATCGCCAAGGCGCTGTGTCATGAACCCCGTGTGCTGTTCCTCGATGAACCGACCGCCGGCGTGGACGTGGAGCTGCGGCGCGACATGTGGGAAATCGTCGAGGGGCTCAAGGACAGTGGCGTGACAATCATCCTGACCACCCATTACATCGAGGAGGCCGAAGCCATCGCCGACAGGATCGCCGTGATAAATCAGGGCGACATCCTGCTGGTCGAGGAAAAAGCCAAGCTGATGGCGCGCATGGGGCGCAAGACGTTGCGGATCGACCTGACCGAACCGGTCGGCGACGTTCCCGCGGCGCTTGCCGGGTATGATCTCGAACTGGCCGATGGCGGGCACGCGCTGCTTTATCATTACGACACGAGCGGCGAGGGGACCGGGATAACCCGGCTTCTTCAGGCACTCGCACGGGAAGGGCTTGCGCTGCGTGACATACACACCACGCAGTCCAGCCTCGAGGAAATCTTCGTCGGATTGGTGAAGGAAGGCGCATCATGAACTGGCCAGCGATCAAGGCGATCTACGTGTACGAGATGAAAAGGTTTTTCCGGACAATCATGGAAAGCCTGCTGTCACCTGTCATCTCGACAACGCTGTATTTCGTGGTCTTCGGCGCGGCCATCGGCAGCCGGATCGACGAGGTCGAGGGCGTGAGCTACGGCGCGTTCATCGTGCCCGGCCTGATCATGCTCAGCGTGATGACACAGGCCATCTCGAACGCGTCTTTCGGCATCTACTTCCCGAAATTCATCGGCACGATCTTCGAACTGTTCTCGGCGCCGATAAACTTCTTCGAGATCGTCGTCGGATACGTGGGCGCGGCCGCGACCAAGTCCCTCATGATCGGGGTGGTGATCCTGCTGACCGCGCGCTTCTTCGTCGATATCGAGATACGCTATCCCTTGGCGATGCTGCTGTTTCTTGTCCTGACCTGTCTGTCTTTCTCGTTGTTCGGCTTCATCATCGGGATCTGGGCCGAGAATTTCCAGCAGCTCCAGATCATCCCGCTTCTGGTCATCACGCCCTTGGTATTTCTCGGCGGTGCGTTCTACTCGATCTCGATGTTGCCCCCGGCATGGCAGGTCGTGACCCTGTTCAACCCGATCGTTTACCTGATTTCGGGGTTCCGCTGGTCCTTTTTCGGCGAGGCGGACGTGGCCGTGGGGTTCAGCCTGCTGGCGATCCTGCTGTTCCTGTGCATTTGCACCGGGATCGTCTGGCTGATCTTCAAGACGGGGTACCGGATAAAATCCTGATGTCCGACGTGACTTATTTGCAGGTCCGGACCAAGATTTTGCGGGCTCTGCCGATCCTTCGCGACGTGGCGCCTTGTTTGTTCACCTTGGACATTCTAAGTCCGACGGCATGAAGGATCGTATCCCGTTTCTGAACCGCGGCCCGTTGGTGTCCGTCATCCGCCTTTCCGGCATGATCGGAACCGGCGGGCGGGCACAACTGAATGACGAAGCCATGGCGCCGGCCATCGAGAAGGCCTTCAAGAAAGGCCGGCCGAGGGCTGTTGCGCTTCTCATCAACTCACCGGGCGGATCGCCGGTGCAATCGTCCCTGATCGCGGCGCGGATCCGGCGACTCGCCGATGAAAAGCAAATACCGGTCCACGCCTTCGTCGAGGATGTGGCGGCGTCCGGCGGGTACTGGCTTGCAACCGCGGCGGATGACATCTGGGTTGACTCCAACTCGATCGTCGGCTCCATCGGTGTGATCTCGGCGGGGTTCGGCGCGCCCGTGTTCCTGACGCGGCAGGGCGTCGAGCGGCGTGTCCACACATCCGCGAAATCCAAGAGCATGCTGGACCCGTTCCTGCCCGAGCAGGAAGAGGACGTGTCCCGCCTGAAGGACCTGCTCGACCAGATGCACCAGCGGTTCGTCGACCAGGTCAAGACGCGCCGTGGCGACAAGCTCACCGACAAGCAGGATCTTTTCACCGGCGAGTTCTGGCTGGGCGCGCGCGCGACCGAGCTCGGCCTTGTCGACGGGGCCGCCCATATCGAGCCGAAACTCAAGGAATTCTACGGCGAGAAAACGCGCTTTGCCCGTTACGGCCGCAAGCGAAGCCTCTTCCAGCGGTTCGGGGCCACGCTGATGGCCGATGCGCTGTCCGCCGTCGAGGAGCGCGCGCAATATTCCCGGTTCGGCCTCTGACGTGATCGTCAAGATCGTCATACTCTTTCTGGTCTTCATGGGGGTCATGGCCATGTTCGGGAAACTCAGGTTTCCCGGCCAGAAACGTCTGCAATCCGCCAAATGCCCCCGGTGCGGCAAGTTCCGCATCGGCAAGGGTCCGTGTTCCTGTTCGAAGGGCCGCAAGCCATGATGCCATGGCTCCTGTCCGGTCTGGGCCTGGCCATCCTGCTGCTGGCGGGCGATGCACTGGTGAAGGGGGCAGTGAACCTGAGCCTGCGGGTTGGCCTGCCGGCGCTGATCGTGAGCCTCACGATCGTCGCCTTCGGCACCTCGGCACCGGAGTTGCTCATTTCCGTCAATGCGGTTCTCGAGAACAAGCCCGGCCTCGCGCTGGGCAATGTCGTGGGGTCCAATACCGCCAACGTGCTTCTGGTGCTGGGCGTGCCGGCCCTGCTGTCCGTTCTGCACACCAGTAACTGTCACTGTTCAAAGACCTATCTTTTCATGCTCGGGGCGTCAGCCCTGTTCATCGGGTTGGCGTTTCTCGGGGAATTCACTTTCGTTTCCGGGCTGATATTGCTTGGGGTGCTTGCGTTCATCCTCGGCGATGCCTTCCGTCAGGCGCGCGCACACAGGCGGGAAGCGGCGGCGCTGGCCCTTGCGAGCGATGACAGCGAGGATGTCGAAGGCGCCGATCCGGACATGCCGTGGTGGCAGATTCTGGTTTTCCTGCTGCTGGGTCTCGTCGGTTTGCCGCTCGGCGCGGATATATTGGTAGACAACGCGTCGATCATCGCCCGGCAATTCGGCGTCAGCGACGCGGTGATCGGTCTGACGCTGGTCGCGTTCGGCACGTCCCTGCCCGAACTGGCGACAACGGTCATGGCCGCCCTGCGCAAGCAGGCCGATGTGGCGCTGGGCAATGTCATCGGCTCGAACATGTTCAACCTTCTGGCGATCATCGGCATCACGGCCCTTGTGGGTGACATCCCCGTTGATCGCGAATTCCTGAATTTCGATCTCTGGGTGATGCTGGGCGCCTCGCTCCTGCTTATCCCGTTCGTGTTTTTCGAGCGGGATATCTCGCGAATATGGGGCACGGCCTTGACGGGCCTTTATGTGATCTACGTCACGCTTGTACTTATCTGACCGGAGGTTTTGACAATGCGGGCGTTGGTAACCGGAGCGGGAAAACGCCTCGGCCGTTCCATGGCGCTGGAACTTGCACGGCAGGGCTATGATGTGGCGCTGCACTACGCGACGGCAGGCGACGAGGCTGCCGAGGTGGCGTCGGAAATTCACCGCATGGGCCGCACGGCCGTCACGTTGTGCGCCGACCTTCTGGATGAAACGCAGGTGCATGACCTGCTACCCCGGGCCGGCGAGGCGCTGGGCGGGAACATCACCTGTCTGGTCAACAATGCCTCGATTTTCGAATACGACAATATCGGGACCGCCGACCGGAAAAGCTGGGACAGGCATTTCGAATCCAACCTGCGCGCGCCCTTCGTGCTGACGCAGGCGGTCGCATCACAAGTCCCCGACCCGACCACCGATGAACTGGGGGAACCCGTGGCACAGGGGCTCGTCATCAACATGATCGATCAGCGTGTGCGCAAGCTCACCCCGGAATTCATGAGCTACACGCTGGCGAAATCGGCGTTGTGGACGCTCACCCAGACCGCCGCGCAGGCACTGGCGCCCCGGGTCCGGGTCAATGCGATCGGCCCCGGCCCGACCCTCAAGGGTCACCGCCAGAGCGAGGATCATTTCAGCCGTCAGCGCCGCAACACGGTGCTGTCGCGCGGCGCGAACGAGAGCGACATAAACGCGGCGCTGCGGTACTTCCTGATGGCGCCCGCGGTAACCGGCCAGTTGCTGTGCATTGATGGCGGCCAGCACCTTGGATGGGAAACGCCGGACGTTCTGGGCGTGGAGTGACGGCACAGGCTCACGTGACTTGTGCACGTGGGCCGACGGCCTCTGCAAAGTGTTACAAAAATGATAATGTTTTCATGTCCTTGTGTTTTCATCAAAAGATAATGTTGAAAAAACAATACCTTAATTTTCCGCCTAAAAATTAGGCAACCTGCAGAACTCAGTCTAAAACAACAAAAATTTCCACCTTCCCGAAACTTGTCTCCAGACTTGTCCACAGGAACGGTGGAGATGTTTCTCCTTGTTCCCCACGCGCGGACATTGCAGCCCCGAACGAGAATCATATCTGAGTACCCATGTGCGACAGCCCCGATCATGAAGCGCCCGAAACCGGCCATGCGCTGATCCAGTCCTATCTCAAGACGCTGGACAGCTCCCCCGGCGTCTACCGGATGCTGGACGCGCAAGCCCGTGTTCTCTATGTCGGCAAGGCGCGCAATCTCCGGGCACGGGTGTCGAATTACGCGCGGCCTTCGGGCCATACGCGGCGCATTGCCCGGATGATCAGCGAAACCGCCTCGATGATGTTCCTGACCACCGCGACGGAAACCGAGGCGCTGCTGCTGGAGCAGAACCTGATCAAGCAGCTCAAGCCGCGCTACAACGTGCTGCTGCGCGACGACAAGAGCTTCCCGAACATCCACGTGACGTCGCACGACTTTCCGATGATCCGGAAACATCGCGGCGCCAAGAAGGACGCCGGGGCGTATTACGGCCCGTTCGCAAGCGCCGGCGCGGTGAACCGGACGCTTGCGCAATTGCAGCGCGTCTTTCTTTTGCGCGATTGCTCGGATGCCATGTTCGAAAGCCGCACGCGCCCCTGCTTGCAATACCAGATCAAGCGGTGCTCGGCCCCGTGCGTGGGCAAGATCAGCAAGGCCGATTACGCCGCGGCCGTCGCCGATGCCGAGCGCTATCTTTCCGGCAAGTCCACGGACATACAGGCCAAGCTCAAGGCCGAGATGGCGGACGCATCGGCATCGCTGGAATTCGAGCGCGCGGCGGCACTGCGCGACCGGATCAAGGCGCTGACGCAGGTCCAGACTTCCCAGGGGATCAATCCCCGCACCGTCACCGAGGCCGACATCCTCGCGCTGCACCTCGAAAAGGGGCAGGCCTGCGTGCAGGTGTTCTTCATCCGCGCGGGCCAGAACTGGGGCAACCGGGATTTCTACCCGCGCGTCGGCCCCGACGTGGAAGAAGCCGAGGTGCTGCAGGCCTTCATCGGCCAGTTCTACGACGGGAAGGAGCCGCCGCGCCAGCTCATCCTGTCCCACCCGATCGAGAGCACGGACCTGATGGAGCAGGCGCTCGCGGAAAGACGGGGCCGGAAGGTCTCCTTGACCGTGCCCAAGCGCGGGGAGAAAGCGGAGCTCGTCGATGCCGCGATGCGCAACGCCCGCGAAAGCCTCGCGCGGAAGATGGCCGAGACCGCGACACAGGGGCGCCTGCTGGCCGGGCTGCGCGACGCGTTCGACCTGCCGGCCCCGCCGCAACGCATCGAGGTTTACGACAACTCGCACATTCAGGGTGAAAATGCCGTCGGCGCCATGATCGTCGCCGGCCCCGACGGGTTCCTCAAGAACCAGTACCGCAAGTTCAACATCAAGGGCGATGACGTCACCCCCGGCGATGATTTCGGCATGATGAAAGAGGTCCTGACGCGGCGGTTCAAGCGGCTTCTCAAGGAAGACCCCGACCGGCATGAGGGGCACTGGCCCGACCTTTTGCTGATCGACGGCGGTGCCGGGCAGGTCTCGGCGGTGCACGATATCATGCTAGAACTGGGTGTTGACGACATTCCGATGGTGGGGGTCGCCAAGGGCGTGGACCGTGACCACGGCAAGGAGGAATTCCACCGCGTCGGCGCGCGGCCCATGGCGCTGAAACACAACGACCCGGTTCTCTACTTCATTCAGCGGCTGCGCGACGAGGCGCACCGCTTCGCCATCGGGACGCATCGGGCCAAGCGCGGGAAATCCGTTGCGGCCTCGCCGCTGGACGACATTCCGGGGGTCGGCGCGGCCCGCAAGCGCGCGCTGCTGGCCCATTTCGGCTCGGCCAAGGCGGTCAGCCGGGCCGCCCTGGCCGATCTCAAGGCCGTGGAGGGCGTTTCGGGGGCACTGGCGCAGAAGGTCTATGACCACTTCCATGAAAAGGGATAGATCGTCACCTTCACCTTGTCCTTCCGAGTCGTTAGACAGGCGGCATGACAATCACGGTTCCCAATATACTGACGATAATCCGGTTGCTCGCCGCGCCGGGCGTGGCCGTGATGTTTCTCTATTTCCACCGGCCCTGGGCGGACTGGTTCGCGCTGCTGCTGTTCATCGGTGCCGCGCTGACGGACTGGATCGACGGCTACCTCGCGCGAAGCTGGAAACAGGAAACGAAGCTCGGCGCGATGCTCGACCCGATCGCCGACAAGGCGATGGTCGTGATCGCGTTGATGGTGATCGTCGGGTATTCCTCGATGTCGCCGTGGCTGGTGCTGCCGGCCACCTTCATCCTGTTCCGCGAGGTTTTCGTCTCGGGTCTGCGCGAGTATCTCGGCGATGTCGCCGGCAAGCTGAAGGTGACGAGCCTTGCCAAGTGGAAGACGACCACCCAGATGGTGGCCATCGCCGTCCTTTTCGCCCAAGGCGTGTTCGAGCACTATTTCGCGATGTCGGCCATGGGTTTGGACAATTCGCGTGTCGTTGATATCCTTGACGGGAACGGCGAGGACATGCGCGGCCTGCGCTGGAAGATGACAGGCATGGTCTGGGCGGGTCATGCCGGGCTCTGGCTGCTCTGGGTCGCCGCCGGGCTCACCCTCGTCACGGGCTATGATTACTTTCGCAAGGCAATGCCCCATCTGAAGGATGATGACTGATGGATGTTCTCTACTTTGCCTGGGTCCGGGAACGGATCGGCCAACCGCGCGAACGGGTCGACTCCAAGGCGGCCACCGTGCGCGAGCTTGTCGAGGAGTTGCGCGCGCGCGAGGATCGCTACGCCGCCGCCTTCGCCGATCTCGCCGCCCTGCGCGTCGCCGTGGACCAGGAACTCACCGATTTCGACGCGTCCCTGTCAGATGCCCGGGAGGTGGCGTTCTTCCCCCCGATGACCGGGGGCTGAACCATGGATGTCCGGGTTCAGTCCGCCGCGTTCGATTTCGGGCAAGAAGCCAGCGATTTCGCCGCGCGGCTAAATGGCATGGGGGCGGTGGTTACCTTTTCGGGGATCGTGCGTGACACCGAGGCGGGCGCGCTGCGCCACATGGAGATCGAGCATTATCCCGGTATGACGGAAAAGGCGCTGGCAACGATCGCCTCGGAGGCGGAAAAGCGATGGAGCCTCGGGGGCGTGCTGGTTATCCACCGCCACGGCCTGCTGGCCCCGGACGAGATGATCATGATGGTCGCGACCGCGGCGCGCCACCGGCAGGATGCCTTTGCCGCCGCCGAATTCCTGATGGATTACCTGAAATCGCGCGCCCCCTTCTGGAAGAAGGAAACAACCTCCGACACCGCCGAATGGGTCGCCGCCCGGACGGAGGACGAGGACGCGCTGAAACGCTGGTAGCCGCCGGTTTTCCATTCGCGGCGCGGCGCCGTCATGCCAGCGTTCGCGCGATTTCCGGCCCGATGCCCGCCGCCGCATCCACCAGGGGCGGCCGAAGATTCAGCCACCGGTCGTCCCCTGTCTGGTATGCTTTCAAGGCTTTCAACGCGGGGATCAGCCCGGCATCCTGTAGCGCCTTTCGGTGGCGGTTCACCTGTTCCATGGCGGTCCGGGCAGCATTCGCATCACCTGTCTTGATGCAATCGTAGACAGCGCGGATCGCCCTCACGTTGGAATTGCATCCCGCCGAGATGCAGCCGGCCCCGCCCTGCTGCATGGCCTCGGGCATCAGGCTCTCCGAGCCCGGGAAAACGGAAATGCCGGGGGCGCTTTCGATGGTGCGCCGGGTGTTTTCCGGGTCGCCGGAACTGTCCTTCAGCGCAATGACGGTGTCGGGGAAAGCGTTGTTCAGACGGGCGGCAAGCGCCGGGGATATGCCGATGCCCGTGTTTTGAGGGATGTGATACAGGCAGAGGCGCAGATCATCCGCGCCGATCTTCTCGATCAGCGCGCTGAAATACCGGTAAAGCCCGTCATCGCTCGCCTGCACGTAAAAGAACGGCGGCAGTACCAGTGCCGCCTTGCAGCCCAGCTCGTGCGCGTGCCGCGTCAGCGCCAGCGTCTCCTCAAGCGAACACAGGCCCGTGCCGGGCATCAACCGGTCCGGCCGCGCCGTGCCGGTCGTGACGAGCTTTTCCAGAAGTGACCTGCGTTCCCGCGCGCTTATCGAAAGCGCCTCGCTCGTCGTGCCGAAGGGGGAAAGGTAATGCGCGCCGTCGGCCAAGCAGGTGGCGGCATGGTCGAGGTACAGGTCCTCGGCGATGGTCCGGTCGTCGTCGAAAGGTGTCAGCAAGGGGGTGATGACCCCGGATAACCATTTGTTTTGCATGGACCTGTGCCATTGTCTGAACGGGCGCCGGCGCCGTTGATCCGCGCCAGCGTCGGCAGCGTCCGACAAAGTGGCCGGATTATCAAGGGGCGGTCCCCGCGGAAACCGCCGCCGCGCCGATGTGGCCGAATGCGGTTGCCGCTTCCTTGATGCTTCGGGCACTCCGCGCACGCCAAGGGCGGTCAGGCGGATGACGGGCGGCATGCCGAAGATGATGATGACAAGCGCCACCACCGGCCCCGGTGATCCGTTCAGCGCGATCGTGAGCGCATCCAGCACGCCCCGCATGCGCGCGGTGATCCCGTCGAACACGCCACCGCCGGCCTGCGCCGCGGCGTCGATCCGCGCCTGGAGCCACCCCGCGATCGCCGCCAGTGCCTTTCCCGTCATGCCGGGATAATGCTCGATCTCCATGTGGCGCAGCGCGCACGGCTCGACGACCCGATCGTGAAGAACGGCGGGCGCTACACGATGGCACATGGGCGATGATGCGCCACACGGCCGTCTATGACAGCGAGGCGGACAGGCAGGCGGCGGTTGGCTCGGTGCGGCATGTCCTTGGCCAGTTCGGCAACCTGATGATGAAAAAGGGCGACGTCATCAACGGTTTCCCCGAACAGGTGCCGCTGGAGGAACTGGACGGAAACGCGCGGGTCGATCCGGAGATGCTGGAAGAAAACCGCATGTTCGGCCGCCCGGCCGAGGTGGTCGAGAAACTGAAGATGTACAACGGGATCGGCGTGGGGGCCTTTGTCTATTACGCCTCGATGGGGATGGACACGGCGCAGCAGAAACGCTCGCTTCGCCTGTTCATAGACGAGGTGATCCCCGAATTCGCCGAGAAGGAGCTTGCCCATGCCGATTGAGATCCGGCGCACCTTGACGCTGTCGCAGACCACCTTTGGCGACGGCTGGAAACAGGTGGCAAGCCCAACGCGGTTTCTGACGGCCATGGCGATCATCCGCAACCCGTGGTTCGGCCGCGGCCATGTGGCGGATCTCGGCCCCGAGGTCCGCGAATACTGCCCCGAGCTGGGCCAGCTCCTGACCGGGATCCTGCTCGAGCAGACGGGCGACGCGCTTGGAGGCTGCGGCAAGGCCAGCGTGGTCGGCATGGGCGGCGAGATCGTACACGCAAAGGCGCTGACCCATTCGCTCTGGTTCGGCAACCAGTTCCGCGAGGCGATCAAGGCCAAGAGCTCCCTCGCCTTCACCAACACGCGCGGGACGGCGGGCGGCGCTTGCATTATCAGACGATCCATACCTGCGTGCCGGACGCTCCCGCGGAGGAAGAGATCATCGTCGCGCCGGGCGCGCCCGTCGCGGTGCTGATCCACGGTCTGGGGCTGACCCGTGCCAGCACGTGGGGGGCCATCGCCCCCGGGCTCGCGGATCGTTTCAGGGTCCTGACCTGTGATCTGCCGGGGCACGGCGAAACGGTGCTGCCCGACGGCCCGGTGAACCTCTCCGCGCTCGGTGCGCAGCTTTTCGACCTGGTGAATGAACTGGCCATCGGGCATGCCGCGCTGGTCGGGTTCTCCCTTGGCGGGATGATCAACCGTCGCTGTGCCATGGATCAGCCCGGCCGGGTTTCGGCGCTGGCGATCCTGAATTCGCCGCACGAGCGCGGGCCGGAAGCGCAGGAACTGGTCGAGGCCCGCGCCCGCGACACCGGCGCGGGCGGGGCGGCCGCAACGATAGACGTGACGCTGGAACGGTGGTTCTCCCCCGCCTTCCGCGGTGATCACCCCGATGCGGTGGACCGCGTGCGCGCCTTGGTGCTGGCCAACGATCATGCCAATTACGCCGCGCACCGCCGGGTGCTGGCCGAAGGCGTGCGGGACCTGATCCGACCCCGATCCGCCGATCATGCACGCCGATCTGGTGATGACATGCGAGAACGACAGCGGATCGCCCCCGCCATGAGCCACGCGATCGCGTCCGAGATACCGGGCGCCGAAACGGTGATCGTCCCCGGTCTGCAGCACTTGGGGCTGATCGACCAGCCCGCGCTCTTTGCCGGCTCAATCAAGGAATTTCTGGGCCGTGCATCGGCCTGAGGCAAGCGAACGGGAATGAGCGACCCGAAAAGCATGACGGGCGACGAGGCGGCCGTGGAAGCGTTGAAGGCCGAGGGCACCAGCCATGTCTTCGGGGTGATCGGTTCTGCCACGATGGAAATGTTCGGCGCGCTTTACGACGCGCGCGACATCCGCTTCATCGGCGTGCTTGACGAACGCACCGGCACCCACATGGCCGACGGCCTCGCCCAGGCCAACGCCGCCTACGCGCCCGTCGTTTCGATCGCGGGGGGCGCTGGCATCGGGGCATGTCTATCGCGATGCCCTTCAGGAAGTGGACCGGCAGGCGCTGTTCAAGCCCGCCAGCAAGAAGACATGGACCGCGACCGGCGCCGACCGCCTCCCCGAGATGTTCCGCGAAGCCTTCCGCGAGGCGATGGCGCCGCGCCGCGGCCCGGTCCAGCTCAACCTGCCGCGTGACGTGCTTTCGCGTCTCGCCGCGCGCGCCACGGCCGATGCATGGGGCGATGCCTTCAAGGCCGAGCGCGCCGCCTATCTTGACCGACGCGATGCCGAGCCACCGCTCGGGCCTTTTCAAGGCCCTTCGCGACGTGCTGCCCCATGACGCCGCGGTGACGATGGACGCGGGCAGGCTCTGCCTTCAGGCGACCGACGTGCTGAACTACCACCATCCCCGCAGTCTGTTCACCCCGCTCGATTTCGGGCTGGTGGGGTTCTCTTTTGCCTGCGGGCTGGGGGCCAAGCTGGCCGCGCCGGACCGTCCGGTCGTGTCGCTGATGGGGGATGGCGGCTTCGGCATGATGGTGTCGGAACTCGGCACCGCGGTCGACCACGGGATCAATACCGTGACGGTGGTTATGAACAACCGCTGCCGGGGCGCGGAAAACGCCTATCAGCGCGATTTATTCGGCGAACGCTATATTGGCGCCGACATTTCCAACCCGCCTTTCGACAAGCTGGCCGAACTGTACGGTGCCAAGGAGTACCGCGCCGAAACCCCGTCCGACACGGCGGCCACGATCGAGGACGCGCTGACCTGCGGACGCCCGGCGGTGGGGGGTGTGCAGGTGGGCCCGGCCGCGCTCTACTCGTTCCGCCGCGACAGCTTCAAACACCGAGGAGGATGAAATGACCGACAAGACCTATCCCGCCACCGAGGCACAGCGCCGGACCGCGGACTGGCACCCGATGTGGGACATGCTCGGAGACCTCGACCCGGATTATCTCGAGGCGGTCCTCGCCTTCCGGGCCGTGCCGCAGAAACAGGGGCCGTTGCCCCGGAAAACCAAGGAACTGATCTCCATTGCGATCAACGCCGCGACAACGCACCTGTGGGCGCCGGGGTGCGTCGCCATATCCGCAACGCCCTGAACGAAGGTGCGACCAAGGAGGAGATCCTCGAAGCGATCCAGCTCACCTCGATCATTGACATCGCCGGCCTATCGGCAGCAATAGAGGAGATGATTGAAAATGGTCAAAGTGGCAGGGTTTGAGCCTACGACCGCTGCTTCCCGACGGCCAAGGCATTAGTGATCCGGCATATTCGACCTTTGACTAATGCAACCTTTGACGTTTCGTTTTCAATGAAAACAAGGTTCTAATTTTGCTTTTCTATTGTTTGCGGTGCGCTGCGATCTGCGCGAATTCATTTGCACCGTGCTTCCCATGTGCTTCCCGTAGCGAAATGGCCCAAGATTGACTGACCAAGACCATAGTGGACAAGCTCGCACCGCGAGACAAAGAGCACTTTGTTTGGGGCGGCAAACTTTCGGGCGTTGGCGTCCGGGTCTGGCCCACTGGAAGCTATGCGGGAAACCGGGTGACGGGGTTTGTTGGCCGAGGGAAGACGAAACCCAAACTGATCAGCAAGCGCAAAAGAGTAGCTTAATTCACGCGGCAAACTGTCCGCGGGTTGGGGAGTAGCTCACACTCCTTCCGTGAGCTCGAAAGCCTATCATGGGTGTCCACCAATCCGGGGCGGGATCAGTCGCAGCTTGCAGGCACGCGGGCTTCTATCTGAATGGCCTGGTGCTGGAACCGGTGAATTGGCTGTCCCGGTCGAAGCGGCCGGCGACGCATGCCGCCAGTATTGGCTCTCTGGCAAAGCGACTGAGGGGCTACGAAGCGCCACTTGTTATGGCCTTCATGATAGGTATCGCGGTACCTGTCAGAGCAGCGATTGCGGCGTCGGGAAAATCGTGTCAGCTTGAGGTTGTGCCGGTTCCGGGCAGTGGACGGCAGGCCGAGGTCCGTGTGGCCATCACAGCGATCACGCCGGAGCTGCTGAGCCTGTAGCCAATGGGGTCAGCTTCGACCCGATATGACCCGGAGTTACCCCTGCTGTTCTTACTACGTGCTTACCGTTAGAGTAAGCACATACGCACGGGTCAACTAAGCCATTGCAACTATTGGTCGGAGTGGCAGGATTCGAACCTACGACCCCTGCCTCCCGAAGACAGTGCTCTACCAGGCTGAGCTACACTCCGACCGTGGAAAGCCGATTATACCCGTGCTGTCATTTTTGCAATAGCGGATTCGCCCGATATGCCCGTGTTCGGGCGCATCCTGCCATGTCAGCGGATCGGGACGCAGGTCATCTGGGCGTAGGTCTCGTCCAGATGATCGACCGCGCAATCGAGGCCGCGGATCGGCGGCGGGGGCGGCGGGCCGTCGCCGCAATCGAGCCGGGCCGTCACAACGGCCTGATCCCCGTCAAGATGGGCCACGCGGCAGCCGCTGACCGTCTCGATGGCCATGATGGCGCGCGGGGCTACCGCGGCAAGGCGCGGGGCCCATTCGCTGTTCAGGCGGATCGCCTGCGCGCGCCGCCCCTTGACCCGGATGTCAAAGACCGCCCCGCCGATGACGGCGCGGTCTGGTGCGATCCCGTGGAAGGCGGGGCCGGGCCCGTTGCAAGCGGCCAGCACCGCCATCAGCAGGCATGTCCCCGCGATCCGCATCCGGTGAGCGTGCCCGCGCGGGGTTAACAAATCCTTGCGCACGCCTCTGCGCGCGGGAGCGACAATCCGCCCCTTCATATCGCGCCCCCGATATGCTACATATTCACGAATAAGAATGTGTAGCGATGAAGGAGGCCCCGATGCCCCGCATGTCCGACCGTCCGGCTGACCAGTACAGCCCTCTTTATTTCCTCGCCTCGCTCGGGGCAGGCGGATTGGTGGTGACCTTTTTCATGTACCTGCTGTTCTGGGTCCCGCACCCGGGCCGGCCGGTTCCGGTCTTCGCCGACATCGCCGCTGCCTTTGAGCACGGCGCCTGGCCGTTGCACCTTGCCATCGGGGTTGCGCTGGTCGGGATCGCCGTCATGGCATTCCTCAACATCCGTTCGCTTGTCTGGAACCTGCGCGCGTTGGCCGCCTTCCGCGGGACGGAGGCTTACCGCGCGCTGCGCCGCAGCAACGGCGAGACGACGCTGCTGGCCGCGCCGTTGGCCGCGGCGATGTCGATCAACGTGGCCTTCATCGTCGGGCTGGTTTTCGTGCCCGGCCTCTGGGGCCTGCGCGAAGTGCTGTTTCCTGTCGCGCTGCTGGCCTTCATGGGCCTCGGGGCCTGGGCTTTCCGCCTGATCGGCGATTTCCTGGGCCGGGTGCTGAGCGGCGGCGGGATCTTCGATGTCACCGCCCACAATTCCTTCGCGCAGCTGCTGCCGGCTTTCGCCGTGGCGATGATCGGCGTGGGGCTGGCCGCGCCCGCCGCGATGAGCGCGGTGACCCCGACCATCGGCGTGAGCCTTGTACTCAGCACCTTTTTCGGGGTCACGGCCATGATCTACGCGGTTGTGGCGGCCATCACCGGCTTCAACTCGATGCTGCATCACGGCACCGCGAAGGAGGCCGCGCCGACCCTGATGGTCATCGTTCCGATCGTCACCGTGCTCGGCATCATGTTCATGCGCCAGAGCCACGGGCTGCACACCGCCTTCGGCACCCCCGGCGCCCCCGGGGAGACGCTGATCTTCCTTGCGCGGCTGCTGGCGGTCGAGGTGCTGTTCCTTGCGCTCGGCCTGCTGGTGCTGCGCCGGCTGGATTATGCCGCCGAGTATCTGACCGGCCCGCGTGACAGCGCCGGTGCCTATGCCCTGATCTGCCCCGGCGTGGCCTTCGCGGTGCTGATGCATTTCTTTACCAACAAGGGGCTGGTCGCGGCCGGGGTCATCGACAAGTTCGGACCGGCCTTCTGGAGCCTGACCGCCATTGCCATCGTCGCGCAGGTCGCGATGATCTGGCTGCTGGCGCACCTCAACCGGCGGCATTTCGGCCGACAGGCGGCGCAGCGCGCCGGCAGCCAAGCCTGAAACGCCTCCGGGTGGCCGTGGTGATGCCCGTGGCGGGCCCTTTCCTTTCGCAGCGTGGCGAATATGCTGTGCGCGGACAAGAAGCGAAGGGGGCCGTCCATGATCGTCAACATCACCGTGATCCTTGCCGCGCAATTGTTGGGCGAGGTTCTGGCCCGGCTTCTGGCCCTGCCGGTTCCCGGCCCGGTGATCGGCATGGCGCTGCTGCTTGCGGGGTTCATGGCCAGCCGTAGGCTGGCCGACCGCATCCTGCCCACCTCGCAGGGCATCCTTGCGCATCTCTCGCTTCTCTTCGTGCCGGCGGGCGTGGGCGTGATCAGCCATGCCGACGTTCTCGGCGCCTCGGGGCTTGCGCTCATGGCCGCGCTGGCGGGCAGCACGTTGCTTGCCCTGATCGCGGGGGCGCTGACCTTCGTGGCGCTGGTGCGCCTGACCGGCGGCAAGGAGGCGCGGGAATGACCGGCCTGCCCGACATCTGGTCCTACCTGCGCGAGGGGCCCCTTCTGTGGCTCACCGCCACATTGCTGGCCTACCTTGTCGGCGACGCCCTGTTCCGGGCCAGCGGGCGCAACCCGCTGGCCAACCCGGTTCTGCTGGCGATGGGGATGCTTGCCGCGGTTCTCTGGGCCACCGCCACGCCCTACGCCACCTATTTCGAAGGTGCCCAGTTCGTGCATTTCATGCTCGGCCCGGCCACCGTCGCGCTGGCGGGGCCGCTTTACACCAACCGGCACCATGTGCGTCACGCGCTTCTGCCCATGGCCGGTGCGCTGGTCGTGGGGTCGGGCACCGCGGTCGCGTCGGCGCTCTGGATCGCGGGGGCGCTGGGCGTTGAAGGCGTGGCGCTGGCCTCGCTCGCGCCGAAATCAACGACCGCGCCGGTGGCCATCGGCATTGCCGAGAAACTGGGCGGGCTGCCCACACTGACCGCCGCGCTGGTCATCCTGACCGGCATCATCGGGGCGGTAATCGTGACGCCCCTGATGAACGCCATGGGCATCCGCGACTGGCGGGCGCGCGGGTTCGCCGTCGGCGTCGCCGCGCACGGTATCGGCACCGCCCGGGCCTTCCAGGTGAATGATACCGCCGGGGCCTTCGCCGGGATCGGCATGGGGCTGAATGCCTTGCTAACGGCGCTTCTTGCGCCTTATGTCTTGTCCCTGTTCCCGTAATTCCCGAAGGACCGCGCGAGATGACCGAAGATACCGACCGCCACGCCATGAAGATGGCCAAGAAGAAGGCCGCCCGCGACAAGATCATGGCCACCAAGACAGACGAGAAAGGGCTGATCGTCGTTCATACCGGCAAGGGCAAGGGCAAGTCCTCGGCGGCCTTCGGCATGATCTTCCGCTGCATCGCGCATGACATGAAATGTGCCGTCGTGCAGTTCATCAAGGGCGGCATGAGCACGGGCGAGCGCGACCTGATCATGTCGAAATTCGCGGACACCTGCACGTTTCACACCATGGGCGAAGGTTTCACCTGGGAAACGCAGGACCGCACGCGCGACACCGAGATGGCACAGGCCGCGTGGGAAAAGGCCAAGGAGCTGATCCGGGATGAGGCCAACAAGATGGTCCTGCTGGACGAGATCAATATCGCGCTGCGGTACGATTACCTCGATATCGACGAAGTGGTGCGTTTCCTCGCCGAGGAAAAGCCGTACATGACCCATGTTGTCCTGACGGGGCGGAACGCCAAGGAAGACCTGATCGAGATCGCCGACCTCGTCACCGAGATGGACCTCGTGAAGCATCCGTTCCGCTCCGGGGTCAAGGCGCAGATCGGCGTGGAATTCTGACTCGGGTCGCCCCTGCACGACGGGCCGGGAAAATATGATCAAATTTTGTTTCATTGCTGGCGGCCCCGGCCGGGCCGGCACAGGGTACGGACGACAGTGACCCTTCCTGACCCGGAGACCGCCATGACGGATCGACCTGTTCGTGTCGCGCTCAACGGGTTCGGCCGTATCGGCCGGACCCTGCTGCGCATCCTGCTGCGCGACGCGCCGGATATGGAGCTGGTGCTGATCAACGAGATCGAGCCGCTGCCGACCTGCGCCTACCTGTTCCAGTATGACAGCGTCTTCGGCCCGTGGCCGGGCGAGGTGACGGCGGAGGAGGGCGCGTTGCGCGTCGATGGCCGCCGCATCCCCTTCCATGCCGCGCCGGATCTCAGCACGCTCGACCTGCACGGTGTCGATCTGGTGCTGGAATGCACCGGCATGGGCGGCAAGCGGGCCGTGGCCGAACGCGGCCTTGACGCCGGCGCGCGGGCGGTACTGGTCTCGGGCCCGTCGGCCGAGGCTGATGTCACCTTGGTGCTGGGCGCCAACGAGGGCGATCTGGCGGATCAGCGGATCATTTCCAACGCGTCCTGCACGACCAACGCGCTTGCCCCGCTTGCCCGGCTGCTGGACGGCGCCGTCGGTATCGAAAGCGGCCAGATGACCACCGTGCATTGTTACACCGGCAGTCAGCCCACGGTGGACAAGCCGCGTGATGCCCCCGAACGCAGCCGTGCGGCGGCGCTGTCGATGGTGCCGACAACGACCAGCGCGCAACACCAGACGGGTCTGGTGCTGCCGCAGCTGTCGGGCCGGATCGAGGCGCGCGCCATCCGTGTGCCCACCGCCAGCGTGTCCTGCATCGACCTGACGGTCCAGACCCGCGAACCGGTGACCGAGGCGGCGGTGAACGCGGTGCTGAAATCCGCCGCCGAAAGGTCGCCCGTCTTCGGCTGGACCGAGCAACCGCTCGTCAGTTCGGACCTGCGCGGCCGGTCCGAATCGATCATCCTGTGCGGGCCGGAAACGTCGGTCTCCAACGGCGGGTTGCTCCGGGTCTTCGGGTGGTACGACAACGAGTGGGGCTTTTCCTGCCGGATGGTCGACATGGCGCGGCGCATCGCCGGACGCTGACCGGGCTCAGCCCCCGTGGGCCTCCAGACTGTCTTGCGGGGCCTCGGCGCGCTCGAACATGCCGTAATCGCGCATGACATGGGCGACGCGCAGCCGGTAATCGGCAAAGACCCCGCCGCGGCCTTCGGCCTGCGCCTTGCGATGCGCGGCAAGGCGCCGCCATTGCTGCACCGCGTCCTCGTTTTCCCAAAACGAGATCGACAACAGCTTGTCCGGGTCGGTCAGGCTCTGGAAACGTTCGACCGAGATGAAACCGTCGATCTGTTCGGCAAGGGGCCGCATCTCGGCGGCGATGTCCAGGTAATGGGCCTGCCGGCCTTCTGCCGGGATGACTTCGAATATGATGGCGATCATGGCGCGCCTCCGGTGCTGGAATCTTGGTCGCGGCAGTTTCGGTGCGGCGCGCGTCAAGTGCAACCGGATTGCGAAACGCGGTGGCCCCGCCGGCACGTCGGGCCAGATTGCACTGGCAATAAGTCCAGTGTAGCGTGCTTTTATGGCGATTTCCGTCGAAACCTTCTTTCTCGACCCCGAAGGCGAGGGCACGCTGCAGGCCCGGATCCAGCAGATGATCGCGCAGGGCATCCTGTCGGGCCGGTTCCGCAAGGGGGAAAAACTGCCCTCGTCGCGCAAGCTGGCCCGGCATCTCGGGGTCAGCCGCATCACCGTGACGCTGGCCTACACCGAGCTTCAGGCGAACGATTACCTCGAATCGCGCGATCGCTCGGGCTATTTCGTGTCGCGCAACGCGCCCGAGCCGCCGCAGTTTCCAGCCCACCACCCGCGGCGGGACACGATCGACTGGAACCGCGCCTTGGGGCGGCGCTACACGGGCGGCGCCACGCCGGAAAAGCCGCAGGACTGGTCAAGCTATCGCTATCCCTTCATCTACGGGCAGACGGATCCGACGCTTTTCGATCATGCCAGTTGGCGGCATTGTGCCCTGCGCGCACTGGGGCAGAAGGACTTCCAGGCGCTGACCAGCGACTACTACGATCAGGATGATCCCAGGCTGATCGAATTCATCGCCCGCCACACGCTGCCCCGGCGCGGTATCCTCGCGGAACCGGGCGAGATCCTGTTGACGATGGGCGCGCAGAACGCGCTGTGGCTGACGGCGCAGGTGCTGCTGACCCAACGGCGCACGGCGGCAATCGAGGAGCCGTGCTATCACGCGCTTCGCGATATCCTGACGCAATCGCGTTGTCATCTGGCCCCCGTCGCGGTGGACCGCGACGGGATGCCGGCCGAGGGCCTGCCAACGCGCGCCGACGTGATCTTCGTGACCCCCAGCCACCAGTCGCCCACGAACGCCACGATGCCGTTGGCGCGGCGCAAGGCCCTGCTGGACAGGGCGCGGGCGATGGACGCGCTGATCGTCGAGGACGATTACGAATTCGAGGTTTCTTTCCTGCGTTCGCCGCTTCCCGCGCTCAAGTCGCTCGATTCCGACGGGCGCGTGATCTATGTCGGCAGTTTCTCGAAATCCATCTTTCCGGGTCTCCGGCTGGGCTACCTTGTCGGGCCGCAGCCTTTCATCCGCGAGGCGCGGGCGCTGCGGGCCAGTGTGCTGCGTCATCCGCCGGGCCACATGCAGCGGACAGCCGCCTATTTCCTGAGCCTTGGCCACTACGACAGCCTTGTGCGGCGGATGGGCCAGGTTTTCGCGGGGCGCCGCAGGGTGATGGAAAACGCGCTCGAGGCGCATGGCCTCGGCGTTGCCGGGCGCGGGGTTTTCGGCGGCAGCTCCATCTGGATGAAAGCCCCCGGGAACGTCGATACCGCCGACCTCGATCGCCGGTTGCGGGCGCGGGGCGTGCTGATCGAGCCGGGACATTCGTTTTTCGGCGGCTCCCGTCCGCCGAGGAATTACTACCGGCTGGCATACTCTTCCATATCGGCCGAGCGCATCCCGGAAGGCATCGGGCGCATCGCAAGCGAATTGGCCGGATGAACGAAGACCACCCGGATCCCGACGTTGACGGCGCCCTTTCGGAATATTTCCTGAAAATGTAATGAAATTAATATTTTATACCGACGGCGGGCGTCTGCCCGGTGCACGGTTTCGCCCGTTGTGCATCCATGTCCGAATTTTCTGGATATATGCTATGATCGCTATTGGCCCTAGAATGCCGCTGGCCCGCCGTTTAGCGTCAGGGTGAAAGTCCGTCCCCCTGAAAACGCGCAGAGCCGAGGATTGCCAGATGAAGATGACGACCGAAGAAGCGTTCGTGAAAACGCTGCAACGCCACGGGATAGAACATGCCTTCGGCATCATCGGCTCGGCCATGATGCCGATCTCGGACATTTTCCCCAAGGCCGGCATTACCTTCTGGGATTGCGCGCACGAGGGCAGCGCCGGCATGATGGCCGATGGTTTCACCCGGGCAACGGGCGGGATGTCGATGATGATCGCGCAGAACGGGCCGGGGATCACCAACTTCGTGACCGCCGTCAAAACCGCCTACTGGAATCACACGCCGCTCTTGCTGGTGACGCCGCAGGCGGCCAACAAGACCATCGGGCAGGGGGGCTTCCAGGAGGTCGAGCAGATGAAACTGTTCGAGGACATGGTCGCCTACCAGGAAGAAGTGCGGGATCCGACCCGCGTTTGCGAAGTGCTCAACCGCGTCATCATGCAGGCCAAGCGCATGAGCGCGCCGGCGCAGATCAACGTCCCGCGGGACATGTGGACTCAGGTGGTGGATGTCGACCTGCCCGCGATCATCGATTTCGAGCGCCCGCGGGGCGGTGAGCAGGCGCTGAGCGAAGCGGCCGCGCTGCTGAGCACCGCGAAATTCCCGGTCATCCTGAACGGCGCCGGCGTCGTGCTGGCGGGCGGAATCGACGCGTCGCGCGCGCTGGCCGAACGGCTGGATGCGCCCGTCTGCGTGGGCTATCAGCACAACGACGCCTTCCCGGGCTCCCATCCGCTTTTCGCCGGGCCGCTGGGTTACAACGGGTCCAAGGCGGCGATGGAACTTATTTCCAGGGCCGACGTGGTGCTGTGCCTCGGCACGCGCCTCAACCCGTTCTCGACCCTGCCGGGCTATGGCATCGACTACTGGCCGCAGGATGCCAGTATCATTCAGGTGGACATCAACCCCGACAGGATCGGCCTGACCAAGAGGGTCAGCGTGGGGATCGTGGGCGACGCCGGAAAAGTCGCGACCGCGATCCTCGGGCAGCTGGATGACGCGGCCGGCGACGCGAACCGCGAGGAGCGCAAGGCGATCATCGCCAAGACCAAGTCGGCCTGGGCGCAGGAACTGTCCAGCATGGACCACGAGGAGGACGACCCGGGCACCAGCTGGAACGCACGGGCGCGCACGGCCAAGCCCGACTGGATGAGCCCGCGCATGGCATGGCGCGCGATACAGCAGGCCCTCCCCAAGGAGGCGATCATCAGCTCGGACATCGGCAACAACTGCGCGATCGGCAACGCCTATCCCAGCTTCGAGGCGGGCCGCAAATACCTTGCGCCCGGCTTGTTCGGCCCCTGCGGCTATGGCCTGCCGTCGATCATGGGCGCCAAGATCGGCCAGCCGGACGTGCCGGTCGTGGGCTTCGCGGGCGACGGCGCTTTCGGCATCGCGGTCAACGAACTGACGGCGATCGGCCGCGCGGAATGGCCGGCGATCACGCATATCGTTTTCCGCAATTACCAATGGGGCGCCGAGAAGCGCAACTCGACCCTGTGGTTCGACGACAACTTCGTGGGGACCGAACTGGACGAGGGCGTGTCCTATGCCGGGATCGCCAAGGCCTGCGGCCTCAAGGGCGTGGTCGCGCGCACGATGGACGAATTGACCGCGGCGCTGGACGAGGCGATCAAGGACCAGATGCAGAACGGCAGGACGACGCTGATCGAGGCGATGATCAACCAGGAACTGGGGGAGCCGTTCCGCCGCGACGCGATGAAAAAGCCCGTCGAGGTGGCCGGGATCGACCCGGCGGACATGCGCCCCCAGCAGGGCGGGTGACACGGCCGCGGGCGCGGGGCGGCCGGACGCCGCGCCGCGGCCCGCCCGGCGTCGTGGTACGCCGGCGGGCGTCATCCGGGGCACATGTTTCCGGTGCAGGTTACAAGACCCGGCAGACAACGCCCGAATCGACCCGACCGAGGACACCATGACCGAGCCCTTCCCGTTCCTTTCCGATACCCCGCCCCATGCGCCCGAAAGGCTTTTGAAACAGGCGCGCGGCCTGCCGCCCATGCGCGTCGCGCTGGTCAATGCGGGGGCCGAGCTGCCCCTCCAGGGGCTGCGCGAGGCCGCCGAGGCCGGGTTTGCCGAGCCCGTCCTGATCGGGGACGAGGCTCGCATCAAGGCATGTGCCGAACGTATCGGCTGGGATATCGCGGATATCCGCCTCGTCCACGCGCCACAGGCCGGGGCCGCGCCGATGGCCGCCGAGCTGGCGCGCACCGGGCAGGTTCAGGCGATCATGAAAGGGCAGATCCACACATCCACCTTTCTCAAGGCGCTCCTGCCGATGGCGGCGGGTCTGCGCGAGGCCGGCGCGCGCTGCGGGCATGTCTTTCACATCACGGCACCGCATTCCGACCGGCCGCTGCTGCTGACCGATGCCGCGTTGAACGTCGACCCCGACATCGAGACGCGGCAGGCCTGCCTGACCCATGCCGTGACGCTGGCGCGCCAACTGGGGATGGAACGGCCCAAGGCCGGCATCCTGTCGGCCAACGAAGATCCGATCCCGTCCTTGCAGAACTCGATGGATGCCGCGGTCATCGCCGACTGGGCCAGGACGGCGCTGCCCGAGGCCGAGGTCGCCGGGCCGATGGCGCTCGACCTGATATTCTCGAAAGAGGCCGCGGACGCCAAGAACTACAGCTCGCCCGTGGCGGGGGATGCCGACATCGTCCTGACGCCGAACATCACCACCGGCAACGCGCTGTTCAAGCTGATGATGCTAGGTATGGGCTGCTGTTGCGCCGGCGTGCTGCTGGGCGCCAAGGTGCCCATCCTTCTCACGTCGCGCGCGCAGTCGCCGGCGGCGCGCATCGCGTCGGCGGCGCTGGGCGTGATCGCCGCGGAGGCGCGGCCATGATCCTCGTCGTCAATGCCGGTTCCAGCTCGGTCAAGGTCCAGCTTTTCGATGACGCGCTTGACACGGTGCTTGACGGCGCGGTGTCCGAAATCGGGGGCGATGCGCGGTTCAGACTTGGTGACGACACGCGGCAGGTCGCGGCGCCCGATCACCTGTCGGCGCTGTCGCATCTGCTGGATGCGATGGCGGCACAGGGCGTCGCGCCCGACAGGCTCGACGCGGCGGCGCATCGCATCGTGCACGGGGGCGCCACCCTGACGGCGCCCGTGCGGCTGACAAGGGACGTGCAGAGCCGAATCGCGGCCTGCAATGACCTTGCGCCGCTTCACAATCCGCACAACCTGTCAGGGGTGCAGGCGCTGGCCACGCTGGCCCCCGCGCTGCCGCAATACGGCAGCTTCGACACCGCGTTCCACGTCACCAATCCGGCGGTGGCCACCACCTACCCCATTCCCGAGCCCGAGAGGGCAAAGGGCATTCGCCGCTACGGGTTCCACGGCCTGAGCTATTCCGGGCTTGTCGACGCGCTGCGCCCCGATCTGCCGCGCCGCCTGCTGGCGATGCATCTGGGCAACGGCGTCAGCCTGTGCGGCATCCTCGACGGCCGGTCGGTGGCCTCCTCGATGGGGTATTCGCCGGTGGACGGGCTGGTGATGGGGACCCGGCCCGGCAGCCTCGACAGCATGGCGGTCCTGCGCATGGCCGAAGATCACGGGATCGACGGCGCCACGCACATGCTCAACCATGATTGCGGGCTGCGCGCGCTGGCGGGCACCAACGACATGCAGACGATCCTCGACCGGCCCGACGACGCCGCGCGCTTCGCGGTGGAGCATTTCTGCTACTGGGCGCTGCGCCATGCCGGGGGGGTGATCGCGGCGATGCAGGGGCTCGATGCGATCGCCTTCACCGGCGGCATCGGCGAGAATGCCGCGCCGATCCGGGCCCGGATCATGGACGGGCTGGGCTGGGCCGGCCTGCGGGCGGACAGCGCGGCGAACGCGGCCGGCGCCCGGCAATTGCACGCGCCCGACTCCGCCGTCGCCGCCCTTATCGTGCCGGCCAACGAGGAACGGGTCATCGCCGCCGATGCCCGGCGCCTGATCGAGGCGGGGCAATGACGCCACGGCCCGGATCGCGGCCCGGCCACCGGGTTGCGGGCGTCGGTGCCCGCGCCGCCCCGCGCCGCTGCCATGCCCGAATCGCAAGGAGTGGCGCCCGATCTTTTGGTTTTTCGGGACACGTTTTCGGGAAAACCGAACGATGCAGAAAACGGTCGCCTGACTGCTTGATCTGGCCTACCGTGCAGGCCGCGCAACGCCGGAGCCTTAGATGACCCATCAGCAACCATGGATCGACACGTCGCCCGACGTCTCGGACGAGGTCCGCAAGACCACCTGCTACATGTGCGCCTGCCGCTGCGGGATCGACGTGCACATGAAGGATGGCAAGGTGGCCTATATCGAGGGCAACCGCGACCACCCCGTCAACAAGGGGGTGCTCTGCGCCAAGGGCTCGGCGGGGATCATGCAGGTCAACGCCCCGTCTCGTCTGCGCGCCCCGCTCAAGCGGGTCGGCCCGCGCGGATCGGGCGAGTTCGAGGAGATCTCGTGGGACGAGGCGCTGCAGATCGCGACGGACTGGCTCGAACCGATCCGGCGGGACAACCCCGAGAAACTCGCCTTCTTCACCGGCCGCGACCAGTCGCAATCCTTCACCAGCTATTGGGCGCAGAATTTCGGCACGCCGAACTACGCCGCCCATGGCGGGTTCTGCTCGGTGAACATGGCGGCGGCGGGCATCTACACGATGGGCGGCGCGTTCTGGGAATTCGGCCAGCCCGACTGGGAACGGACCAAGCTGTTCATGATCTTCGGGGTCGCCGAGGACCATGACAGCAACCCCATCAAGATGGGGATCGGCCGGCTCAAGGAGCGTGGCGCCAAGGTCATCGGGGTCAACCCGATCCGGTCGGGCTACAACGCCGTCGCGGATGACTGGGTCGGCATCACGCCGGGCACGGACGGGCTGTTCATCCTGTCACTGGTCCATTGCCTGATGAAGGCCGGCCGGATCGATCTCGACTACCTCGCGCGGTACACCAATGCCCCCTGCATCGTGAACCGGGATTCGAAATCGCCGGATTACGGCCTGTTCCTGCGCGACGCGGCGGGAAAGCCGCAGGTGATCGACCGCCGCACGGGCAAGCTCGCCCCGTTCGACCGGCCCGGGGTGCGCCCGGATCTGCATGCCACCTACCGCGACGGCCACATAACGCACAAACCCGTGCTGCACCTGATGGCCTCGCGCTATCTCGACAAGCAATACGCGCCCGAGGCCGTGGCGGCCCGGTGCGGCGTGCGCGCCTCGAAGATCCGCGCCATCGCCGCGGAACTGGCACGCGTCGCCTTCGACGAGGAGATCGTGCTCGACCGGGAGTGGACCGACTTCCGCGGCGAGAAACACACGCAGATGCGCGGCCGCCCCGTCAGTTTCCACGCGATGCGCGGCATATCGGCCCATTCCAACGGGTTCCAGACCTGCCGCGCGCTGCATGTGCTGCAGATCTTGCTGGGGTCCGTCGAGGTGCCGGGCGGCTTCCGCTTCAAGCCGCCCTATCCCAAGCCGGTCGCGGCCCACCCGACCCCGCATTGCAGGGCCCGGCCCGACTGTCCGCTGGACGGGCCGCACCTCGGGTTCCCGCGCGGGCCCGACGGGCTGGCCCTCAAGGAGGATGGCAGCCCCGCGCGCATCGACAAGGCGTTCACCTGGGAAAACCCGCTGTCGGCCCACGGGCTGATGCACATGGTGATATCAAACGCCCATGCGGGCGATCCGTACAGGATCGACACGCTGTTTCTCTACATGGCGAACATGGCGTGGAACTCGTCGATGAACACGCGCGGCGTGATGGACATGCTGACCGATACCGACGAGAACGGCGACTACGTCATCCCGCGGATCATCTACTCGGATGCCTACAGCTCCGAAATGGTTGCCTATGCCGACCTGATCCTGCCCGACACGACCTACCTCGAACGGCATGACTGCATCAGCCTGCTGGATCGCCCCATCTGCGAGGCCGACGCGGCCGCCGACGCCATCCGCTGGCCCGTGGTCGAGCCCGACCGCGACGTGCGTGGTTTCCAGACGGTGCTGGTGCAACTGGCCAACAAGCTGAACCTGCCCGGTTTCACCGACGCGAATGGCAAGGCAAGGTACACCGACTACGCCGACTACATCACCAACCACGAACGCAAGCCCGGGGTCGGGCCGCTGGCCGGCTGGCGCATGGGCCCGAGCGGGCTGACCCACGGCCGCGGCGCGCCCAACCCGGCGCAGCTCAACAGTTACATCGCCAATGGCGGTTTCTTCATCAAGCACATCCCCGAGGAGTGCGCCTACATGAAGCCGTGGAACATGGGCTATCAGGACTGGGCCGTGGGCATGGGCATCTTCGACACGCCGCAACCCTACGTCTTCGACCTTTACGTCGAACCGTTGCGCAAGTTCCAGCTCGCCGCCGAGGGGCACGGCGAACGGCAGCCGCCCGACCACTTGCGCGCCCGCATCCGCGAAACGATGGATCCGCTGCCACTGTGGTATCCGCCCTTCGAGGAAACAACCGCAGACCCGGTGGAATACCCGGTTCACGCGCTGACGCAACGCCCCATGGCGATGTATCACAGCTGGGGCTCGCAGAACGCGTGGCTGCGCCAGATACACGGGCACAACCCGCTCTACCTGCCAACCCGGCTGTGGCGCGAACACGGCTTTTGCGATGGTGACTGGGCGCGCGTCACCTCCGCGCACGGCGAAATCACCGTGCCCGTGGCGCACATGGCCGCCCTCAACGAAAACACCGTCTGGACGTGGAACGCCATCGGCAAGCGCAAGGGCGCCTGGGCATTGTCCGAGGACGCGCCCGAGGCCACCAAGGGGTTCCTGCTCAACCACCTGATCCACGAATTGCTGCCGCCCCGGGGCGACGGGCTGCGCTGGTCGAACTCCGATCCCGTAACCGGGCAGGCCGCATGGTTCGACCTGCGCGTCAGGATCGAGAAGGCGCCCGCGCCGCCGGAATCGCAACCGTCCTTCGGCCAGATCACCTCCCCCGTGGCCGGGGGCCCCGATCACCTCGAATGGAAGGTTGGCAGGTGACCGCGTTTCTTCTTGGTGAAAATACCCCGGGGTCTGGGGCAGCGCCCCAGTCCCGACATCTCAACACGTGCGAGGGCGGATCATGACAACCCTTCCCGACAAAACCGACCGCAAGCTGGGCCTCGTGATCGATCTGGATACCTGCGTCGGCTGTCACGCCTGCGTGGTGTCCTGCAAGGGCTGGAACACGGAAAATTACGGCGCGCCGCTGTCCGACCAGGAGCCGTACGGCGCCGACCCCGCGGGCACCTTTCTCAACCGGGTGCACAGCTACGAGGTGCAGCCCGACGAGGGCGCGGCGCAGCTTGTCCATTTTCCCAAGTCCTGCCTGCATTGCGAGGACGCGCCCTGCGTCACGGTCTGCCCCACGGGCGCGAGCTACAAGCGCGTGGAGGACGGGATCGTGCTGGTCAACGAAAGCGATTGCATCGGCTGCGGTCTGTGCGCCTGGGCCTGTCCCTACGGCGCGCGCGAGATGGACTTGGCCGAGGGCGTGATGAAGAAATGCACCCTCTGCGTCGACCGAATCTACAACGAGAACCTCCCCGAGGAGGACCGCGTGCCCGCCTGCGTGCGCACCTGCCCGTCGGGCGCGCGGCATTTCGGCGACCTCGGCGATCCCGACAGCGATGTCAGCCGCCTCGTGGCCGAACGCGGCGGCATGGACCTGATGCCGGAACAGGGCACCAGGCCCGTCAACAAGTACCTGCCGCCGCGGCCCAAGGACCGGATCGAGGCGGCCGACACGCTCGCCCCCTATCTCGACCCCGTGGCGGAAGAGCCCAAGGGCTTCATCGGCTGGCTCGACAAGGCGCTGGAGAAAATCTGATGCACCCGGCGCCCTCCGTCATCATCTTCAGCACGTTGTCGGGCCTCGGGTTCGGGCTGCTTTTCTGGCTGGGCATCGGGCACCCGGCGGTGACCGGCTGGGTCGCCTTCGTCTTCTTCGCGATCGCCTACGCACTGGCGGTGGGCGGGCTTCTGGCCTCGACCTTCCACCTCGGCCGCCCCGAACGTGCGGCAAAGGCGTTCAGCCAGTGGCGGTCAAGCTGGCTCAGCCGCGAAGGCGTGGCGTCGGTCGCGGCGCTGCTCGTCATGGCGCTGCACGGGGCGGGGCTGGTGTTCTTGGGCGAAAGCTGGGTGCTTCTGGGATGGCTGGGCGCCGCGCTGTCGCTGGTCACCGTCCATTGCACCTCGATGATCTATGCCCAGCTTGCCACCGTGCCGCGCTGGAAAACACCGCTCACGCCGTTGCTTTTCCTCGCGCTGTCGCTGGGTGGCGGGGCGCTGCTGGCCGGGCAGGTCACGGCGGCGCTGGTGCTGCTGCCGGTGGCGGGGGCCGTGCAGGTCCTGTGGTGGGTGCGCGGTGACAAGGCGCTTGCCACCAGCGGCACCGACATGGCCAGCGCGACCGGCCTCGGCGGTATCGGCACGGTCCGCGCCTTCGAGCCGCCCCATACCGGCACGAACTACCTGTTGCGGGAATTCGTCTTCCGGGTGGGCCGCAAGCACGCGGCCAAGCTGCGACTGATCGCGCTGGGGATGGGCTATGTCCTGCCGGTGGTGCTGCTTCTGCTGCCGTTCCATCACGTGCTGGCGCTGTTCGCGGTGGTCGGCCACCTTGCCGGGGTCGCCGCCTCGCGCTGGCTTTTCTTCGCCGAGGCCGAGCATGTCGTGGGCCTGTACTACGGCAAGCGCTGAGACAGGCCGCCGCCGGCGCCGGCCGTGGTCATTCCCAGCCGTCGCTCCATTCGTCGACCACGGGGTTGATGCGGGTCTCGCGGAATCGCCGCCAACGCACCCGGATCGCCCAGAAGCCCGCGGCGAGCAATGTCAGCAGAACGATGTTGAACCACGGGATCACGCGCGCGTCCGGGCTGTCGACGGGCCATACCGAAACGGCGTTCGGGAAGATCGAGAAGAACTCGTTGCGCCAGCCGTAATGGCGTATCATCACCCATTGCGGGGTGTCGGCATTCTGCTTCGAGATCAGGTCCGACGCCTCGGCCTGCAGGTTCGAGGTGTCGAACTTGAAATAGGGCGGCCAGCCCCAGCCGGTATCCTCGTTGCGATAGATCATCGGGGCGTCGTCGGTCCGGAATGTCTGGATGAAGAACACGTCGCGGTTTTTGACCGTGGGGTCGCTGCCCGCGTCCGCGTTGGCCCAGAACAGCGCGTTCGAACCCGGATCGACCCGTTTCTCGTAGGTGTCGGTGATGCGCGCCACGTCGTGCTGCGGCAGCGTGTAATGCAGGACCCCGGCCACCAGCAGCCAGAAAGCCGCGATGAAACCCCATTTTACATAGACCATGCAGGCCCCCTTACATGAAATTGGTCACGTAGATGACCGCCACGACGAACACAACCGGCACGACATAGACCAGCAGGATCAGCCGCCGGCGAAGCGACGTGCGGTACTGCGCCATGCCGGCCTCGATATAGGCATCCCTGTCGCCGGGCCTACCCCCCGCGTCCCATTCGCGCCGCAGTTTTTCCTCACGCACCGAGCGCGCCCAGAGCGAGACGCTGACATAGATCACCGTCAGGAAGATGAAGCCGAAAAACAGCAGTCTCAAGAATGCCAGCATGCCCTGCCCATCTTTTCCGCCGGGTCAGCCCGGCCACCGGAAAGCGGGTTGATCCTGCTTGGCCGGGCCGGGCTTGTCCACCGCAAACGCACGGCACGCCCGGGACACCCGCGCCCGTGCGGCTGGCCGGCGCGGCCGCGGGCATCGCGCGGGCGGGCCGATCACGCCGGCCGGGCAGGGCGCACGCGGGGGCGAACGGGCCGGCGTTGAAACCGGGCGCGCCTCCGCAAGGCGCGCCCGGCGCGGCCTCAGTGCGCCATCAGGACCGGCAGCTTGGCTTCTTCGAGCATGTAGCGCGTCGCGCCGCCGAAGATCGCCTCGCGAAAGCGCGAATGCCCGTAGGCGCCCATCACGACCATGTCGGCGTCCATGTCCGCGGCATGACGCAGCAGAACGTCGGACACGCGCGGCATCGTCTTGGACAGGACATCGATTTCGACGCGCACACCGTGCCGCGCCAGGTACTGCGACAACAGCCCGCCCGGATCCGACCGGGTCGGGCCGTGCGCCGGCGGGTCGACGACGACCACGTGCACCACGTCGGCCGCGGCCAACAGGGGCATGGCGGCGCGCACAGCGTTCATCGACTCGACGCTTTCGTTCCACCCGATCATGACGCGTTTCGGATGGGCCTCGGGCGCTTCGCCCGGCGGCACGACAAGCGCGGGCGTGTGCCCTTCGAAGAGCGCGGATTCGGTGACCGCCTCCAGTTCGGCGCCGCGACCCTCGCCATAGGGCTGCGGCAGGATCACCAGGTCGGAGAACCGCGCCCGCGCGGCAATGTGCCGCCCCAGATCGGCCAGCTGCGCGACGCCCGATTCCGTGCCCCAGCGAATATCGGACAGGCCCAGAACGTGCCGGGCCTTTTCCTTGATCGCCTCGGCCTCCTCGTTGGCGCGGGTGATCGTTTCCTGCAGGACGACGGCACTGGCGCCGGCATAATAATAGCCTGTCTGGCTGCGGTCCACGCCCATGCAGAGCACATCCAGATGCGCGTCGTGCGCCCGTGCAATCGCCATCGCGTGTGCCAGCGTCTCGTCAACCAGCGCGTCATCCGTCAGGACGGAAAACAGGCAATTATAACTCATGTCGCATTCCTTACGTCTTGTTCGTCTGGCAAGATTGATCGCACGGATTCGAAAGACCCGCCTTGATGCGCGTCAACAAACGGATGACACCGTTTTGATACAGATCAAGGCAGGCATTTCGCACCGGCAGCATTAACGGCGCGGTATGAAACGCGCCTGCGCGGGTCGGGGGGACCCGTGCGGAAATGACGAAGGGACGCAAGATGACGAACTATATCAAGCTGATCGCGCTTGGCCTGATCACGCTGTTTGCGTTGATCGCGGCCAACTACGCGCGCGATCTGGCCTATCTGGTCAACGCGCTGACGGTCGCGCTCGTGGCCGGCGGGCTTTTCCTGTGGGTGTTGCGCCACACGGATGAACCGGTGCCCAACGTGGACCTGTCGGGCCAGTACATGGACGGCGTCGTGCGCGCCGGCGTGGTCGCGACCGCCCTGTGGGGCGTGGTCGGTTTCCTGGCGGGCACGTTCATCGCCTTCCAGCTGGCCTTTCCGGGGCTCAATTTCGAATGGGCGCAGGGCTACATGAATTTCGGCCGGTTGCGGCCTCTGCATACCTCGGCGGTGATCTTCGCCTTCGGCGGCAACGCCCTGATCGCGACATCGTTCTACGTTGTGCAACGCACCTCGGCGGCACGGCTCTGGGGCGGCAACCTGGCGTGGTTCGTCTTCTGGGGCTATCAGCTTGTCATCGTGCTGGCGGCGACCGGTTATCTGCTGGGCGCCACGCAATCGCGCGAATACGCCGAACCGGAATGGTACGTTGACTGGTGGCTGACCATCGTCTGGGTGGCATACCTCGCCGTTTTCCTCGGCACGATCGTCAAGCGCAAGGAACGCCACATCTACGTGGCCAACTGGTTCTACCTGTCCTTCATCATCACCGTCGCGATGCTGCACATCGTCAACAACCTCAGCATCCCGGTCTCGATCTGGGGGTCCAAATCCGTCGCGCTCTTCTCGGGCGTGCAGGACGCCATGACGCAGTGGTGGTACGGCCACAACGCCGTCGGCTTCTTCCTGACGGCGGGTTTCCTCGGGATGATGTACTACTTCGTGCCGAAACAGGCCGAGCGCCCGGTCTATTCCTACAAGCTGTCGATCATCCACTTCTGGGCGCTGATCTTCATCTATATCTGGGCCGGTCCG
>JAVLCJ010000090.1:0-11918 GCA_031580875.1 Roseovarius sp.
TCCGGGGACGGTTTTCTGGGCTTCATATCGCAGCTCGAAATTGCAGGGTTTCAGCCGCAATAATACCAAACGCTGCATCCAAAACCTAAGGAAAACTCTGCATTATGAAGCAAAATCAGCGGGATGAGAGTTGTTCAGGATGAACTTATTGGTCATTCAGTCAAAAGCTGTCGAGAGGGCTTGTAAATCCCAAAAACGGGCAGAAAATGTGGCATTCGTTCCATTGTGCCGCCCAAATCATCTGGTAAAACAGGTTTACTGCGTCTGGAGTGTCCTCCTTCGGCTTGCTTTCTTTGGCGACTCGCTTGGCGGCAACTTCGGCGATGAGGTCGATCAGGTTCGTGAGGTGCATTCTCGTCTCCTTTGGCAGTGGACACTTTGGAACCCACAGCGCGATAGACGGATGCCTTGGCAAGATCGGCGATTTGCGACGCCCGCGCGGAATTCGCGCGGGCGTCCTTCGATGGGCGCGCTGTTGGTGACAGCAACAGGAGCCTGAAAAGCGACGCGCCCAACTGGCGCAGCCCGAGGGCTACGATCCGGATCGGTTGTGCGCCGCGCGCAGCGTGTCGACGGCGTGGATCGCTTGCATGGTGTCGTGCACCGCGTAGAGGCTGTCGCGCAGGCCCAGCAGGAGGGGCAGGGCGCGGGCCAAGTCGTTGGCAGCCTCGCTACGCTGGCGCTTGCTGACCATGGCCCCTCCGTCGACATGGCATTCATCCGCGACGAAGCCCTCGACCTCATCGGTACCATCGAGGATCCGCTGCGAAATCGCCTCGATGACGCTCTCCAATAGGTTGATGGTCTTCTGCTCGAAGATTTGTCTCGCCTCGATGTCGGCGAGCAGGCTCTCCACGCGCGGGCGTTCGCGAGGCGCCAGATTCGGCAGGACATCGACCCGCAGGCCCGTCACGCAGTCCCTAGATAAAGCAAAAGCATCAATCGCGATGCTCTCGACATCGTCGTAGTCTTTAAGTGGCAAACCAGGCATGTGGTCTCCTTTATTTTGCTTGAGGTGCGGCACCGCGCGAGCCGCGGTTCCACGAAGGAAACCGCGGACCGCGCAGAGACACAGCTCAGCGGCCGACTGAACAGAAGCGACCGACCGAAATGCATCTCAAGGGGTGTCCGATCTACAAGGAGGGCGGAAGGACGAAGCCGCTATCGCGGCACTGGCGCTTTTGGCTGGTGTTTTGAGCCAGCCCTAACAGCGCGCATTTTGTGATTTGGCAGACCTGTTTGACGATTGGGGTTTCTCAATCTGATGACAGGAGGTTTCCATGAAAGAGGAGAAGACCACCCCGCTGCGTGAGCGGATGATTGAAGATATGCGCATTCGTGGAATGTCGCCGAAGACGCAGCAAGCCCATATCAGAGCGGTCAGGTACTTTGCTGAGTTCATTGGTCGCTCGCCTGATACGGCGACGCCGGATGAGCTGCGGGCATACCAATTGCACATGACAGATGCCGGGGTCTCGACCGGTGTGTTCAACGCCAGGATCGTCTCATTGCGGTTCTTCTTCTCCATGACCTGCGGGCGTGAGGAAATGAAGCGGTATATGCAGTTCCGGCGCAAGGCGAAGAAGCTGCCCGTTGTTTTGAGCGTTGAAGAGGTCGGAGATCTGCTGGCAGCAGTTCCCGGACCCGGGCTTAAGTATCGCGCGGCTTTGGGGATAAGCTATGGCGCTGGCCTGCGGGCATCTGAGGTCTGCAATCTTAAGGTCGCGGACATAGACAGTGACCGGATGCTGATCCATGTGGATGAGGGCAAGAACGACAAGGACCGCAAGGCAATGTTGTCACCCGCCTTGCTTGGTCTGTTGCGAGAGTATTGGCGAGAAGCACGGCCTGAGGGATGGCTATTCCCGGGCAAACCCAAGATCATGGCGCTGTCGCCGCGCCAGTTGAACCGGGCGTTCACGTCTGCCAAGCATATGGCCGGGATAAACAAACCGGCGACGCTGCACACCTTGCGCCACAGCTTTGCCACGCATCTCTTGGAGGCTGGCACCGATGTTCGCGTGATCCAGGTGCTTTTGGGTCATTCCAAGCTCAGCACGACGGCGCGGTATACCCATGTGGCAACCAAGACCATTCGCGGTACGGTCAGCCCCTACGAGATGTTGGAGAAGCTGCAGGATCACACGGTCAGGCGAGGACTGGAGTAGCGGCTCGGGCGGTTGCCGCGCCCACGGTTGGAGATCGCAGATATATTTCGGAAGTATGGTCCTGCATATCGGCGGGTCAATGCGGGGCATGTCAGCCTCGGCCAACTTAAAGCTATGTCGGCGATTGAAGCCTGCCGAACCGAAGCGCTCGGCGGGCATGTGGCGGGATGCGCCAAGTGTGGCCACCACCATATTGCCTACAACTCTTGCAAGAACCGGCATTGTCCAAAGTGTCAGGGACCGGCTGCGCGGGACTGGATGGAAGCCCGGGCCGAGGATCTGCTGCCCGCCGAATACTTCCACGTTGTCTTCACGATGCCAGCCGAGATTGCCCGCATCGCCTATTGGAATCAAAAGGCGATTTACGGCTTGTTGTTCCGTGCATCGGCCGAAACGGTGATGACCATCGCCGCCGATCCCAAGCGTATGGGCGCGCGGGTGGGCATGACCAGCGTTTTGCACACTTGGGGCTCGGCGCTAACCCACCATCCGCACATCCACATGATCGTGCCAGGCGGCGGCCTGTCGCCCGACGGCACCAGGTGGGTCGCCTGCAAACCTGGGTTCTTCCTGCATGTGCGGGTGCTGTCGCGGCTGTTCCGGCGCCTGTTTCTGGAAGGGCTGATGGATCTGCACCGCGCCGGACAACTGGCCTTCTTCGGCGATCTCAAACGGTTGACGCTTGCAGATGCCTTTGCCACTTGGCTCGCTCCGTTCCGCAAATCCGAATGGGTGGTCTATGCAAAGCCACCCTTCGGAGGACCCGAGGCCGTGCTGGCCTATCTCAGTCGCTATACCCACAGGGTCGCGATCTCGAACGCCCGCCTGGTCAGCGCCGATGCCGATACCGTGGCCTTCCGCTGGAAGGATTACCGCGTCAAATCCGGCGATCGCCAAAAGGTCATGCGGCTGGCCACGCCCGAGTTCATACGCCGGTTCCTGATCCACGTCCTACCCGACGGGTTCCACCGCATCCGTCATTACGGCTTTCTGGCCAGTGGCACGCGCAGGACCAACCTCGCCAAAATCCGCGCGTTGCTCTGTATCCAGCCGCCAGACCAAGCCAAATCCCAAGACACTGAGCCAAAAGTCACCCCCCTCACGCTGCGCGAACCATGCCCATGTTGCGGCGGCCCTATGCGCATCATCGAGATCTTCCGACGTGGCCAGAAACCAATGTCCCGCGCGCCACCCAGGGATCAGGCCGCATGACCGACCGCCTGTCAGACATCCGATATCAAGCCTGGCTGCACGACGCAGAACCGGCCCAAGCAACCTGCGCCAATCAGTTATCTGCACTGTCGCAGACCACAAATCCACCACGCCCTGCGGATACTCTGTGGCGAAAGGGCTCTGACTACCTCATTTACAGGGCAATAAAGATCATGAAACGATCTGCCAGAACCGCCGTCGCAACAAACCGCGGCGCTCTTTCCCCATAGTGTCACCAAGGCCTTCGCGGCTTCCTCCTTCCGAGGTTTGTCAACGCGGGCCGCACGCAGCGCAGGAAGGAAATGCGGCACCTCGGCCCGCATCGAAAAACCTTCAGGATAGCGGAAGTTCGCTGTGGTCGCGAGCCCGAAGGGCTGCGTCGATGAAAGCTGACATTCGCATGGCGCAAAATGCGGGCAACCCGCTGCGTCGCCGCATGGCAGCTCGGAGCCGAGGCTGTGTGGAAACCCCTGCACCGACCGCCACTTGCTTCGTGATGGGTCCGTAGTAGGTCTTGTGACCTGTTTGGGTTCATGCAACCCGCCAGTGGTGCGCATATCGGTCCAGTAAGGGCGCTCTTCGTTCTTTTTGGGAGCAATCTTCACGCCATCAGGCGGGGATAGCCGCCATCAGCCGCTTGATCCCGACCAAGGCGACCATGCGTTTTATGTTGTAGGCCAGCACGTTCAGCGCCATCTCGGCGCGGACATTCTTCAGACGGCGCATCAGGAAATGGGTGGTGCCCATCCAGGCCTTGATCGTCCCGAAGGGATGCTCGACCGTGCTGCGGCGCAGTGTCATCGGATCAGAGGCGCTGCGCAGCCGGTCGCGCATTTCGTCCACGAAGCGCTCGTATTCCCAACGAGTGACCCGGCGCTCCGTGCCTGTGGTGCAGTGTGATTTCACGGGGCAGAGCGGGCATTCATTGGTCCAGTATCGCCGGACTTGGAGCCCGTCTTCCTCGCGCGTGTAGCGATAGGTCAACTCATCCCCTGTCGGGCAGATATAGACGTCGCGTGCGGAGTCATATTTGAAGTCGGCCTTAACATACATGCCTTTCTTGCGATTACCCGAGGTCTCCGGGCGCGGCATGGTCACCGTGATGCCGGCCTTGTCGCAGGCGGCAATCTCGACCCCGCTGTAATAGCCCTTGTCAGCCAGGGCATGCAGCTTGTCGCGCCCGAGCGCCTTCTTGGCGGTAAGCGCCATCGGGCTGAGCTGATCGCGGTCGAACCCCTTGTTGGTGAAGTCATGGGTGACGATGATATGGGTCTCGGTGTCCACGGCGCATTGCGCATTGTAGCCAACTAGCCCGCTGTTGCGCGCGCTGGTCGCCATGGCGCGGGCATCGGGATCGGTCAGGGAAATCTGGCCATCCGGCGCATCGACCAAGGCCTCTTCCATCGCCTTCAGCTTCTCGATTTCCTGCTTGAGCCGCCCGTATCGCTGCGCCAGATGCGCGACCTTCTCAGCCCGCACCGCGCCTTCTTCCTGCCTGTCGATGCGCACCATCTCGGTGATGTAGCGTTCGACATCGGCCTCCAGATGCGCAAGGCGGCTGGCGATCTTGCCCTTGGTGAAGTTCTTGTCGCGGTTATTGACGGCCTTGAACTTGCTCCCGTCAATCGCCACGCATTCGCCTTTCAGCGTGCCGATCCGGCGGCACAGTTCCACGAATTGCGCGCAGGTCTTGCGGATGGCGGCGCCGTTATCACGCCGGAAATCCGCAACTGTCTTGTGATCCGGCACCAGCCCCCCGAGCAGCCACATCACCTCGACATTCCGCCCGGCCTCGCGCTCCAGCCTGCGGCTGGAGGGGATCCGGTTGAGATAGCTATAGATGAACAGCTTGAGCAGAACCGCCGGATGGTAGCCGGGCCGCCCTGTCCGCGCCGGGGATGCACGCCCAAACCCAAGGCCCGGCAGATCGAGTTCATCAACGAAGAGGTCAACAACGCGGACCAGACTGTCCTCGCAGATCCAATCCTCCAGCCGGTCCGGAAAGAAAACCATCTGACCCCGGTCCACGCCCTCGATAAATCCCGCCATCCGCACCTCCCACTGGCCAGAGAAAGTCTACCACAGCGCACCGTTTCCACACAGCCTCAGCCCATTGCGGTCGTAATAAAGACGTATTGCGCACGCTTGCATCGCGTGCATTCCGGCATGAGCGAACAACAACCATGCACCACGCGCAACGAGAGCTAAAGCCATATACGGGCGTTGCGGAAGGTGAAAAGATTCAATTCCGATGATGTCTGGCTGAAGCAATGAAAGGCGAGGTATACGAATAGACTTCCCAAAAGTTTCAAGATCTGATCCGGATCCTCAAAAACTGGCACACGCTGAATTCTGGTATTTCTTAGTCAAAAACCGCTATGTCGACTAATCCTCTTCCATCCTGCGCCTATCGGGTCTTCCACGGCGTGGGTCAGCATTACGATGTGCGGGCGCCTGATGTTGGGAAGGGTGGCTTTGACATCTCACCTTGTGAAGGTCGCCTCGCTCATCAGCTGCCGCGATTGGCGATGTTCGGACCGTAGCGAAAGCTGACCACCCCTGATACGCATCCTCACGATTTGCGAGATATCCGTGCCCGTGTCGGGGTCATCGGCACGAAAGGTGAAAAAGATTGCGTCGTCCGCGACCGTGCCCGTTACGGAGGTCTGTCCCGGCCCTGTCGGGTTGCGCCAAATGCCGGTGAGGCGCCCGTCTGCCGCTTCATTCAGTCTGCCGCTCAGCGTGAATTGTTGCCCCGGCACCGCGCACCGGCCGTCGATCGTCAGCGTGTCGTCGGCAAAGCTGTTGGAGAGCCTGCATCGCATGGTTTCCTGTGCGCTGTCGGGAAGCTGTCGGGCCGTACCTGACCCGGTCCAGTCCCCCGCCATCCCCTCCAGCGTTTGCGCGCCTGCCGGTGCGGCAAACAGGACCAGCGCCATCATCAGTTTACGTTTCATCATCGGATCCTTTCAGGCAAAGCAGGGCGGGCAGAAGAACGATATCGGTCAGCCAGGCAACGAACAGCGCCAAGGCCATCAGCACGCCGAACAATGTGACCGGGTGGAACGCGCTGAAAACGGTCGCAAAAAGTCCCGCGCAGAGCAAGAGCGAGGTCATTGCCATGATCCCACCGGCGGTGCGCAGGGCCGTCTTGTTGGCGACGATCATCGTGTTTCCCTGCCGCTGCGCGTGCCTGACGCGGATAAGGTAATGAATGGTGTCGTCTATGGCGATCCCGAAGGCGATGGTCAGCGCGAGCACCGACGTCGGGGTCAGAAAACCGGCGTCGATTACATGCAGTGCAGCGCCGACCGCCAAGATGGGGAGGGCGTTGGCGAAAAGGATAGGCAGAAGAAGACGGATCGACCGGAAGGCCACGGCGACAACGGCTGCACCGCTTGCCACCGCGATCGACAATCCGATGGATAATTGTGTGATCAGGGCCGGGGCCTCACGGCGCATGATGGCGGCACCGCCGATGACCCGCGCGGCCCCCGCCTGTCGTGCTGCGGCCTCGATTCGGTCATAGACCCTCAGTGCAGCCTCCGACCGCATCGGCTCGGCCAGGTTGACGGCGATCCGACGTGTGCCGTCCTGCGGATCGCGCAGCCGGTCTTGCAGTCCGGACGGGATCTGTCGGATCGCGTCACCGGCAGGTGCGCGCGCCGCATCGCCCAGCCACCTTGCGATGGCGACCTCTGACAGAACCACCGCATCACGCCCGGCGGCCTCTTCGACCGCGCGTACAGTTTGCCGCAGGTCGTCCCAGACGCCGCCGTTCGGCATTTCGATCCACATCCGATAGACGCCACCGAAATCGGCGGCGATCCGGTCGTTCGCAACGCTCAGCCCGCTGCCCGCCGGGGCGTTCTGGTGCATCGGAAACCACGGCGTCGTCGTGGCGAACCCCGAGCCACCCAGAAGGAGGGCAAGACCCGCGATCACGGACACCAAGCGCGGGTGTGCAATGGCCGGTCGCCCCAACCGCTCCGACAGTCCGGAAAATCCCCTGCCGATGTCGCGCGGGGCAGGGTGAAGCAGCACGCCGAGTGCGCTGAACCCAAGAAGGACCAGACCGATCGTCAGGACAACGCCGGCGGCCCCAAGGATCGCGAACTCGAACACCTGGCGGTTCGGTGTGACGAGAATCGCGGCGAAGGCCAGGGCGGTCGTAATCATCGTCAGCACGCAAGCGGGTCCGACAATGCGCAAGGTATCGGTGACGCGGGCCGTGGTTTCGCCGAGCGTGCGCAGAAAATGCACCGTCAAATGCAGGCCGTTGGCCACACCGATCACCAGCATCAGCATCGGGATCACGTTGTTCAGAACCGTGATCGGATAGCCCAGCCATGCGGCCAATCCCAGCGTTGCGGCCGCCGCCGAAAGCGCCGGGACAACCGCGACCACGGCCGGACGCCACCCTGCAAGCAATATCAGCGCCAGAGCGCTCACGGCGCCCGCGCCGACGAGGTTGATCCGAAGCAGATCGTCGACAAGCCCGTCCGCCACGACCCGACCGACGACATCCGGTCCGGTCAGCGTCACGCGCAGGTCTTGGGCCCGCAGCGGCGCGGTCATCTCGACGAATTCGCGCAACGTCTCGCCGAAATCCCGGTCCTGCGTATCGACCGAGGCAACGATCAGCAGCGCGTCCCGTGCGAGAAAGGTCGGCAGCCCGGTTCGCGTGTCCCGAAACATGTCCAGACGCGCCTGTAGGTCGGATAGGGTGAAGTCGTTGGGAACGATCGGCGCCTCCGGAAAGTCGGGGTGCCACGGCGGAAATCGCACAGCGAAGGGCGACGCCACGCCCTCCACCGATGCGGCAAACTCGAGATCCAGAGCCAGATCGCGCGCGGCCACGATCTGATCGGGTGACAGGCCGTCATCGCTTTCAATCAAGAAGACCACGTCGCTTTGCCGTTGGTCGAAACGGTTCTCGAAATCCTGTTGTGCGTCGCTGAGCGCGCTGCCCGACACGAAAACACGGTTTATGTCACTGTCGAATTCCAGATCGCCGACGGGACCGAGCGCCGCGATGACGACCGAGAACATCAGTGCCAACACAAAGCGCGGCCGTGCGACCATCTTGCCGAGCAAGCGGTCGGTCGTCGGCGACCTTGGTGTGTTTCGAGCGTCGATGGTCCTAGCCCCTCATAGGCGGCATCCGGAGCTTGCACGGTCGGTCGGGCGATTTCCGCAAAGCGTCCGGGCCGCGCCGCCGATTTCGGTTCAGGCCGTCGCTGGGTTCCTCGCATCCGCGGTCTGTGACAGCGCCGCCTGCTCGACCGAGATCCGTTTGTATAGCATTGCGGCGTTCAACAGCGTGTAGAGAACGGCCACCCATGTCAGCCCCAGCACCAAAGGCGCGACCGCAATTTCGGCCGCGACGGTGGCATAGTTGGGATGACGGATAAACCGGAAGGGACCGCGCATGACGAGCGGTTCGTCAATCACGATGATCCGCGTCGTCCAGCGTTCGCCGAGCGTCGCCAACACCCAGACGCGGCCCAATTGGAGGATGCCGAAAACGGCCAACCAGCCCAGATGCACCTCGGCATTCCAACCGAAGACCACCAACACGGCCAGCCAGCTTGCATGCAGCGTGACCATGACCGGATAGTGATCGGCACCGTATTCGCTGGCCCCGCGCGCCAGCAGGCGACGTGTGTTGCGTTGCGCGATGACGAGTTCGCCAAGCCTTTGAGCGACCAGAAAACCCAGAAACAGGACCGCGTAGGTCAACGGGACACCTCCATCGGCAGAAACGACGCGGTAAAGCCCGGACCCAGCGCGGCGGCCATAAGCCGACCCTTTGCGCCGGCTTTCAGCGCGGCGTCCAGCACGAACAGGACGGTGGGGGCCGACATATTGCCGACGCCGCGCAACACGTCGCGTTCGATGTCGAGACTGCCATCGGGCAGCCCGAGTGTGCTTTCGATCGCCTCAACGACTTTCGCACCGCCGGGGTGACAGATCTGGCGATCCACGTCCGCCATATCCCAGCCGGTCGCGGCGAGGGCGCGCTGTGTGGCCTCCCGAAATTCGGAGCAGACAAAATCGGGAATGGACCGGTCAAAGACCACACCGAAGCCGGTATCGTCCACGTCCCAGCCCATGATATCCAGAGTATCAGGCCACATTTGTTGCACCCCATTGCCGAGGATCACGTGACCACGCCCGTCGTTCGTTCCGGTCGACAGCGCCACGGCGGCTGCACCGTCACCGAAAAGTATGGCGGCGATGATATCGGATTTCCGCCCTCGGTCGGCACGAAAGGCCACTGAACACGCCTCGACCACAACGAGCAGAACCTTGGCGCCTGGTCGACCGGCGGCGAGGGTCCGCGCCATCGACAGGCCTGAGACACCACCCGCGCAGCCCAGGCCGAAGACGGGAACCCGCATGATGTCGTCGCGGAATCCCACCGCATCATGAGCGCGCGCTTCCAAAGATGGCGTCGCGATCCCGGTCGACGAAACCGTCACGACGATATCGACGTCGGCCGCCCGCCAGTCGGCGTCCTTCAACGCCGCCTCCGCGGCCTGCACGAACATTGATGTCGCACCCTCGAGGTAAGCGTCGTTGCGATCGGACCAGCCGCGCGATTTCTCAAACCAATCGAGCGGAACGATGGAATGGCGCGTGTCGATTCCGGCTGAGTCAAACGAAGCCGCGATCCGGTCGAAATGTGGATAGCGGTCGCCGAAGATCGCGCGCGCGCGCTCTTTCACGTCATCCTGATCCAGTTTGTGCGGTGGCAACGCCGTGGCGAGGCCGCGTAGGCAGACGGCAGTCTCTTCCTTGCCGGCCCGCGCAGGATCTGCGTGATGCAAGAGCGTTCCATCGGCAGGCATCACGACGCCTCGACGATGATCGTACCGATCATCCCGCTGCCGTGATGCGGATCGCAGAAATAGCGGTATGTGCCCGGCGTATCGAACGTCATGCGATATGTGCCGCCAGCGGGGACCGACCCCGAATCGAACGGGGCGGCGTCGGCGGGCAATTGGACCGTCGCGCGCTCGGCGTCGGTATTCGGCATCGTCGAGACTGTATGAGCGAAGAGCGAGTTGTTGCGGAACTCCACCGTATCTCCGGCGGTGACGCGCAATTCCGATGGATTGAATTTCAGGCCAGATGTCATCTCCACGACCGAGACGCTGGAATCGGCGTTCGTCATGGAATTCATCGTGCCGCCGGAGGCGGACATTTCGGATTGGGTGCCTGTTCCGGACATGCCGTCCCCGGTGGCCATCTGCGCGGTGTCGGTCGGGGCGCAGGCCGTCATTGCGGTGGTGATGCCGCCCAGCAGTGCGAGGGTATAGAGTTTCACGATGTCTCCATTTCGATTGGGAGCCGCCAGAGGACGACTTGTCTCTGTTAAAGCTGGTTCGCCGGCGAAGCTCGGCAAGTGTCGGGGCCAAACGACCCCGGCGGCGGTGTCAGCAAACAGTGTTTGTTCCTGCTTTGTTCTTGTGGATCAGCAGGGTAGGTTCAAAGGCCCGAGGCCGCCGAGGAGACCCGAAATGCCCCGCTTCGATCCGACCGATTTCAGCCGCCTGCTCGCCCGTCTGACACCGCAGGAGCTGCGCAAGGTGGAGGGGATGGTGGCCGAAGCGCGAGAGCGTGCCGAAGCGGTGCTCGAGATCGATGCCCGTGCCGAGGCGGGCGGCCCGGCGGCCTCTTGCCCGCGCTGCGGGGACGACAAGCGTATCCGCTGGGCCCGGACGCGGACCGGGGCACAGCGATGGCGGTTGGCGGGCCTGGGAGAAGAAGCTTCTTGCGGCGACGGACCGCGCCGGTCACCGGGCCTTCGAGGCCATCGCGGACGCGGGCCAGACGGCCATCTCCGGCGCCCTGCTGCCCGTGATGGCGCGGGATGCGGTTCTCTGCACCGACGGCCACGCGACCTATGAGCGGATCGCCAAGGACGAGCGCATCCCGCTTTCGCGCTCAACGCCGGCCGACGCTCGTACGCACCCCGGGCAGCCATCACATCAACACCAGCGAAGCGTCGAAAAGGAATATCGACTAAGTCCGCATTCCTGTCATCCGGCCAAGTGGAATCCTGCGCGATGCACGAACGGCCGGTTAGGTGAAGCCGCACTGCGGCGCAGACTCTTGCCTCGAAGGTCGGCTATGGTGAAGGTTTTCCAACGCGGGTCGTCCGCCCACCAAGACACAACCCTCACGCCGCGACCCGCATCAGAAAACCTTCACCAGAGCTGCCCTTGGTTATTCTATCTAATGCCGCAGCGCAGCTTCCCAAGAGTAGCCATTCAGAATTGATTTCAGCGGTATCATCCGAGCTCGCGACCACCGTTGGACTGATCGTTCCGGACAAGTCATGCGCGGGGCGCGTCGTTCTCTTGCGGCCACTGAGAAGAATTTTTTCATTGGTCCTGAAAATTGTTTAGCATCAGAACGGCTTGGATCATCATTTCAGGAGAGAAACCTCTATGCTTCAGACGCTTGGACTTCTTTTGGGCTGCCAGCTGCTGGGAGAAATAACTGTGCGGGGCTTTGGCCTCTCGATAC
>JAVLCJ010000091.1:0-11776 GCA_031580875.1 Roseovarius sp.
TCCGGCATCTCGCTATGTGTTTGGCCGAGGAGGAGGGATTCGAACCCTCGGAACGCTACTAACATTCACTCCCTTAGCAGGAGAGCGCAATCGACCACTCTGCCACTCCTCCGGCACCCGGTCGTTAACGGCAGCCGCATGATTCTGAAAGCGTTTGTTTGTCGGGAAAATCCGCCGACATCCCACGCCGGCACTTTTATTGACCGGGACGAGGCGCTAATGTGGCCGCGATGAACAGTCCGCTGATAGCCGGTCCGAAGAACCGGAACCATGTGGCGGGCAGCGCAAGGCGCAGTGGCAGGCGGGGAATCCTGAAATGGCGACAGCGGTAAGAGCCGGCAAAAACGGATGGCGAGGGAGCGTGATCACGGGGACGATGATCATCCTGCTGGCTGGTTGCGAGCAAATGGACGGCATCAACCCGTTCAATGACGCGGCGGGAAACACCGCTGACGCGACCAGTGACGGCAAGGCCGCCGTCACGCTCGTTGAACGTGATGTCGAGGCCCCGGAAGTCTTTCAGGTTACCGACATGGGCCTTTGGGACGGGCGCCCGTCCCTCGGCGGTGTATGGGTTGCCCATCCCGAGGTTGACGACCCGGAGAGGGTGATCATCCGCAACATGTCGAACTCCAAGTTCGTCATCGGCGCATTGTTCCGGCGTGAGCGCGAGAACCCCGGGCCACCGATCCAGGTGTCATCCGATGCCGCCTCGGCGCTCGGTCTTCTGGCCGGCCAGCCTCAGCAACTCAATGTCACGGCACTGCGTCGCGAATCCGGCGGGGAACAAGCCGAGGAAGACACCACGCAAACAGGCGCGCAGGGCGCCGATGATGACAAGAAGCTTTCCGCGCCCACCGATGTCGAGACGGACACCCTCGACCCGATCGCGGGTGCGGCGGCCGCGATCGAAGAAGCCCAGGCCCGGGACGATGCGCCCGTGGCGAATCAACGCCCGGCACAGTCGGACCTTGAAAAACCCTACATCCAGATCGGCATATTCAGTGTCGAGCAGAACGCGCGTGACACGGCGACGGCGATGCGGCAATCCGGGATGGTGCCCTCGGTCAAGAAACAAACGTCGAAAGGCAAGACTTTCTGGCGCGTGATCGTGGGCCCGGCCACCAGTTCGTCGGAGCGCAGTGTTCTACTGGACAAGATCAAGGGCATCGGCTTCGAGGATGCCTACGCGGTCACGAACTAGGTGAAAAATGCCATGATCCGTTCCTTCCGTCTCCTGATTTATGCGCTGCTGGCCCTCGCGCTCGCGACTCCGGCGTCGGCTTTCGAAACACGCGCGAAGGCGGCCTTCGTTCTGGACAGCACCACCGGGACGGTGCTGCTGAGCAAGAACGCCGACAAACCGTTGCCACCGGCCTCGATGTCCAAGCTGATGACGCTTTACATAACTTTCGAGGCGATCCGCGACGGCCGCCTTTCGCTTGACGAGCGGCTGCCGGTGTCGCGGCATGCCATGAGCTATGGCGGGTCCACGATGTTTCTCGATACGACCGATCGCGTGAGTGTCGAGGATCTCCTGCGCGGGATCGTCGTGCTTTCCGGCAATGATGCCTGCGCCGTGCTTGCCGAGGCGCTGAGCCCGGATGGCACCGAAGCCGGGTTCGCCCGGTACATGACACGTCGCGCGCAACAGATGGGCATGACCAATTCGGTCTTTCGAAACTCCAACGGCTGGCCAGCCGAAGGACACGTGATGAGCATGCGTGACCTCGCGCTGCTGGCGCGGAAAATAATCGAGGACTTTCCGGGCTTTTACCCGATGTTCGCCGAGACCGAATTCGCATTCGATGGCAGGGCGCCCCAGAACATTCGCAACAGGAACCCGTTGCTGACCTTGGGTATCGGGGCCGACGGCCTGAAAACGGGCCATACGCAACGGGCCGGGTACGGTCTGACGGGCTCTGCGAAACAGGGAGACCGGCGTATCATCTTCGTCATATCGGGGATGGAAACGGCGCCGGCACGGGCCGAGGAAGCTGAGGCGATTCTCAACTGGGCTTTCCGTCAGTTCGTGCAGCGCCGGATCGTCGCGGCGGGTGCCGAAGTGGCACGCGCCGATGTCTGGATGGGCAGCACCGGCACGGTCGGCCTGACCCCGGCGACCGACGTGACAACCCTACTGCCCGTTCTGGGCGGGGATACCATCGACGCCGAGGTTGTCTATGACGGCCCCGTCCCCGCGCCGATCAGCAAGGGCGACAAGCTCGGTGAACTCGTATTCGCGCCGGAGGGTCTGCCGGAAACGCGCGTTCCCCTGGTTGCCGCCGAAAGCGTTGCGCGTGGCGGGTTCATGGCACGCCTGAAAACCGTATCGGGCCTGCTTCTGACCCGTCTGAGGAAAGGACCCGAGGGCGCACTTTGACAGATCAGGGGTTCTTCCTCAGCTTCGAGGGCATCGACGGATCAGGCAAATCCACACAGGCACGCCTGTTGGCCGATGCCCTGACACGTCAGGACAGGGAGGTCGTGACGACACGGGAGCCCGGGGGCAGCCCGGGCGCGGAAGAGATACGCGCGTTACTGCTGACGGGTGACGCCGACAGGTGGTCGGCCGAAACCGAGATCCTGCTGTTCACCGCCGCGCGGCGCGACCACCTTGAGCGGACCGTTGCACCCGCCGTCGAAAACGGCCGGATCGTCATTTGCGACCGCTTCGCCGATAGCACACGCGTCTACCAAGGCGTTGGCCGGACCTCGCGGCGCGAGACGGTTGACGCCTTGCATCGCCTCATGATCGGGCGGGAGCCCGACCTGACTGTCCTGATCGATATTGACCCCGCCATCAGCCTGGAACGCGCGATTGCACGGGCCGATGGCGAAGCGCGTTTCGAGTCGTTCGGCCTGGAAATGCAACAACGGATGCGCGACGCCTTCCTTGCCCTCGCGCGCGAATTTCCCGAGCGTTTCATCGTGATCGACGGCAATCACGACACGCAGACCGTTGCCTGCAACGTGATGAAGATGGTTACGGAGCGTCTGCCATGAGTGATGCATCCTCGCCCGAACCCGACCGGGTTGACGGGGCGCCGCACCCGCGTGAAACACCCTCGCTTATCGGACAGCACGGCGCGGAAACCGCGTTTCTTGATGCTTATAACGCGGGCCGGGCGCATCATGCCTGGCTGCTTACGGGACCGCGCGGTGTCGGCAAGGCAACGATGGCATGGGCAATGGCACGGTTCCTGCTGGCGCAGGACGGACAGAATGCCCCGAACAGCCTCTTCGGCGATGCCCCGGCGCGGCCCGCATCGCTCGATGTTGCGCCCGATCACCCCGTGGCGCGCCGCATCCTTGCCGGGTCGGAGGGCGGGCTTTACCACATCACCCGCAAGGTGAACGAGAAAACCGGTCGCCTGCGAGACATGATCATCGCGGAGGATGTCCGCGACCTGAACCAGTTCCTGCAGCTGAGCGCAGCTGATGGCGGCCGCCGCGTGGTCATCATCGATTCCGCGGATGAAATGAACACGCAGGCCGCCAACGCGTTGTTGAAAATGCTGGAAGAGCCGCCGGAGCGGACTTTCCTGCTACTGGTCAGCCACCAGCCATCACGCCTGTTGCCAACCATCCGGTCGCGTTGCCGGGCCTTGCGGCTCGTCCCTCTCGGCCCTGCCGACATGGAACGCGCCCTCGATCAGGCAGTGATCACCGCCGCGGCGGACATGGATGCCCTTTCCGAGCTCTCGGCCGGCTCCGTCGGAGAGGCCATTCGCCTCGTCAATCTCGGTGGTCTGGAACTCTATGCCGAGCTCGTCAGCATTTTCGGCGACCTGCCCCGCCCCGAGCGCTCCCGCGCGCTGAAGCTCGCCGAGGCGGCCGCGACGCGGGGCGCGGAGGAGAAATTCGCGTTGCTTCTGTCCTTGCTCGACCAATTCCTGTCGCGGCTGGCGCGTACCGGCGCAACCGGTGCGCCGCCGCCGCGCGAGGCCGCCACCGGCGAAGCAATGCTGTTGACGCGGCTTGCACCGAGCCAGGCCGCGGCCCGGAACTGGGCGGAATGCGCACAGGAGATCGGCGCGCGGGCCCGTCACGGCCGGGCAGTGAACCTTGACCCTGCCGCGCTCGTTCTAGATACCGTGTTCAAGATCCAGCGAACCGCGACCGTCTGAACCACGGGACCCCATGAACCAGCAAATCAAGATCACAGACAGCCATTGTCATCTCGACTTCCCCGATTTCGACGAGGAGCGCGACGCGGTCATCGCCCGCGCGATCGATGCCGGGGTGCACCGCATGGTGACAATCTGCACCAAGCTCAGGCTCGAGCCGCAGGTCCGCGCGATCGCCGAGGCGTATGACACGGTTTTCTACGCCGCGGGTACCCACCCGATGAGCGCGGCCGAGGAACCGATGGCAAGCGTTGACGAATTGGTCGCGCTTGCCGACCACCCCAAGTTCGTGGGCATAGGTGAATCCGGGCTCGACTATCACTACACCGCCGAGAGCGCGGACGTACAACAACAGAGCCTGCGCGTGCATATCGAGGCCGCCCGCCAGACCGGCCTGCCGCTCATCATCCATGCCCGCGCGGCAGATGATGACATGGCCCGCATCCTGTCCGAAGAGCACGCCAAGGGCGCGTATGAATGCGTGATGCACTGTTTCTCGTCCGGGGCAGACCTGGCAAAAACCGCGATGGACCTCGGGTTTTACCTGTCCATGTCCGGGATAACGGCCTTTCCCAAGTCACGGGAATTGCGTGAAATCTTTGCCTCTGCCCCGGTGGATCGCGTTCTGGTGGAAACCGACGCGCCCTACCTTGCCCCCCCACCCTATCGCGGGAAACGGAACGAGCCCGCCTACACCGTTCACACGGCCAAGGTCGGGGCGGATGTCTTCGGCATGGACTGGCCCGATTTCGCGGCCCGGACCGAGGCGAATTTCGAACGTCTTTTCCGGAAGGCGGCGTGATGGCTGAATTGCGCTTCACCATTCTCGGCTGCGGTTCGTCGGGGGGCGTACCCCGCCTTGGCGGCAACTGGGGCGACTGCGACCCGGAAAACCCCAGAAATGCCCGCCGCCGCTGCTCGATGCTGATCGAGCGTGAAACGGACGAGGGCACGACACGGGTGCTGATCGACACCTCGCCCGACCTTCGCAGCCAGTTGCTGGACGCCGGCATCGGGGAATTGAACGCGGTCGTCTACACCCATTCCCACGCGGATCACGTGCACGGCCTCGATGACCTTAGGATGATCGTCTTCAACATGCGCGAGCGCCTGCCCGTCTGGGCCGACGGCGACACGCAGAACGCGCTGTATTCACGTTTTGGCTACGCCTTCGTCCAGCCCGAGGATTCGCCCTACCCGCCAATCCTCGACATGCACACCATAGATGGCGATGTCCACATTGACGGCCCCGGCGGGCGCATCACGCTACGGCCTTTCCAGGTCAATCACGGCTCCATCGACGCTCTCGGGTTCCGGATCGCCGATCTCGCCTACCTGCCCGACGTGGCGGAAATGTCCGACGCGGCATGGGATGCGGTTGCGGGACTGGATTGCTGGATCCTCGACGCCCTGCGGCGGACACCTCATCCCACGCATGCGCATCTTGAAAAATCGCTGGATTGGATCGCCCGCGCCAACCCGCGCCGCGCCGTGCTCACCAACATGCATGTCGACATGGATTACGCGACACTGGTCGATGAAACACCCGAGCACGTGACCCCGGCCCATGACGGTATGACCATCACCTACACCGCCTGATACATGCAGGCGCTTCTGGATGTCATTCTCCCGGTCTTCGTGGTGATCGGGTTCGGCTACGTTGCCGTCTGGCGCGGCTGGTTTTCACCGGCAGGCGTAAACAGCCTGATGCGGTTCACCCAGAATTTCGCGATCCCGTGTCTTCTGTTCACGGCAATCGCGCGGCTGGACCTCGGGCAGAGCTTCGACTGGCGCCTGCTGACCAGTTTCTATGCCGGGGCAGTGTCCGGCTTCGTGCTCGGGATGACGGGGGCGCGGGCCATTTTCGGACGCTCGTGGGAGGACGCGGTCGCGGTCGGGTTCTGCTGCCTTTTCTCCAACTCCGTCCTGCTGGGCCTGCCCCTGACGGAACGCGCCTACGGGTCCGCCGCGCTCGAGGCGAACTATGCCATCATCGCGATGCATTCGCCCTTTTGCTACGGCGTCGGCATCACGGTGATGGAAGTCGTCAAGGCAAAGGAACGCAAGGCCGTCTCGCTGGCGGGAAAGGTCCTCAAGGCGATGTTCTCGAACGCCCTGATCCTCGGTATCGCGCTCGGCTTCATCGTGAACCTTTCGGACATCGCGTTGCCCGGTCCGCTGAATGACGGGCTTGACCTGATGGTGCGCGCGGCCCTGCCGGCGGCCCTGTTCGGGTTGGGGGGCGTGCTGGTGCAATACCGCCCCGAAGGAGACCTGAGGCTGGTGCTTTACGTCTGCGCGATCGCGCTCGTGGTGCACCCGTTGATCACGCGCGGGCTTGGCAGCGCACTGGACCTGCAGGTTGACGCGACGCGCTCCGCGGTGCTGACGGCAGCGATGGCACCGGGGGTGAACACCTACATCTTTGCCAGCATGTACGTCCACGCCCGGCGCGTCGCGGCTTCCAGCGTGCTGATCGCCACGGCGCTGTCGATCCTGACGGTATGGCTATGGCTGGGCGTCCTGCCTTAGGCTGCGGTGCCCGCCCCCACCCGCACACCCTGTTTTCATCGCCGATGCCTGGCCGCCCTATCCCGTCTTGGGCGGCGCGCCGCCGGCAAAGTTGTTGCCATTGACGTAATCGCAGGGCGCCTCCTGCATCTGGAGGTGCAGCCCGTCACCCGAATAGGGGTGGGCACGGGCCAGCTCCTCGTCCACCTCGATCCCCAGCCCCGGCGCGTCGGGCGGGGTGACGAAGCCTTCCTCGACGCGGATCGCTCCCCTGATCAGCGCGTCATGAAACGGCGTTTCGATCGTCTCGGCCATCAGGAGGTTCGGAATGGCCGCCGCGAGCTGGATATTGGCGGCCCATTCCACCGGCCCGGCATAAAGGTGCGGGGCCATCTGGGCGTTATAAACTTCGGCCATCGCGGCGATCTTGCGGGTTTCCCACAGCCCGCCCGCGCGGCCGAGCGCTGGTTGCAGGATCGTCGCGGCGCCGCCGCGCAGGACGGGGGCGAATTCGGCCTTGGTGGTCAGTCGCTCGCCGGTGGCGACGGGGATGCGCACGGCGCTTGCGACCTTGGCCATCTCGGCCGCGTTGTCGGGCGGAACGGGTTCCTCGAACCACAGCGGTGAATAGGGCTCAAGCGCCTGCCCCAACCGGATGGCGCCGGCGGTGGTGAACTGGCCATGCGTGCCGAACAGCAGGTCGGCCCGGTCGCCCACGGCGCCGCGGATGGCCTTGCAGAAGGCGGCCGAGAGGGAAATGTCGCTCATCGCGGGCATGTGGCCACCGCGTATGGTATACGGGCCGGCCGGGTCGAATTTCACCGCCGTGTACCCGCGGCTCACGCAATCGGCGGCCGACTCGGCGGCCATGTCGGGCGATGTCCAGAAATCGGATGTCTCATGTTTTTCAAGCGGATACAGATAGGTATAGGCGCGGATGCGGTCGTTCACCCGGCCGCCCAGCATCGCCCAGACAGGCCGGCCGCGCGCCTTGCCGATGATGTCCCAGCACGCGATTTCGAGGCCCGAGAACGCGCCCATCACCGTCAGGTCGGGGCGCTGCGTGAACCCGGCCGAGTAGGCGCGGCGGAACATGAGTTCAATGTTTTCAGGGTTTTCACCTTCCATGTGGCGGGCGAACACATCGCCGATCACCGCCTTCATCGCCTCGGGCCCGACCGAGGCGGCATAGCATTCGCCCCATCCCGTGATGCCGTCATCGGTGGTCAGTTTCACCAGTATCCAGTAGCGCCCGCCCCAGCCCGGGGCGGGGGGCGCGGTGACGATGATATCGAGATCGGTGAGCTTCATTGCCGGCTCCTGTTGCTGCGCGGCGCCACGGTGCCGGGCGCGCGCGGCGAGGGCAAGGGGCAATCGGGCCGCGCCGAAAACGGGGGGCTGCATCGCGGCGGCGACGCGTCGGTATCGCGGCGGTGCGCGCCACGCCCCCATTGCCAGCGCCGCACCGCCATGCGTAAACTGGATTTCAACCATGATCGCCCATCAAGGGGCGGCGGAAGAAAGGGGCGCGGCGCATGGGCAACCACCTGTACTACGGCGACAACCTGAGCGTGCTGCGCGACAGCATCCCGGACGAAAGCGTTGACCTGATCTACCTCGACCCGCCGTTCAATTCGAACGCCAGCTACAACGTGCTGTTCAAGGGGCCGGCGGGCAATGAATCGGCGGCGCAGATCGAGGCGTTCGACGACACGTGGCACTGGACCGACGCGGCGGAAGAGGCCTATGGCGAGGTGCTGCGCTCGGGCAACGGCGCGGCGGCGGAAATGCTGCGCGCCATGCGGTCGTTTTTGGGCGAGAATGACATGATGGCCTATCTGGCGATGATGGCCGTGCGCCTGCTGGAACTGCACCGGGTGCTCAAGCCCACCGGCAGCCTCTACCTGCACTGCGACCCGACGGCGAGCCATTACCTGAAGATATTGCTGGATGCGGTATTCGGGGCGAAGAACTTTCGGAATGAGGTGATTTGGCAAAGAAGCACTGGCAAATCACTGATGTCAGTCCGTCTGCCAACAAACCATGACGTTATCCTTAGCTACGCCAAATCTGACGAATATGTTTGGAACCAAGATCAGCTATATATCCCATACAATATTACTGAACTCCCGGATAAGACAGCCAATAAATATCGTCACGAAGACCCTGATGGACGACTTTATCGTCTCGACAGTTTGATAAATCCAAATTCAAACCGGCCAAACCTTACCTATGAATTTTTGGGAGTAACAAAAGTATGGCGATGGACCCGAGAGAGGATGGAGAAAGCATATAAAGACGGGATCGTTGTTTAAACTGCGCCGGGTCGCGTGCCACAGATGAAACGCTATCTTGATGAGCAGGAAGGCATCCCAATCTCAGATGTTTGGGCTGACATTCCGCCCATTAACTCTCGCGCCCAAGAACGCCTCGGCTACCCCACGCAGAAGCCCGTCGCCCTGCTGGAGCGGATCATCGCTGCCTCCTCGAACGCGGGCGACGTGGTGCTCGACCCGTTCTGCGGCTGCGGCACCACCGTGCACGCCGCCGAGAAGCTGGGGCGCAACTGGATCGGCATCGACGTGACCCATATCGCCATCGGCCTGATCGAGAAGCGCCTGCGCGATGCCTTCCCGAAGGTCGAATTCACCACCCACGGCGTGCCGCAGGACATCGCCGGGGCGCGCGACCTTGCCAACCGGGGCCGCGAGGACAAGAATTACTATTTCGAGTTCGAGAAATGGGCGCTGTCGCTGATCGCCGCGCAGCCCGGCAACCTTGGCAAGAAGGGTGCCGACAAGGGGATCGACGGCAACATCTATTTCGGCAAGACGGCCCGCGCCATCGTCAGCGTCAAGGCGGGCGACAATATCGGCGTCGGCATGATCCGCGACCTGCGCGGCGTGATCGAGCGCGAGCGCGCCGAGATCGGCATCTTCCTGACGCTGACCGCGCCCAAGAAAACCATGGTGGCCGAGGCCGCGGCGGCGGGCCAGTACGAGATGGACGGGTTCGAGCCCGTCCCCCGCATCCAGATCGTCACCATCGAGGAGGCGTTGCAATTGCGTGACCGGGCCGTGCGCCTGCCCGCCCGGCGCGACGACGCCTTCAAGCGCGCCGCACGCGAGGAGGACAAGGGCGCGCAGGGCAAGCTGGACCTCTAGCAGTCACCCTGCCGACCGCGTCGCGCCCTTGGCCCCGTCCCGATGCGTTCGCGGTGCCCACGGCCCGGTCAGAGCCACGGCGCGACGGCGGCGTGCAGGTCCACCCGCGCGCGCAGGCGCTCGGCCAGCAGGTAGCAGCCCAGCACCTTGCGTTGCAGCAGCAGCGATTCGACCGGCGGCACGGGGAACAGCCCGCGTTCCTCGGCCAGCGCGAGCCCCTCTTGCCGCAGGCGGTCCAGCAGCCCGGCCCGGCCGAAATCGTGAACGCCCGGCGCGGCGAAGGGCTCCGCGACGATCCCGAACAGGCGCAGCAGCAGGTCGCGGGCCGCGTCGGGCGGATCGGCGGGGATCATGCCCAGATCGGCCATCCGGGCCAGCGCGCGCGGCCCGTCACCGGCCACGGTGGCGCGCAGCACCTCGCGGTACTGCGCGACCGTTTCCGGCGCGAACCGCCGGGTCGCGCCGAAGTCGAGCAGGATCACCGCGTCGGCGTCGGGATCGAACAGGTAATTGGCGAAGTTCGGGTCGGTCTGCATGTCGCCCAGGTCAAACAGTTCCCGCAGCACGAGCGTGATCAGCCGCGCCGCGACGCGGTCCCGGGTGGCCTGATCGCGGCGTTCAAGCTCGGCCACGGTGACGCCGGGCAGGTGATCCATCACGAGGATGTCGGGCGTCGTCAGGTCGCGGTGCAGCCCCGGCACGCGGAAATGCGGCGTGTCGGCCAGATGCGCGGCAAAGCGCGACAGCGCGGCGGCTTCGCGCAGGTAATCGGCCTCCTCGTGCAGTTGCGCGCGGGCCTCCTCCAGCAGCGGGGCGATGTCCATGCCCCGCGGGACCAGCCCGGACCCGCGCGCGATGGCCCCGAGATTGCGGATATCGCTGTCGATGCTGTCACGGATGCCGGGATATTGCACCTTGACGGCAAGGTCGCGGCCGTCGCGCGTTTGGGCGCGGTGGACCTGCCCGATGGAGGCGGCGGCGATCGGGCGCACGTCGAAGCGGCGGAACCGGCGCATGAAGTCGCCGCCCCAATTGGCGGCAAGCACCTTTTTCAGTTGCGCGGGCGGCATGAAATGCGCCTCGGATTGCAGGCGTGTCATGATCTGCGCCAGCTCGGGCGGCATCAGCTCGCCCGTCTCCATCGACAGAAGCTGGCCCGCCTTCATCGCGGCGCCGCGCATCCGTGACAATTCCTCGGTCACGCGGGTGACGTTGGCCGGGGTCATGAGCAGGTCCTGCATCCGCGGCCGGCGGCCGCCCAGCAGCTCCATCCCGCCGCGCGCGGCCATGGTGCCGGCCAGCCCGGTGGCAAGCCCGCCCATGCGGGCCATCCGGCCCAGCCGCCCGCGCGGCACGGGGGCCGCTCGTGGCGCGGGCGGGTTGCTGCCGTCGCTCATGGTGTCCTCCTTGTGCGGTCGGCCGTCATCCGCCCTGCCCGTCCGTGTGGCACGCGCGGCCCGTGACGCGCGCAAAGGCCCGCGCCAGCCACGGCCGCAGCGGCAGGAACCCCCGGTAGAGCACTTCCAGCACCTTGAGGGCGCCGGGAAGCGCCGCGAGCCGCGCGGCCCATCGCCAGCGCGGCAGGCGCCGCCAGATGGCCGCGAACCCCGCCGCGCCCGAGCGCAGGGTGCCATCCGGCAGCCTGACATGGAACCGCGCCAGTGCCGCCTCGCGCGTCAGCTCCGGCCCCGGGTCGCCGCCCGGCGCGGCCAGGTCGACGAAGTGGATCGCCTCGGCGCCGTCCTGCGCGGCGTAGTGGCCGATCTCGGCCCGGCAGAGCGGACAGCCGCCGTCATAGTAGACGGTCAGGGGCGCGGCGTCGTCGGCCTGCCCCGTCATGACCGGGCACTCCGGCCGCGCCTGAGGATGCGCTGCAACGTCCGGCGGTGCATGTTGAGCAACCGTGCCGTCTTGGTGATGTTGGCGTCGGTGCGGTGCAGGAACCGCTCGATATGGGCGCGCTGCGCTTCG
>JAVLCJ010000092.1:0-11751 GCA_031580875.1 Roseovarius sp.
GCGCCTGCCGGCCGAGGACGTGATGGACATCGCCGACACGCCGGGCAGCGGGGTGAAGGTTGCCGTGCCGCGTCTGGGGCGCATCGCCAATTTCGACGATCTTGACCCGTTGGCGAACGAGCCGGGCGTCAGCGTCGAGATCGTGGACCCGGGCCGCGCCCTGCCGGGGGATGCCGATCTCGTGCTGATACCGGGCAGCAAGTCCACCATCGCCGATCTGGCGCATTTTCGCGCGCAGGGCTGGGACACGGATCTTGCGGCGCATATCCGGCGCGGGGGTCACGTGCTGGGCGTTTGCGGGGGGTACCAGATGCTGGGCCGCGAAATCGCCGACCCCGAGGGGATCGAGGGCGCGGCGGGCAGCGTGCCGGGGCTGGGCCACCTGGACGTGCGCACGGTGATGCGCCCGCGCAAGCACCTGTCCCTGACCGAGGCGCGGTACCTGCCGACGGGCGACCGGGTGAGCGGCTACGAGATACATCTCGGCGAAACCGACGGGCCGGACCGGGCACGCGCGTGGCTGGAGGTTGACGGACGTTCCGAGGGCGCGGCCTCGGCCGACGGGCGCGTGCGCGGGGCCTACCTGCACGGGCTCTTCGCCTCGGACAATTTCCGGGCGGCTTTTCTGGAGGATTTGGGGGGCCGGTCCGAAATCGCCTATGATGCCGGCGTAGAAGAGACGCTTGACGACCTTGCCGCGCATCTGGAGGCGCATCTGGATCTCGACCTGCTGTTGTCGCTGGCCGAGACGCCCGGGTGCTGACGTTCCCCGGGGTCGCGGCGCTCAGACGTCGGCCGCGTCCAGCAGCCGCGTGACCATACCGCGGTACCCGCCGCCGAACAGGCGCAGATGCACCAGTGCCGGCCAGAGCTGGTAGACGGGCTGCCGTGCCGTGTGACCGGCCGGGGGCGGGCCGTAGCCCTCGAAGAAGGGCGGCGGTGGCGCCCCGAAAAGCCGTAGCATGGCAAGGTCGACCTCGCCATCGCCGTGATAACACGCGGGATCGATGAAAAAGGCGTTTTGCCCGCTGAACAGGACGTTGCCCGTCCAGAGGTCGCCGTGCAGCAGCGCGGCCGGCGGCGACGCGGGCAACAGGTCGGGCAGGCGATGCGCCAGCAGGTCGATCCGCCCGCGGATATCGCGCGGCAGGCAGTCCGGCGCGGCCAGCAGGCGGTTTTCGGCCCAGAAACGCGGCCAGTCCGACACTGGCGCATTGCTGATGCCGACACTGCCGAACGCGTAATCCTCGGGCCAGCCATAGCTGTCGGCCGTCGAGATGTGCAGCCGCCGCAGCGCCGCGCCAAGCGCGGCCCAGCCCGCGTCGCTGGCCGGCGTTTCATTCAGCGCGTCCAGCAGAAGCAGGTCGCCGGCCTGATGCCGCACCCCGGGCACGGGCGCCCCGGCCCGCGCCATCGCGCGCAGCATTCGCGCCTCGGCCGCGACGCGCGGGCCGGTCTTGGCGACCACGCGCCCGCCATCCGCAAGCCGCGCAAGCCAGACATCCGACAGGTCGCCGCCATGCAGCGGGGCAAGGTCAGCGACCTCGCGCCCGAGCGCGCCGGCGATCCGTCGGGCAAGGGTCATCCGCGGTAGGTGACCGCGGCCTCCCCGGCGGTCATCGGGCCCTTTGCCCTGTCGAAGCGCAGGTAGGCGATGCCCTTGCCATCGGCCTGCGTGTAGAGCGTGCCGGCCGGTTTTTCGCCGGCCGTGATCGCGGTGCCCACGGGGGCGGCGCCTGTCACGTCGACCGTGACGAGGCCCTTGCGCAATTCCGTCTTGTGCTTCATCCGCGCGGTCACTTCCTGCCCGACATAGCAGCCCTTCTTGAAATCCACGCCGTTCAGACGCTCGAACCCGGCTTCGAGGATCAGGGTGTCCGGGGTCAGCTCGATCCCGGTTTCGGGGATGCAATGGGCCACGCGGATCGCGTCCCAGTCGGTGCCGTCATCGCCCCCCTCGTCGCCGTATAGCCGCCAGCCGAGCGCGTCATGGCGCGGATCGGGCAGGGCGCCGTCGGGGGCAGCGCCGGTGCCGCGCCGCACCTTGATGTCCCTTGGCGAAATCTCGACATCGGCGCGCAGCTTGTACATGGTCAGCCGTTGCAAAAGCTGCTGCGCGAGGTCGTCGTTGACGTCGAGCCATATCGCGCCGTCGCGGCGCAGCAGGAAGAAATCGGCGAGGTATTTGCCCTGCGGGGTCAGGACCGCGGTGTACAGCAGCCCTTCGTCCAGCTTGGCCAGATCGTTCGTGATCAACCCTTGCAGGAAACTTTCGGCGTCGCTGCCCGTGATCTCGAATATGGCGCGTGACATGGGGCCTCCCGTCTTGTGGCTGTCCGTAATATAGGTTCGGGGACGCGGGGCAACAGGGGGGTCGTACATGCGCGCGCGCCTTTCGGTGATCATGCCGACACTGAATGCCGAATCCGGGCTGCGGGACAGCCTGCCGGCGCTGGCCGAGGGGCTGGAGGCCGGGTTGATCCGCGAACTGGTGATCTCGGACGGCGGGTCCGACGATGCCACCTTGGCGGTGGCCGATGCCGCCGGGGCGGTCTTGGTGACGGGGCCGCCGTCGCGCGGCGGTCAGTTGCGGCGCGGCGCGGCGGCGGCGCAGGGCGATTGGCTGCTTTTCCTGCATGCCGACACGGTGCTGCCGCCCGGCTGGACCGAGGCCGTGCGCGGGCAGGTCGCGACCGGCCGGGCGGCCTGTTTCCGGCTGCGTTTCGACTCGCCCGGGCTGATGCCCCGGCTGGTGGCCGGCTGGGCCAACCTGCGCACGCGGCTTTTCGGCCTGCCCTATGGTGATCAGGCCTTGCTGCTGCCGCGCGCGCTGCATGACGCGGTGGGCGGCCATCCCGATATCCCGCTGATGGAGGACGTGGCGATGGCGCGGGCCCTGCGCGGGCGGCGCGACCTGCTGGCGCTCGCGGTCACGACCAGCGCGGCGGAATATCGGCGTGACGGCTGGCTGCGCCGGGGCGCGCGCAACCTGTGGCGGCTCGTCCGGTACCTTCTGGGGGCGGATCCGGCCCGGCTGGCGCGGCGGTACTGAGGTCAGAAAACCGGTTTCCTCGCGCGGTCGAAGCCCGCCTGAATGGCGTCGCGGTCGTATTCCGTGGCCACCCAGTGCTCGAAGCCGATCGGCGATTGCGCGGCACGGGCCTCGTACTGGTCGAGGATGTAATCAAGCACGCCGGTGCGTGACCATTTCAGATGGATGTATTTCAGCCCCAGCATCCGCCGCGCCTCGGCCACGGGGCGCTCCTCGATCACCAGAAGGTAGATGGCCGAGGCGAAGCCTGCCCGGTCGGCGCCGGATTTGCAGTGCATCACGAACGGTTTCTCGATATGGCGGAAGGCGTCGATGACGGCGAGTATATCATCGCGCGGGGCCGCGTAGCGCGCGTGCAGCGTGCAGTTCACGAGGGTCAGGCCGAGCTGGCGGCAGCTTTCCTCCTCGGCCAGGTAGTGCGCCGCCCCGGCCGCGCCGCGCAGGTTCAGCACGCTGCGGATGCCCATCGCCTTGAGCTTGACGAAACGCTCATGCGTGGGATGGTTGGACCGGTAGACGCCCGGCGCCACCTCGAAGAAGTTGGTCCAGACCTTGCGCAGGACGGCATGATCGAACCACAGGTTGTATATGTGCGCGCGGCGCCGGTTCTCGGGCGTGGACAGGTCGGTATTGTAGGAGGCACGCAGCCTGCGTTCCCAATCGGAAATCCGTTTGAACAGCTTCATGCGGTGCGCACTCTCGGTCTGGGGCGGTCAGCCGCCGACATTGGCCCCGTCTAGGGCGAAGGGCAGGGCAAGGCAAGCCGATTGACGGTGCGGGGCAGGCGGGTAATGTCCGCAAGAGCCCCAGCGGAGATCCCTTTCATGAACCTGTCCCACGGCCGTTCCTACCTTGCGATTCCCGGCCCCTCCGTCGTGCCTGACGACGTGCTGCGCGCGATGCATCGCGCGGCCCCCAACATCTACGAAGGCGACCTGATCGAGATGACCGCCGCGCTCGTGCCCGACCTGAAGGCGGTGGCGCGCACCGGCGGGCAGGTCGCGATCTATATCGCGAACGGGCACGGCGTGTGGGAAGCCGCGCTTGCCAACGTGCTGACCCCGGGCGACAAGGTGCTGATCCCTGCGACGGGCCGGTTCGGCCACGGCTGGGGAGAGGTGGCGCGCGGGCTCGGGCTGGATGTGCAGATCCTTGATTTCGGGCGCAAAGCCCCGGCGGACCCGGCAAGGATCGAGGCCGCGCTTCGCGCCGACACGGCGCGCGACATCAAGGCGGTGCTTGCCACGCACGTGGATACATCGACCTCGGTGCGCAACGATATTGCCGGGATTCGGGGCGCCATGGACGCCGCGGGCCACCCGGCCTTGCTGATGGCCGATTGCATTGCCTCGCTGGCCTGCGACCGGTTCGAGATGGATGGCTGGGGCGTGGATGTCACCGTGGCGGCCAGCCAGAAAGGCCTGATGGTGCCGCCCGGCCTGGGCTTCGTGTGGTTCAACGATCGCGCGGCCGCCGCGCGCGCCGCGCTGCCGCGCGTCAGCCGGTACTGGGACTGGGGCCCGCGCGCCGACCCTGAAAGGTTCTACCAGTATTTCGGCGGCACCGCGCCCACGCATCACCTGTACGGGCTGCGCGCCGCGCTGGACATGATCGCGGCCGAGGGGCTGGAGGCCGTCTGGGACCGGCATGCGCAGCTGGCCCGGGCGATCTGGGCGGCGTGCGATGCGTGGGCGCAGGACGGGCCGCTGAGGCTGAATGTCGCCGCACCCGAAAACCGCAGCACGGCCGTCACGTCGCTGGCCATCGGCGCGCCGAACGGCACGCGCCTGCGCCGCTGGTTGCAGGACAATGCCGGCGTCACGCTGGGGATCGGGCTGGGCATGGACACGCCCGCCGATCCCGGCTCCGACGGGTTCTTCCGCATGGGGCACATGGGGCATGTGAACGCGCACATGGTGCTGGGAATGCTCGCCTCGGTCGAGGCCGGGCTGACCGCGCTCGACATTCCCCGCGGGCGCGGCGCGCTGGAGGCCGCGGCGCGCGAGGTGGCCGCTGACTAGGCGCGCCGCCCGCGTCGTGACAGCCGGCTGATGAGCTTGTCGAGCACGAATCCCGCCAGAAGCACTGCCGGCAGCCCGAACGTGATCCAGAGAACCGTCAGCATCCAGAACAGGTTGATCAGCCCCATCACGAGGGCGGCGTTTGTGTAGTTGGGGGCGGCAGGCATGATTCCACGTCGCATGGGCGGAGTTTACCGCGATTTCCGCCCGTGTCAGGGAAAATTTTCGGCCCGGCCGGTCACCCGCGCAGATCGGAAAGGACCCGTGGCAGGGTCCGGGCCAGGACCGCCATTTCCGCCGGGGGGCCGCAGCTGATGCGGATGCAGCGGTCCAGCGGGGCGACGGCCGGCATGCGCACGAAGACGCCGCGGGCCAGCAGACCTTCGAGAACCTCGCGGGCGAATGCCCCGTCGGCGCCGCAATCCACCGCCACGAAACTGGTGGCCGAGGGCAAGGCCGTCAGCCCGTTTTCGCGGGCGATACGCTCGATTTCGGCGCGTGATTGCGCCATGCTGTCCTGGACCTGCTGCAGCCATGCCCGATCATGCAGGGCTGCCAGCGCCCCGACCTGCGCGACGCGGTTCACGCCGAAATGGTTGCGGATCCTGTCGAAGGCGCGGATCAAGTCCGCCGCGCCCACGGCGTACCCGACGCGGGCGCCGGCCATCCCGTAGGCCTTGGAAAAGGTGCGCATCCGGATCACGCGCGGGTCGTCGGGCGCGATCGGCGGGACGGTGTCGGCAGGCGCGAACTCGACATAGGCCTCGTCCAGCAGCAGGAGGCAGCCGTCGGGCAACGTGTCGAGCGCGGCGGCGATGCGCTCCCCCCTGTGCCGCGTGCCCATCGGGTTGTCGGGATTGGCAAGGTAGACCAGCTTGGCGCGTGTTTCCCGTGCGCGGTCGAACAGCGCGGTGATATCCTCGTGATCGTCGCGATAGGGCACCTTGTGCAGTGCGCCGCCGAAACCGGCCACGTGGTAGTTGAAGGTTGGATATGCCCCCTCCGAGGTGACGACCGCATCGCCCGGCGCCACGAGAAGCCGCGCGAGGTTGCACAACAGCCCGTCGATACCTTCGCCCACCAGCACGTTTTCGGGCGCCGCGTTCATGTGCGCGGCAAGGGCAAGGCGCAGGTCATGGCTGCCCGGGTCGCCGTATTTCCAGATATCGGCCAGGGACTCGCGCATGGCGTCGATGGCCGCGGGCGACGGGCCGAAAAGGTTCTCGTTGGCGCCGAGACGGGCGGCGAACGCCTCCCCCCGGGCGCGCTCCTGTTCTTCGGGGCCGACGAACGGCACGGTTGCGGGAAGGGATTGGACGAGGTCGGTGTAGCGTGGTCCTGTCATGCGGGCAGATAAGGCCATCACGGGCCCGGTTGCAAGCCGAACCGCGCGCGCGCCCTGCGGGCCACGCGTCGCCCCTGATTGATTTCGATCATATTCAAGGCGCTTTGCCGGCGGCACGCTCGGCATGACATGATCGGAGTCAGGAAAGCCACATGACCAAGGATACCCCCGCCGCGCTTTCGCCCGACCGGTTGCGATGGCAATGCGACGCGGACGCAATGCCCGATGTTGCCGGGCCGAAAACCGGGAGTGACGAGCCTGTCGGCCAGGCGCGCGCGATCGACGCGCTCAGGCTGTCGGTCGACATGTCGCACAAGGATTTCAACCTTTTCGTTCTGGGGCCCACGGGTACGGGGCGCCACACCGCCGTCGAACGGATCCTGCATGAATACGCCGAGCGTCGCGAAAGACCGTCGGACTGGGTTTACGTCAACAATTTCGACACCCCGCACCGGCCCGTCGCGATGCGCCTGCCCTCCGGTACGGCCAAGCGTTTCAGCGCGGAGATGCAGGGCGTGGTGGACGACCTGGCAAGCGATATCCCGGCCTTTTTCGAATCCGAGGAATACCAGACACAGCGCCGCGCCCTCGACGAGGAGTTCGGTTCCCGCCAGGAGGAGGCGATGGCGCAGTTCGCGGAACGGGCCCGCAAGGCGGGTGTCGCGGTGCTGCGCACGCCGATGGGCTACATGGTGGCCGCCATGCGCGACGGCGAGGTCATCAAGACCGAGGAATACCAGAAACTGCCGAAGGAAGAGCAGGAGGCGATAGACGAGAAGATCTCGCGCTTCCAGGATGATCTGGCAAAGGTTCTGGGCCGGGCCCCGAAACTGGCCCGCGAGCACCGGTCGCGGCTGGAGACGCTGAACGCGGAAATGGCCGAACGCGCGGTCTCGGCCCGCATTTCCGAGGCACGGGAACGGTTCGCCGATATCGATCAGATCGTCGAGTACCTGGAGCAGGTCCGCACTGACATGATCACCAATGCCGAGCTGTTTCTGCAATCGTCGCGCTCCGGCAATGACGGGCCTTTCCCCGCTTCCACCGCCAAGTCCCACGGTGACCCGGCGTTCCACCGCTACATGGTCAACGTCATGGTGGCGCCGGCGGACGGTGCGGAGGCGCGCGCGCCGGTCGAAACCGAGGAACTGCCGACGCTGGACAGGCTGGCCGGCAGGATCGAGCACATCTCGCACATGGGATCGCTCGTCACCGATTTCACGTTGATCCGGCCGGGTGTCCTGCATCGCGCCAATGGCGGGTTTCTCCTGCTCGACGCGCGCCGCGTCCTGTCCGAGCCGTTCGCGTGGGATGCGCTCAAGCGGTGTCTCAGGCGGCAGGCCATCACGATCACGTCGATGGCCGAGCGCATGAGCCTTGTCTCGACCACGTCGCTGGAGCCTGATCCGATCCCGCTGGACGTGCGTGTCGTGCTGATCGGGGATCGGCTGACCCATGCGCTTCTCCTGATGCTGGATCCCGACTTTTCGCAATTGTTCAAGGTCCAGTCCGATTTCGAGGAATCGGTGGACCGCGACGACGAGACAGCGCTGGAACTGGCGCAGTCGATCAGGCGCGATGTCGCCGCGCGGGACCTGTTGCCGCCGGACAAGGGCGGTCTTGCGCGTCTGTTGACCGAGGCCGCGCGCATTTCCGACGACGCGCGCAAGCTGTCGCTGCGGCTGGACATGCTGTCCGACATCTTCCGCGAGGCGGAATATTACGCGCGCGGGCGCGGGGCGGAGGCCGTGGGCGCCGTTGACATGGACCGCGCCGTGGCGGAACGCGAACGTCGCGCCGCGCGTGTCAGGGACCGCATGCACGAGGCCATCGAGCGCCGCACGATACTGATCGATACCGAGGGGCAGAAGGTTGGCCAGATCAACGGGCTGTCCGTCATCAGCCTCGGGGATTACCGTTTCGGGCGCCCCTCCCGGATCACGGCGCGCACGCGGCTCGGGGCCGGCAAGCTGATAGACATCGAGCGCGAGGTCGAACTGGGCGGGCCGATCCACTCCAAGGGCGTGATGATCCTGTCGGGGTATCTTTCGGCGACCTTTGCGCTGGACATGCCGTTCTCGCTTCACGCGACGCTGGTTTTCGAGCAGAGCTACGGCGGTGTCGACGGCGACAGCGCCTCCTGCGCCGAACTGCTGGCCCTGTTGTCGGCCTTGTCGAACCGCCCGCTGCGGCAGGATTTCGCGGTCACGGGGTCGGTCAACCAGCTGGGCGAGGTGCAGGCGATCGGCGGTGTCAACGAAAAGATCGAAGGGTTCTTCGACGTATGCGCCGCGCGCGGGCTGACCGGGGAGCAGGGCGTTCTGGTCCCGGCCGCGAATGTCGAGCACCTGATGCTGCGCGACAGGGTGGTCGAGGCCGCCAAGGCGGGCAGGTTCCGGGTCATTCCCGTCCGAACGGTGGACGCGGCGCTCGAGGTCCTGACGGGACGTCCGGCGGGCGTACGGGGCGAGGACGGCGCATTCGAGAAAGACAGCATCAACGCGCTGGTCGAGGCACGGCTGGAAGGTTTCGCGAAGGCGCGGCGGGCCTTCGTTGACCGCAAATCGGCGCCGGGCACGGGAGATGCGTCATGACGCCGGAGGTGCAAAGGGAACTCAGGCAGGTCATCCTTGGCGTGCGCAGTTTCGCCGATGCCGAGGCCGCGATGCCGTTTCTGGAGGCGTTGCTCGGCATGGGGCCGGCGGCCATCACGGGAATTCTCGTCGATGAAATGACGTCGGGCCTTGCCGTCGGACGGCGGCAGCGCGTCGTGACCGAAACCGGCGCGCTGATCGAGGTTCCCACGGCGCAGCGGGCGCGCGAGATCGCGCGGAGCGAGGCCCGCGCCATCCGCGAAAGCCTGTCGGCCGCCGCGCGGCGGTCTTCGGCGGAATGGCGCCTTGACCTTGCCGCGGGGGATCTGGCCGAGACGGTCTGGCGGGCCGCCCGGCAATCGGACCTCGTGATGTTCGGGTACCGGCCGATACGGAAATACCAGGGGCGGGTCGTGCTCATCCTCGACCCTGACGACCCCGAGCCCGATCTGAAGGCCGCCGCCGAGACCCTCGCGGCGTCACTGGGGACCGACGTTACCGTCATCGAGGCCCCGCTCGAGGAAAGCGCGGCGTTGGTCTCGGAAAAGGTCGACCGTCTGCATGCCGCCGTGATCCTGACCAGCCTGCATGCCGGACGTATCGCGACGATCAATGACCTGCGTCTTTTCCTGTCGGCGGCGCGCTGCCCTGTCGCGCTGTCGGGGATGGGCGACCTCGTGCAGGTGAGCGACGCGTCCTGACCGTGGTCGCCGGGCGCGTCAGTCGCGCGTGCCCGCGAAGCGGCTTTGCCAGTCCTCCCGGCTTTCATCCGTGATCTTGGTGAAAAGCACCTCGGGCACCTCGAAGCCGTGCCCGGGCGCCAGCTTGGCCAGTGCCGCGCCGACATCGCCGGGCCATTCGGTGTCATCCGTGCGCATGGCGCGCCGCATCGCGGCGGCGGCGTCGGGGATGAAGGGCGACGACAGGACGGCATAGAGCCGGACGAGGTTCAGCCCCAGCCGGATTTGCATGGCCGCGGTTTCGGGGTCTTGCTTGAAGGTGGCCCACGGGGCGGCCTCCTGCAGGTACTCGTTGCCCTCGACCCAGATGGCGCGCAGCTCCGCCGCGGCCTTGCGGACCTCGATGGCGTCCATGTGGGCCTCGTAGGCGCGGATGCGGCCGGAAAGCGTGTCGATCAGAGCGTTTTCTCTGGCGCCAAGTGCGCCGCCGGCGGGCAGTTCCAGCCCGAACTTGGAACGGCAGAACTTGGTCACGCGACTGACGAAGTTGCCGAGGACATCGGCGAGGTCCTTGTTGACCGACGACTGGAAGTTTTCCCACGTGAATTCGCTGTCGGAACTTTCCGGCGCATGGCTGAGCAGCCACCAGCGCCAGTAATCCGCCGGCAGGATCTCCAGCGCCTGATCCATGAAGACGCCGCGGCCCTGCGACGTGGAGAACTGGCCGCCGTCGTAATTGAGGTAATTGAAGGACTTGATGTAATCCACCAGCTTCCACGGCTCGCCCGACCCGAGGATCGTCGCCGGGAAGGACAGGGTATGGAACGGCACATTGTCCTTGCCCATGAACTGGGTGTAGCGGACGTCGTCGGCCCCCTTGTCGGTGCGCCACCAGCGTTGCCACGCGGCGTCGTCCTGCCCGTGCGTCTCGGCCCATTCGGCGCCGCAGGCGATGTACTCGATGGGTGCGTCGAACCAGACGTAGAAGACCTTGCCCTCCATGCCCGGCCAATCCTCTTCGCCGCGCTTCACGGGGATACCCCAGTCAAGGTCGCGGGTGATGCCGCGGTCCCGCAGGCCGCCCTCGTCGTGCAGCCATTTCTTGGCGATCGAGGTGGTCAGCAGAGGCCAGTCTGTCTTGGAATCGATCCACGCGTCGAGTTGGTCGCGCATGAGGCTCTGGCGCAGGTAAAGGTGCTTGGTCTCGCGCACCTCCAGGTCGGTGGACCCCGAAATGGCGCTGCGCGGGTCGATCAGGTCGGTCGGGTCAAGCTGTTTCGTGCAGTTCTCGCACTGGTCGCCGCGGGCCTTTTCATAGCCGCAATCGGGGCAGGTGCCCTCGATGTAGCGGTCGGGCAGGAAGCGCCCGTCGGCACGGGAATAGACCTGTTTCTCGGTCACCTCCTCGATCAGGCCGGCCTCGTGGAGCTTGCCGGCGAAATGCTGCGTGAGCTTGCAGTTCTGCGGGCTCGAGGACCGCCCGAAGTGGTCGAAGGACAGGCGGAAACCGTCCGAGAGGCCCTTTTGCACCTGCCACATCTCGGCGCAGTATTCCGCCACCGGCTTGCCCGCCTTGGCGGCGGCCAGTTCGGCCGGCGTGCCGTGTTCGTCCGTGGCGCACAGGAACAGTACCTCGTGACCGCGCGCGCGCTGGAACCGCGCGAAAAGGTCGGCCGGCAATTGCGAGCCGACAAGGTTGCCCAGATGCTTGATGCCGTTGATGTACGGGATGGCGGAGGTGACGAGGTGGCGTGCCATGTATATCCTGCGCTTGCGTTGCCCGCCCCCTTTAGCGCAGCCGAACGGACAGGGCCAGAGGGTGCTGACGCCCGGTGACCCGGTTTTGCGCCCGGCCCGTGCACCTCGGGCGATGCGCGCGCAAATGGTGTTTGACCCATCGCCAAGGCGCTGCTAGCGGCCAAGTGCAGGCGCCGGCGGTGGCGCGCCCCATCTGGAAAGGCACGGGTCATGATCAAGGTACTCGCTTCGGTCTGGGCGCTGCTTCTGGGCATGATCCTGATCATGATCGGCAACGGGATGCAGGCCACGCTGATGGGCG
>JAVLCJ010000093.1:0-11662 GCA_031580875.1 Roseovarius sp.
CCGAGCCGTAGAGCTTGATGATGTCCATCGTGGCCATGGCAAGGCCCGCGCCGTTGACCATGCAGCCGATCTCGCCGTCGAGCGCGATGTAGTTGAGATCGTACTTGGAGGCTTCCAGTTCCTTGGAATCCTCTTCGGTCGTGTCGCGCAGTTCGCCGATGTCGGCGTGGCGGTAGATCGCGTTGGAGTCGAAACCCATCTTGGCGTCGAGGCACTTGAGATCGCCGTTGTCGGTCAGGATCAGCGGGTTGATTTCCAGCATCTCCATGTCCTTTTCGAGGAACATGCGGTAAAGCGTACCCATCAGCGTCACGCATTGCTTGATCTGCTTGCCCGACAGCCCCAGCATGAACGCGATGCGGCGGCCGTGGAACGGCTGGTAGCCGGTGGCCGGATCGACGCTGAAGCTGAGGATCTTGTCGGGGGTCTTCTCGGCGACCTCCTCGATGTCCATGCCGCCCTCGGTGGAGCAGACGAAGGACACGCGGCTGGTGCCGCGATCGACCAGAAGCGCGAGGTAGAATTCGCTGTCGATCCCCGAGCCGTCCTCGATGTAGATGCGGTTGACCTGCTTGCCGGCGGGGCCTGTCTGCTTGGTCACCAGCGTCCGGCCCAGCATCCGCTTGGCTTCCTCGGCGGCTTCCTCGACCGACTTGGTCAGGCGTACGCCGCCCTGGTCGCCGGCGCCCGTCTCCTTGAAGGTGCCCTGGCCGCGGCCGCCCGCATGGACCTGTGCCTTCACGACCCAGATCGGGCCGTCGAGTTCTCCGGCGGCCGTCTTGGCCTCCTCTGCGCGCAGCACGACACGCCCGTCGGAGACCGGCGCGCCGTAGGAGCGCAACAGGGCCTTGGCCTGATACTCGTGGATATTCATGAAACTGTCCCGTCTTGATGTTATCGCAGACGGTATAGCAACAGGTCGGGCGCGCCATTAAAGCACTTTTTGTGGAAAAATCGATTTCAGGGCGAATTTCCGGCTTTTGTGATCACAGCCGTAAAACGTGTGATCACAAAGGGGCTACTGACAAGATCGGGCCAACGCCGCAAAAAAGAATCAGGGCCGGGAAACCCCGGCCCTGTCTGCTGCCATGCGTGCATGGCGCCTTATTTCAGGTTGTCGTCGATGCCCTTGCAGGCCTCGACCAGCCCCTTGACCGCCTTGACCGAGCCGTCGAACATCGCCTGTTCGTCCTTGTTGAGCGAGATCTCGACGACCCGCTCGATGCCGCCGGCGCCAATGACGGTGGGCACGCCCACGTAAAAACCGTCGAGCCCGTAGCGGCCATCGACATAGGCCGCGCAGGGCAGCACACGCTTCTGGTCCTTCAGGTAGGCCTCGGCCATCTCGATGGCCGACGTGGCCGGCGCGTAATAGGCCGATCCGTCTTTCAGCAGGCCCACGATCTCGGCGCCGCCGTCGCGGGTGCGCTGCACGATCGCGTCGAGCTTTTCCTGCGTGGTCCAGCCCATCTTGATAAGGTCGGGCAGCGGGATGCCGGCGACGGTGGAATAGCGGGTCAGCGGGACCATTGTGTCGCCGTGACCGCCGAGGACGAAGGCGCTCACGTCCTTCATCGAGACGTCGAATTCAAGGCTCAGGAAATGGCGGAAGCGCGCGCTGTCCAGCACGCCGGCCATGCCGCAGACCTTTTCACGCGGCAGGCCCGAGAATTCGCGCAGCGCCCAGACCATCGCGTCGAGCGGGTTGGTGATGCAGATGACAAAGGCGTTCGGGGCATTGTCGCGGATGCCTTCGCCCACGGCCTTCATCACCTTGAGGTTGATGCCCAGCAGGTCGTCGCGGCTCATCCCCGGCTTGCGCGGGACACCGGCGGTGACGATGCAGACATCCGCGCCGGCGATGTCGGCGTAGTCCTGCGTGCCCTTGAGCCGCGCGTCGAAGCCCTCGGAGGGGCCGGATTCCGCGATGTCGAGCGCCTTGCCCTCGGGGATGCCCTCGGCGATGTCGAAAAGGACGACGTCGCCCAACTCCTTCAGCGCCGCCAGGTGGGCGAGTGTGCCGCCAATCTGTCCTGCGCCGATCAGCGCGATCTTGGGTCTGGCCATTGGAATAATCTCCGGTGGTTTTGAATTCCGGCTCATGGCGTAGTCGCAAACCGGGCGCCGCGCAAGGGTGCTGCGCTGCGGCATGTGGGGCGCCGGGGCCTGTCATCGCGGCGCTGATGGCGATAAACTCCCGCCGTTCCGGCGCGTTACGGGGCAGGGCCATGACGGGTTTCGATGTGCAGGTATGGGCAGCGGCGGCGTTCGCGGCGGTGTTCGCGGGCATCTCGAAGGGCGGTTTCGGCTCAAACGCGGCCTTTGCCGGGGCCGCGATTCTGGCGCTGGTGGTACCGCCCGGCGCCGCGCTGGCGATCATGCTGCCGTTGCTGCTGGCCATCGACGCGGCGACGCTGCGCCCTTATTGGCGGCAATGGCACGGCCGGGACGCGGCGCTGCTGATCGCCGGCGGGATACCCGGCGTTGCGCTGGGCGCGGCGCTTTTCCGGCTCGTGGAGGCGGACGTGTTCCGCCTGCTCATCGGCGCGATCGCGCTGGCCTTCGTCGGCTGGCAGCTGCTGGTGCGCGGCGGGCTGGCACCGCGCCCCGCCGGCAGGCTGGGGTCGAAGGCCGGCGTGGTTGCGGGCGCGCTGGCGGGCTTCACCAGTTTCGTCAGCCATGCCGGCGGCCCGGCGGCGGCGGTTTTCCTGCTGGGCCGTGGGCTGGGCAAGACGGCCTTCCAGGCCAGCACGGTACTGGTTTTCGGCGTGCTGAACGTGGTCAAGGTGGGGTTCTATGCCGGGCTTGGCCTGTTCACGCCGCAAACGCTGGCCATGAACGCGGTCCTTCTGCCATGCGCGCTGATCGGCGCGTGGCTGGGCGTCAAGGCGCATCGTCGCGTGCCCGAGCGGGTGTTCTTCGCGGTCACGTATGTCCTGTTGACGGTGACGGGGGCCAAGCGCCTCCGCGACGGGCTGACCTGACCGGACATGCGAGGCATTTCTGCGCTGCGGCGACAAAAGGCTTGAAGCATTCGGGCAAAAAGTGGCAATTGTGCGCAACAATGTTTCCGAAAATGACTCGGGGGAGGCGAGGCGCATGGACACCAACACACGGCCCTACCGATCGGTGCTCTATATCCCGGGATCGAAGGAACGCGCGCTGGACAAGGCCCGGAGCCTGCCCGCGGACGCGATCATCTTCGATCTGGAGGATGCGGTGGCCCCCGATGCCAAGGCCGAGGCGCGCGAGACGCTGGCGGCCGCCCTGCGCGAGGACGGCTATGGCAGGCGGTCCAGGATCGTGCGCATCAACGCGCTGACCACCGAGTGGGGCAACGAGGACGTGCGCGTGCTGCGCGACGCCGGGGCGGATGCCATCCTGCTGCCAAAGGTCAACACCCCGTCGGACGTTGACAGCCTTGCCGACATGCTGGACCCGGCGATGCCGGTCTGGGTGATGATGGAAACGCCGGTGAGCGTTTTCAACGCCCCCGAGATCGCGGCGCACCGGCAGGTGACGGGGCTGGTGACGGGCACCAACGACCTGACCAAGGATCTGGGCTGCCGCCCCCGCGCGGATCGTCTGCCGCTGATGACGGCGTTGCAGCGCGTGGTGATGGCCGCGCGGGCCGCGCGCGGCGTGGTCGCCATCGACGGGGTCTACAACCGGTTCCGCGACGGTGACGGCCTGAAGGCCGAATGCGAACAGGGGCGCGACCTGGGTTTCGACGGCAAGACGCTGATCCATCCCGCGCAGATCGAGATCGCCAATACCGCCTTCGCGCCCACGCAATCCGAGATCGACCTGGCCGAACGGCAGATCGCGGCCTACCGTGAAAGCCAGGCGTCGGGGCAGGGGGTTGCCGTGGTGGACGGGCAGATCGTGGAGAACCTGCACGTGGTCGCCGCGGAGCGGGCGTTGGCCAAGGCGCAAGCGATACGTGAAATGTCGGCGGAGTGAACGCGATGGTTTATCTTTTTCTGGGGCTGTTCCTGTGGTCGGCGGGACATTTCTTCAAGCGGCTGGCGCCGGACATGCGCGCCTCCATGGGACTTGCCGGCAAGGGCGTGGCCGCGCTGGTGATCCTTGGCGGGCTCGTGCTGATGGTGATCGGCTATCAGCGCGCCGAGTTCATCAACCTGTGGTTCCCGCCGGGCTGGACCGTCCATCTGAACAACCTGCTGATGCTGCTGGCCGTATTCGTCTACGGCATGAGCATGACCAAGGGCCGGCTGCGCGGCGCGATGCGGCACCCGCAACTGACGGCGGTCAAGATCTGGGCGGTGGCGCACCTGCTCGTCAACGGCGATCTGGCCTCGGTCATTCTTTTCGGCGGCTTGCTGATCTGGGCCGTGATCGAGGTGATCATGATCAACCGCAGCGAGGTGCGCGTGCGTCTTGAGCCGGGCCCGGCGAAGCGCGATCTCGTGCTGGTTGTCGTAACGCTCGTCCTGTTCGGGGTGATCACGTGGCTTCACAACTGGCTGGGCGTCTGGCCGTTTCCGGGATGAGCGCGATGAAACTCTACCGTTTCCTTTCCGCCGACGACACGTCGGAGTTCTGTCACAAGGTGACGGCGGCGCTGAACGCGGGGTGGGAGCTGCATGGCGGGCCCACCTATGCCTATGACGCGGCCAATGGCGTCATGCGGTGCGGGCAGGCCGTGGTCAAGCAGATCGAGGGCACCTACACGCCCGACCTGAAACTGGGGGAGCAGTGAGCATGGCCAAGACCGATCCGGGCCGTTTCTTCGAGGATTACACGGTGGGCGAGGTGATCCACCACGCGGTGCCGCGCACCGTGTCGGGCGGTGAGCGCGCGCTTTACCATGCGCTTTACCCGGCGCGGCACGCGCTTTATTCGTCGGACGCCTTCGCGCGCGACTGCGGCCTGACGGCCAGCCCGATCGACGATATCGCGGCCTTTCACGTGGTGTTCGGCAAGACGGTGCCCGACATCTCGCTCAATGCGCTGGCCAATCTGGGCTATGCCGAGGGCCGGTGGCTGCGCCCCGTCTGGCCCGGTGACACGCTCAATTCCACGTCCGAGGTGATCGGGGTCAAGCAGAACTCCAACGGCAAGTCGGGCGTGGTCTGGGTGCGCACCAAGGGCCACAACCAGCGCGGCGAGGTGGTGCTGGACTATGTCCGCTGGGCCATGGTGCGCAAGAACGACCCGGACCGCGCGGCGCCCGAGACCGTCATCCCCGACCTGAAGCCGGCGCTGGACGCGTCGGATCTGGCGATCCCGCCGGGGCTGGATTTCACGAACTACGATTTCACGCTGGCCGGCGAACCGCACCGCTGGGCCGATTACGAGATCGGCGAGAAGATCGACCACGTGGACGGCGTCACCGTGGAAGAGGCCGAGCACATGATGGCCACGCGGCTGTGGCAGAACACCGCCAAGGTGCATTTCGACGCCACCCTGCGCGCGGACGGCAACCGCCTGGTCTATGGCGGGCACGTGATCTCGATGGCGCGCGCGCTGAGCTTCAACGGGCTGGCCAATGCGCAGATGGTCGCTGGGCTGAACGGCGGGGCCCATGCCAACCCGTGTTTTGCCGGGGACACGATCAAGGCATGGTCCGAGGTACTGGACAAGGCCGAGACGCCCGCGCCGGGTGTCGGTGCGCTGCGCCTGCGGCTGGTCGCCACCAAGAGCGGGGAGCCCTTTGCGCTGAAGGGCGCGGACGGCAAGTACCTGCCGCATGTCCTGCTGGACCTCGATTACTGGGTGCTGATGCCGACCTGATATGGCGCCGCTCGCGCGGGGCGGCGTGGGGGCGATTTGCGGCCCGGTTGCCACCTGCCGCCACCGCGTCTTTCGGCAATCCGGCCACGGTTGCGATGCGCCCGGGCGCGGTGCCGGTTTGGTGCTGGTCAAGCCGTTTTCGCGCGGCTAGAAGGGCGCCGAGGAGATTTGGGTCATGACGAAAATTGCGCCGCAGCCCGGGATCATGGAAATCGCCCCCTACCAGGGGGGCGCGTCCTCTGTCGCGGGCATCGACCAGGTGGTGAAACTCAGTTCCAACGAGAACCCCCTCGGCCCGGGCGAGGCCGCGCGGGAGGCGTTCCGCAAGGCGGGATATGATCTGCACCGCTACCCCCCGACCGATCACGCGGCCCTGCGCGCCGCCATCGGCGAGGTGCACGGCCTCGACCCCGCGAACGTGGTCTGCGGCGTGGGCAGCGACGAGATCATCGCGCTTCTGTGCCAGGCCTATGCCGGGCCGGGAACCGAAGTGGTTCATACCGAGCACGGCTTTGCCATGTACCGCATCAGCGCGCTGGCCAACGGCGCGACCCCGGTGGAGGTGCCCGAGCGCGCGCGCGCCACGGACGTCGACGCGATCCTTGCGGCCTGCACGGACCGGACGCGGCTGGTTTTCGTGGCCAACCCGAACAACCCGACCGGCACGATGGTCGCGCCCGCGGAGCTGGCGCGGCTGGCCGACGGTCTGCCCGCGCACGCGCTGCTGGTGATCGACGGGGCCTATGCCGAGTATGTCGAGGGCAGCGACGGTGGCGCCGGGCTGGTCGGGTCGCGCGAGAACGTCGTGATGACGCGCACCTTTTCCAAGCTCTACGGGCTGGGCGGGCTGCGCGTGGGCTGGGGCTACGGCCCGGCGCACGTGGTTGACGTGCTGGGGCGTATCCGCGGGCCGTTCAACCTGAGCCAGCCCGCGCTCGTCACCGCCGAGGCGGCCGTGCGCGACACAAGATGGGCCGAGAAATGCCGCGCCGAGAACGCCCGCCTGCGCGCCTGGCTGGCCGGGGCGCTGGCCGGCCACGGGGTGCCGTCGGACGAGTCGCACGGCAATTTCATCCTCGCGCGGTTCGCGGACCGGGAAACCGCCGAGGGCTGCGACGCGTATCTCAAGTCGCAGGGCCTGATCGTGCGCCGCGTGGCGGGCTACAACCTGCCCCAGTGCCTGCGGATCACGGTGGGCGATGAATCCGCCTGCCGGCGGGTGGCGCACGCAGTGGGGCAGTTCATGCAGGGCACGTACTAGGATGGCCGTGATCTATGACAGGGTCGCGTTGATCGGGCTCGGGCTGATCGCGTCGTCGATGTGCCACGCCATCCGGCGCGGCGGGCTGGCCGGCGAGGTGACGGGCCATGCCCGGTCGGCCGATACGCGCGCGACCGCGCGCGAGATCGGGCTGTGCGACCGGGTCTGCGACAGCGCGGCCGAGGCCGTGGCGGGCGCCGACCTGGTGGTGCTCTGCGTGCCCGTGGGCGCGATGGGCGCGGTCGCCGCCGAGATCGGCCCGGCGCTGGCCCCCGGCGCCACGGTCAGCGATGTCGGCTCGGTCAAGAAGGCGGTGATCGAGGCGGTCGGGCCGCACCTGCCCGGGAATGTTCATTTCGTGCCCGCCCACCCGCTGGCCGGGACGGAGCATTCCGGCCCGCGCGCGGGCTTTGCCGAGCTGTTCGAGAACCGGTGGTGCCTCGTCGTGCCGGTCGCGGGCAGCGATCGCGAGGCTGTGGCGCGGCTGGAGCGGTTCTGGCAGGGCATGGGGGCCTTGACCGACGAGATGGATGCCGAGCATCACGACCTCGTGCTGGCGGTGACGAGCCACGCGCCGCACCTGATCGCCTACACGATGGTCGGCGTGGCCGACGACCTGCGCCGCGTGACCGACAGCGAGGTCATCAAGTATTCCGCCGCCGGCTTCCGCGACTTCACCCGCATCGCCGCGAGCGACCCGACAATGTGGCGGGACGTGTTCCTCAACAACCGCGAGGCGACGCTGGAAATCCTCGGGCGGTTCACCGAGGAGCTGTTCGCGCTGCAGCGCGCCATACGTACCGGTGACGGCGAGCACCTGCACGACTATTTCACGCGGACACGGGCGATCCGGCGGGGTATCATCGAGGCCGGTCAGGATACCGACGCGCCCGATTTCGGTCGCGTGAAGAAAGGCTGAGGCGGATGGGGTGGCTGCGCGGCCTGCTGTCGGGGCGCGGGCGGCCGTGCCCGGTGCCGGCGAAAGCCGCGGCTGCAAGCCCGGGGGCGCTGCCCCCGTCGCCCTGACGGGCGACTCCCCCGGGGTATTTCGGCCGAGAAGAAACGCGGGGCGCGGATGTCACCGGAGGCGCAGGACCGGGGCGGCGGCGACGGGAACCGGGCCCAGCATCACGCGGCCGTTGCGAAAGCCCAGCGGGATGTCCAGCGTGCGCGGGTTGCCCGCCATGCGCGAGACCAGCGAGAGCCCGTCGCGCAGCGTGTCGGCCAGCCCCTGCGGCACGGCGCCGCTGGTCACCGCCATGTCGAGAATGTCGCGCCAGTTGCGCGCCTTGACCGTGACCTCTCCCACGGGGCGGCCATCGGCCCCGATGTCGACGGTGCCGGCGGCCTGCAATTCGAGCCGGCCCCACCGGGCCTCGGCCAGCCGGATCTTGATGCGGGTGGGCTGCGGCCGGGCGACCTCGATCGCCGTCCGGTCCCACGGCTTGTCGAAGGCCACCGTCATGTCGGCGGTGAACGCGTCGAAATCCTCGGGCAGTCGGCCCGCGGGATCGACGCGGGCCTTCCAGCGCGGCGCGGGGCCGAGCCCGTCGGCGCGCAGGCCCAACCGGTAGGTCGCGATGGTGCCGCGGTCGCGCTCGGCCGCGAGGGTGAGCGACTCGACCCGGCTTGTGCCGTTGGCCGGGCCGGGGCTGATCGTGATCATGTCCGCGGTCAGCGTGCTGCGTTCCAGCGCAAGGCGCGTGCCGCCGGTGACGACGAGGCTGGCGCGCATGTCGCGGCTGGCAAGATCGTAGCCGGCGCGCGGCGTGGCCACGCGCTGGGCGTCGGGCCAGACGGCGATGACGTGATCGGGCCGGTAGCTGAGCGTGTTGAACTGGAACCGCGGCGCGTTCCAGGCGAGCCCGGTTTCGGGGTCGGCAAGCGCGACGTCGGTGAAAACGGTGTCGAAGCGGTTCGGAAAGCCCTGCACCGTCATGGTGCCGTAATCGGCGGCCCAGCCCTCGGCGCGGCGGGCCTCGAACCAGCCGGCGGCGGCCGTTTTCGCCGCCTGTGCCCCGACGACCCAGTAGCCCGCCCATAGCGCCGCGGCCGTCACGATGATCCCGAGCAGCAACCGCATGCCGTCGCCCCCTTTCATGCCCTTTCCAGATGGTGTTTAAGGCGTTGAAAGCGCGAGGAACAGCAAAATGACGATGTGGGTTTTCGGGTACGGGTCACTGGTCTGGAATCCGGGCTTCGAGGCGGCGGAGCGGGTGCTGGCCACGTTGCCGGGGTATCACCGCAGTTTCTGCATGCGCAGCGTCCACCACCGGGGCACGGACGCCGACCCGGGGCTGGTGCTGGCGCTGGACGCCGCCGGCGGGGCGAAATGCCGCGGCGTGGGGTTCTCGGTGCCGCCGGAACGGACCGACGCCGTGCTGGGCTACTTGCGGGAGCGCGAGCTGATCTCGTCGGCCTACCTTGAGCAGGTGCTGGATATCGAGCTGGATGACGGCCGGCGCGTCGAGGCGGTGACCTACGTCGTGGACCCGGCGCATGTGCAGTATTGCGGTGGCATGCCGTTGGAGGAACAGGCGCGGATCATCGCGCGGGCGCATGGCGGACGCGGGCCGAACACCGAGTATCTTTTCAACACCGCCGCGCATCTGGGCGATCTGGGCATATCCGATGACGAGCTGGACTGGCTGGTGCGGCGGGTCGGGGAACTGACGGTTTAATGCCTTGGCTTGCTTGCCGTGAAAGCGTAGGGTCGGCGCCGAAATGACAGAGCCGGGAGCCGTCCACATGGACCAGCCGGACCGCGAGGTCGAGCCGCAGTTTTCCCACCCCGTCCGGCAGATCACGCTGATGCTGGTCGTGCTCGGGCTGACCGGGGCCGGGGCCTTCCTCGCGCTGCCGCGCGTGCTGCCGGTTTTCGAGGCCAATCCCTACCTGAACGGCTTCATCCTGTTCGTGTTCGGGATCGGGGTCGTCGCCTGTTTCTGGCAGGTGCTGCAGCTCATCGGGTCGGTGCGCTGGATCGAGGATTTCGCCGCCGACCGGCCGGGCCACCGGATGAGCAAGGCGCCGCGCCTGCTGGCGCCGCTTGCCACGCTTTTGCGGCAGCGCGGCAAGCGGATGCAGATCGCGTCGTCCTCGGCGCGGTCGATCCTCGATTCGGTCGCACAGCGCATCGACGAGGCCCGGGAGATCACGCGGTATATCGTCAACATGCTGATCTTCCTCGGGTTGCTGGGCACGTTCTACGGCCTCGCGACGACCGTGCCGGCGGTGGTGGACACCATCCGCAGCCTGGCCCCGCAGGAGGGCGAGGCCGGTATCGCCGTTTTCAACCGCCTGATGACCGGGCTGGAGGAACAGCTGGGCGGCATGGGCGTGGCCTTTGCCTCGTCCTTGCTGGGGCTGGCCGGATCGCTCGTGGTGGGGCTGCTGGAGCTTTTCGCCGGGCACGGGCAGAACCGGTTCTACCGGGAACTGGAAGAATGGATGTCCACGATCACCCGCGTCGGCTTCGCCTCGGGCGATGGCGAGGGCGGCGAGGACCAGAACATGATGGCCGCGATGGTCGATCACATGGCCGAGCAGATCGAGAACCTGCAGGTGACGCTGACGCAATCGGATGTCAATCGCGCCCGGGTGGACGAGAAGCTGGGCGTGCTGGCGGATTCGATGGAGCGCCTGACCCATCGCCTGACCGACGCCAACCCGATGAACGCTGCGCTGAACCGCGTGGCCGAGGGGCAGGAAAGATTGCTGGCGGAGCTGGAAAAGCAGGCCGAGCGGCAGTCGGGCGAGGGGCTGGACGCCGAAAGCCGAATGCGGCTGCGCTCGATCGATGTGCAGATGCTGCGCCTTCTGGAGGAGGTCAGCGCCGGCCGGCAGGAGATGATGGCCGAGATCCGCACCGACCTCGCAGCCCTGTCAAAGGTGTTCGGGCAGGCGCGTGGCGGCGTGGCCGCGGCCGAGCGCCACGCGCAGGCGCGTCCCGCCAGCCGGGAGGAGGAGGGCTAGACCATGGCCCTGTCGCGCCGTACCGGCACCCGTTTCCAGGCGTCGATCTGGCCCGGTTTCGTCGACGCGATGACGGGCCTGCTGCTGGTGCTGATGTTCGTGCTGACGATCTTCATGATCGTGCAGTTCGTGCTGCGCGAAACCATCACCGGCCAGGAGAGCAAGCTCGACTCGCTGTCGGCCGAGGTGGCGGAGCTGTCGCGCGCCCTCGGGATGGAGCGCGACCGCAACGCCACCCTGTCCGAGCGCGTGGGCGAGCTGACCGCCACGCTGGACGATGCCCGCCAGCGCCAGCAAGAGCAGGCCACTATCATCGCCGCGCTGGAACGCGAGCGCGACGCGCAGGACGCGGCGCTGGCCGAGGCGCGCGACCGCATTTCCGGCTTCGAGGACAGGGTGGCGCGCCTTCTGGCCGAGCGCGAGAGCAATCGCGGCACCATCGCCGATCTGGAGGCGCGCGAGGAAGAATTGCTGTCCCGGCAGGAGCAGCTCGACCGCGCGCTCGCCGATCTGCGCGAGGAGGTCGACGCGAAGGCGGAGGAAGCGCGGCTCGCCGCGGCCCGGCGCGAGGCGCTTGAGGTGCTCGTCGCCGATCTGCGCCGGCGCTACAACGAGGAGCGCGAGGACGTCGCGGCGCTGAGCGGGGAGGTCGAGAACCTCGAGGCGGAG
>JAVLCJ010000094.1:0-11638 GCA_031580875.1 Roseovarius sp.
CGTGGCGCGGGGGCGCTGCCCCCCTTGCCCTGCGGGCAATTCCCCCCGGGGTATTTCGGCCGAGAAGAAACGGGGGCCGGTCATGACGCGGACATACGTGGACCACAACGCGACGGCGCCCCTGCGCGACGAGGCGCGGGCGGCGATGATCGCGGCCATGGACGTTGTCGGCAACCCGTCGAGCGTGCATGCCGAGGGGCGGGCGGCCAAGGGACTGGTCGAGCGCGCGCGCGCGCAGGTGGCGGCGGCCCTCGGGGCCGAGGGGGCCGACGTGATCTTTACCTCGGGCGCCACGGAGGCGGCCGCGCTTGCCTGTGCCGGGCGCGGGCTGCGCGGCGCGGCGGTGGAGCATGACGCGGTGCGCGCGTGGATCGAGGAGGAACTGCCGGTCGACGCGGACGGGCGCGTTTCCGTGGCGGAACCGGCCGGGTCGGTGCTGCAGATGGCCAACTCGGAAACCGGGGTCGTGCAGCAGTTGCCCGACGGGCTGGCGGTGAGCGACATGACGCAGGCTTTCGGCAAGCTGCCGGTGGCGTTCAACTGGTCGGGGGCCGAGATGGCGCTGGTATCGGCGCACAAGCTGGGCGGCCCCAAGGGCGTGGGGGCGCTGGTGGTGCGCCGCGGCACTGACGTGCAGGCGCGGATACGCGGCGGCGGGCAGGAAATGGGCCGCCGGTCGGGCACCGAGAACGTCGTGGGGATCGCCGGGTTCGGGGCCGCGGCGGCGGCGGCGGCGCGCGAGTTGTCGGAAGGACGCTGGGCGGAAGTCGCGAAGATTAGAAAGATTCTAGAAAATATGATTGCAGCCGGGGCCAAAGAGACTATTTTTATCGGGAAAGATGGCGCAAGGCTGCCCAACACCAGCTGTTTCATCGCGCCCGGATGGAAGGGCGAGACGCAGGTGATGGCAATGGATCTGGCGGGGATCGCGATTTCGGCGGGCTCGGCCTGTTCCAGTGGCAAGGTCAAGTCGAGCCACGTGCTGCGGGCCATGGGATTCAGCGAGGTCGAGGCGGCCTGCGCGGTGCGCGTTTCGCTGGGTCCGGACACGACGGAAGAGGATGTCACGCGCTTCGCCGAAATCTGGCTGGAGCGGTATCACAAACAGCGCGCCCGAACGGCGTGATCGGTCAAGGAGGTAAGCCAAGATGGCGGCACTGGATGACAGTCAGGTGAAGGAAGGCGTCGACAAGGAAACGGTCGACGCCGTGCGCGAGGTGGGTGGCGCCTACAAGTACGGCTGGGAGACGGATATCGAGATGGATTATGCCCCCAAGGGGCTGACCGACGATATCGTCAGGCTGATTTCCGAGAAGAACGAAGAGCCGGAATGGATGACCGAGTGGCGCCTGCAGGCCTATGAGCGCTGGCTGCAGATGAAGGAGCCGGACTGGGCGATGCTGGATTACCCGGAGGTCGATTTCCAGGAGCAGTATTACTATGCCCGGCCGAAAAGCATGGCGGAAAAGCCCCAGTCGCTTGACGACGTCGACCCCAAGCTGCTGGAAACCTACGAAAAGCTGGGTATCCCGCTGAAGGAACAGATGGTGCTGGCCGGTGTCGAGGGCGCCGAGGAGGCGCCGGCCGAGGGCCGCAAGGTGGCCGTCGACGCGGTGTTCGACTCCGTGAGCGTCGGGACGACCTTCCAGGAAGAGCTGAAGAAGGCCGGTGTCATCTTCTGCTCGATCTCGGAGGCGATCAAGGAACATCCCGAACTGGTTCGGAAATACCTCGGGTCGGTCGTGCCGGTGAGCGACAATTTCTATGCCACCCTCAACAGCGCGGTGTTTTCGGACGGATCCTTCGTCTACGTGCCGCCGGGCGTGCGCTGCCCGATGGAGCTGTCGACCTATTTCCGCATCAACGCGGAGAATACCGGCCAGTTCGAGCGGACGCTGATCATCGCCGACAAGGGGTCCTTCGTGAGCTATCTCGAAGGGTGCACGGCACCGCAGCGCGACGAGAGCCAGCTGCACGCCGCGGTGGTCGAGATCATCGTGGAGGAGGACGCGGAGGTGAAGTATTCCACCGTGCAGAACTGGTACCCGGGCGACGAAGGTGGCAAGGGTGGCATCTACAACTTCGTGACCAAGCGTGCCGATTGCCGTGGTGACCGGTCCAAGGTGATGTGGACGCAGGTCGAGACGGGCTCGGCGGTGACGTGGAAATACCCCTCCTGCATCCTGCGCGGCAACGAGAGCCAGGGCGAATTCTATTCGATCGCCATCACCAACAACTGGCAGCAGGCCGATACCGGCACCAAGATGGTGCATCTGGGCCGCGATACACGCTCGCGCATCGTGTCCAAGGGGATCAGCGCGGGGCAGGCGCAGAACACCTATCGCGGGTTGGTGTCGATGCATCCGAAGGCCAAGGACAGCCGCAACTACACCCAGTGCGACAGCCTGTTGATCGGGGACAAGTGCGGCGCGCATACCGTGCCTTACATCGAGGTGAAGAACAATTCGTCGCGGGTGGAGCACGAGGCCACGACATCCAAGGTGGACGAGGACCAGATGTTCTATTGCCGCCAGCGCGGCATGGACGAGGAAGAGGCCGTGGCGCTGGTCGTGAACGGGTTCTGCAAGGACGTGCTCCAGGCGCTGCCGATGGAGTTCGCCATGGAGGCGCAGCAACTGGTGGCGATTTCGCTGGAAGGCTCGGTCGGGTAACGACCGGGCGCCACCGCGGGCCCCTTGGCCGTGCACGGAGGACGACATGATCATCACGACGACGCAGTCCGTCGACGGGCGCGCCATTGCCGATTACCGCGGGATCGTCGTGGGCGAGGCGATCATGGGGGCGAACGTGTTCCGCGATTTCTTCGCCCAGGTCACCGATGTGGTCGGCGGACGGTCGGGCGCGTACGAAACCAAGCTGCAGGACGCGCGCGACACGGCGCTCAACGAGCTGGAGGGCCGCGCGGCGGCCCTCGGTGCCGACGCGGTGGTCGGCGTCGACCTCGATTACGAGGTGGTGGGCGAGTCGATGCTGATGGTCTCGGCCAGCGGCACGGCCGTGGTGCTGGCTCCCTGATGCGAGGCACGGCGGAGATGGCGCGGCCGGAACTCACCTTTCCGGATACCGAGGCGGCAGCGGTGCGGGCGGCCTATGACGCGGCGGGCGTGATCCTTGAATACGGATCGGGCGGGTCGACCGTGATGGCCGCCGAGATGGCCGGCAAGCGTGTCTTCGCGGTGGAAAGTGGCCGGGACTGGGCCCTGATGATGCGGGCGTGGTTCGACGCGTCCCCGCCCGCCGCCGGTACCGAGGTGGACGTGATCTGGTCCGATATCGGCCCGACGCGGGAATGGGGCTACCCCACGGGCAACGACAGCTGGACCCGCTACGCGCGGTACCCGCTGGAAGTTTGGGATCTGCCGGAATTCCGGCAGCCCGACGTGGTGCTGGTCGACGGGCGGTTCCGCCCGGGATGCGCGCTGGCGGCGGCGTTTCGCACCGACAGGCCCGTGACGGTGCTGATCGACGACTACAAGCGCCGCAAGCAGTACCACGCGGTGGAGCGGTTCCTTGGCGCGCCGCACCGCCTGCACGGCCGGATGGCCGAGTTTCATGTCACGCCCATGCCGGTACCGGCGGACAGGCTGTTGACGATTATCGAGATGATGACCCGGCCCTGAGCCGTGTCGAACCCAAGGCGAGGAAAGAAAATGCTGGAAATCAAGAATTTGCACGTCGATCTTGAAGACGAGGAAAAGACGATCCTGAAGGGCGTGGATCTGAGCCTCGAAGCAGGCAAGGTTCATGCGATCATGGGGCCGAACGGGTCGGGCAAGTCGACCCTGTCCTACGTCCTGTCGGGGCGCGACGGCTACGAGGTGACCGAGGGCAGCGCCACGCTGGAAGGCGCGGACATTCTCGACATGGAACCCGAGGAACGCGCGGCGGCCGGCCTTTTCCTTGCATTCCAGTACCCGGTGGAAATCCCGGGCGTGGGGAACATGACGTTCATGCGCACCGCGCTCAACGCGCAACGCACGGCGCGCGGGCAGGAAGAGATGAGCGCGGCGGACTTCCTCAAGCTGGTGCGCGAGAAGGCCGCCACGCTCAAGATGAGCAACGACATGCTCAAGCGGCCGGTCAATGTCGGGTTCTCGGGCGGCGAGAAGAAGCGCAACGAGATCCTTCAGATGGCCGTTCTGGAGCCAAAGCTGTGCATCCTCGACGAGACGGATTCCGGCCTTGACGTGGACGCGATGAAACTCGTCTCGGACGGGGTGAACGCGCTGCGCGACGCGGGGCGCAGTTTCCTCGTGATCACGCACTACCAGCGTCTGCTGGACCACATCAAACCCGACGTGGTGCATATCATGGTCGATGGCCGCATCGTGAAGTCCGGCGGCCCCGATCTGGCGCTCGAGGTCGAGAAGAACGGGTATGCCGACATCATGGCGGAGGTGGCGTGATGGCCCTGCCGCAGAAGAAACAGGAAGCGACCGAGGCGCGGCTGGCCGCGGCCGAGCGCCCGGCCGGCGCGGCATGGGCGGACGCGGCGCGCGATGCGGCGCTGGCCCGGGTGCGCGGGATGGGGCTGCCCGCCGCGCGCGACGAATACTGGAAATTCACGCGGCCGGACACGCTGGTGCAGGCCGAGGTGTCGGCGGCGTCGCCGCATGACGAGTCTGACGAGGCGCCCGTTTTCGGCGCGTTCGACCGGCTGAAGATCGTTTTCGTGGATGGTGTCTTCGACCCGGATGCGAGCGACGACCTGTCGTTGGAAGGCATCACGATCGAGCGGCTGAGCGATGCGGCACAGGCCGACATCCACTGGACCAAGGACCTTTACGGCGTGCTGGAAACAGCCGGGCAGGCCCCGGTGCCGCGGCCGCTTGCCGCGCTCAACACGGCGCTGGCTACCGACGGCGTGATCATCCACGCCACGGGCCGCGCCAGCAAACCCGTGAACCTGATTTATCGCCATCAATCAGAGACTTCCGACGCGATCCTGCATCATGTTATCAAGCTGGACGAGGGCGCGGAACTGACGGTGCTGGAAAACGGTCCGGCGGCGGCCCGGTTCAACAATGTCATGGAAGTGGATGTCGCCGACAACGCGTCGTTCCAGCACGTGCGCACGCAGGGCCGCGATCACGAGCGCCGCGCGGCCACGCACCTCTTTGCGCGGCTGGGGCGTGAAAGCCGCTTCAAGTCCTTCACGATGACGGCCAACGGCGTGATGACCCGCAACGAGTGCGTTATCGAACTGACCGGGGATGATGCCGTCGCGCATGTCGCCGGCGCCGCGATGGGTGACGGTGATTTCCATCATGACGACACGGTGTTCATCACCCATGACGCGGAACGCTGCGAAAGCCGGCAGGTGTTCAAGAAGGTCCTGCGGAACGGGGCGACGGGCGTTTTCCAGGGCAAGATCCTTGTCAAGGAAGGCGCGCAGAAAACCGACGGCTACCAGATCAGCCAGTCACTGCTTCTGGACGACGACAGCCAGTTCCTCGCGAAGCCCGAGCTGGAAATCTATGCCGACGACGTGGCGTGTTCGCACGGCTCGACCAGCGGCGCCATCGACGAGGAGGCGTTGTTCTACCTGCGCTCGCGCGGGGTGCCCAAGCCCACCGCGACCGACCTTCTGACGCTGGCATTCCTTGCCGAGGCGGTCGAGGAGGTCGAGGATCCGGACTTGCGCGACGAGATCGTGGGCCGGCTTGAAGGCTGGTTGGGGCGGCGGCGCGGCTGATGCCCGTGACCACCGATATCGTGGCGACCTATCGCGGGCCGCGCGTCGTGATGCGGCGCCTGCTCGCGATGGGTGCCAACGAGGGTCGGGCGCTGGCCATCCTGATGGCGGGCTGTGCGGTGGTGTTCATCGGGCAGTGGCCGCGGCTGGCCCGGCAGGCGCATCTCGAGGGCACCGACCTGAACCCGCTGCTTGGCGGGGCGTTGCTGGGCTGGATTTTCATGGCGCCGCTGGCGATGTACGCGCTGGCGTTCCTGCTGCACCTTGTCTGCCGCGCGGTCGGCGGGCAGGGGACCGCCCATGACACCCGCCTTGCGCTGTTCTGGACGTTTCTGGCGGCCAGCCCGGTGATGCTGTTGCACGGGCTGGTGGCGGGGTTCGTCGGGCCGGGTCCGGGATTGCACGGGGTCGGCCTGATCTGGGTGGCGGTTTTCCTGTGGTTTCTCGTCGCCAACCTGCGCGAGGCCGGGTGGGGCATGACATGACCCTGACGTCGCTGAAACCACTTTTCCTGCAGACCTTGCGCACCCCCGGGGATGCCGCCGTCGCGGTCATGGCGATGGGCCTGCCGGTACAGGCGCTGTGGATGACGCTCACGCTGGTGTCGATCCTGTCCTCGTTGTCGATGTCGGCGCTGTTCCAGGTCGCGCCCATGCCCGAGGGCGAGATGGGCGCGCTGGTGCAGGGCTCGCCGGCGAACGAGGCGCCGCTCGTCTTCGCGATCATGCAATGGGCGCGCGTGGTGCTGTCGGTCTTCGTGATCTACTGGGTCGGCCGTGCCCTGGGGGGACGCGGCACGCTGGGTGACGTTCTGGCCGTGCTGACATGGTTGCAGGTGGTGACCTTTGTCCTGCTGGCGGGGGTTTTCATCCTTGGATTCGCGCTACCATTGTTGTCGTCGCTGGCGATGATGGCGATGTTCGTTTGGTGGCTTTGGGCCGTTGTTTCGTTCATTGACGTGGCGCACGGCTTCGGCAACCCGTTCAAGGCGGCTGCCGTTCTCGTGATCTCGGTCCTGGGCACGCTGATCGGACTTGGATTTGTCTTCGGGGTGATCGCCTCGGTCGTGATGGGAGTATCCTGAGATGCTGGATGTCGAGAGAATCCGCGCCGACTTTCCGATCCTCGCGCGCGAGGTCAACGGCAAGCCCCTTGTCTATCTGGACAACGGGGCCTCGGCGCAGAAACCGCAAGTGGTGATCGACGCGATCAACCGTGCCTACAGCCACGAATATTCGAACGTGCATCGCGGGCTTCACACGCTGTCGAACATCGCGACAGAGAAATACGAGGCGGTGCGCGGCAAGGTCGCGCGCTTCCTCGGGGTGGCGGACGAGAACCAGATCGTGCTCAATTCCGGCACGACCGAGGGCATCAACATGGTCGCCTATGGCTGGGCGATGCCGCGGATGGAGCCGGGCGACGAGATCGTGCTGAGCGTGATGGAACACCATGCCAACATCGTGCCGTGGCATTTCCTGCGCGAACGGCAGGGCGTGCGGCTGAAATGGGTGGACACGGATGCCTCGGGTGCGCTCGATCCGCAGCAGGTGATCGACGCGATCGGCCCGAAAACCCGGCTGGTGGCCATCACGCATCTGTCGAACGTTCTGGGCACCAAGGTGGACGTGAAGGCGATCTGCGATGCCGCCCGGGCACAGGGGGTGCCGGTGCTGGTGGACGGGTCGCAGGCGGCGGTGCACATGCCGGTGAAACTTGACGAGCTGGGCTGCGATTTCTACGCGATCACGGGGCACAAGCTTTATGGTCCGTCCGCGTCGGGCGCCATTTTCGTGCACAGGGACCGGCTGGCCGAGATGCGCCCCTTCATGGGCGGCGGCGACATGATCCGCGAGGTCAGCAAGGACGAGGTGACCTACAACGACCCGCCGATGAAGTTCGAGGCGGGGACGCCGGGCATCGTGCAGGCGATCGGGCTCGGCGTCGCGCTGGAGTACATGATGGATGTCGGCATGGAGGCCATCGCGGCGCACGAGGAAACCCTGTGCCGGTATGCGGCCGAGCGGATGGACGGGCTCAACTGGCTCAACGTGCAGGGGACGACGCCGGACAAGGCGGCGATCTTTTCCTTCACGATGGCGGGCGCGGCGCATGCGCACGATATCTCCACCATCCTCGACAAGAAGGGCGTGGCGGTGCGCGCCGGGCATCATTGCGCCGGCCCCCTGATGGATCACCTTGGCGTGACGGCGACCTGCCGGGCATCCTTCGGAATGTACAACACCACCGAGGAGGTGGACGTGCTGGTCGAGGCGCTGGAATTGGCGCATGACCTGTTCGGCTGACGGTGCGCGGCGCGGGAACGGCGTAAATTCTTTGCCTGTGGACGGGGTTGAGGCATAATTTGTCGCCGTTGGCCATCGACGCGCACAGATTTGCTTGCTATGCTTTGTACGATATCAACAACAGGAGCTGCCAGAATGAAGCTTTTCAAGATCTCAGCCGTCCTCTTCATGGGCGCCTTCGTCGCAGCCTGCGCCCAACAGCAGGAAGAACCCGTCGTCGTTGTCGAGCCCGAGCCGGTTTATGACAAGTACGGCAACGTTGTCGAATAAGACGCAGCTCCTGCGTTTCAAAGTCATGCGCCGAAGTGCCCCGTCCGGGCCTTCGGCGTTTTGCATTCCCGCGCAAGGGTCGTGACGGCGCGCGGCGCCATTCGGTCCAATTTCACGATTGCACCCGGCCCTGCGCGCCGCTATACGCGGTCGCGACGCACCTGTAGCTCAGCTGGATAGAGCGCTGCCCTCCGAAGGCAGAGGCCCAAGGTTCGAATCCTTGCAGGTGCGCCATTTTCCTGACTGTAGACGTCTCCGGGCGGTGGCGCACACAAATGGTGTTAAAAAAACGTCGGCGTCGATGTCCGAGGCCGCCGCGAGAGTGACTTTCCGTTTTCGGCAACCGGTACCGCCGCATATCTGCACGGCCTCGAAACAAGATCATGATCTCGCAAAATGGATTTGGCTTGTGGCCTCGGCCTCGAGAACATCAACCGGGTCGTGTTCGGAGGCCGATCTTCGTCGCTTCCTTGACCCAGCTCAAAGCTTGGCTGTCGGGAAAATGCGAGGCATTGGCGCAAACCTTACGGGAAGGCAAATCTCACGTGCAGGGTCTCATGATCACGGTACAGCTGGTCGTACCGGCTGCTCTGGTTCTTTGGATTGCCTTCTTTCCGGGGGCGAGCTGGCTCGGGCTTTGTGCTCAGGTGCTCGGGACCGGCCTCGCGTTCTTCGCGATGTCGCAGGTGATGCTGTGGGGTCTGCCACCGCGTTGGGTACTGCATGTCTTCGCGGCCCTATGGGCCATCGGTGTGGTCTGGGCCGGTGCGGCGGCTCTACGCGCCGGTCTGCCGGTTATGCCATCCGGCTGGTCGGGTTGGGGAACAGGCGCGATCGGGCTCATCCTCGCAGCGGCCGGAGGGGCGCTCTCCTTGCAGGCCATGGCATCATCGACCCCGCCCGGATCGCGCGTGATCGACCTGTCATCCCCCTTGGGGCCCGGCGCATATCTCGTTGCGCATGGCGGCAGCCGCGAACTTACGAACGTGCACCTCAAGACGCTTGATCAGGACGTTCCACGCTTTGCCAACTGGCGTGGTCAGTCCTACGCCGTGGATATTCTCGGACGGGCTGCACTCGGGGTTTCACGTCCCCTATCCAACCCGTCTGATCCGGCGGCCTATCCGATTTTCGATGCGCCTGTCGTCGCTCCCTGCGCCGGCCGTGTGATCGCGGCCGAAGGGGCGCTACCGGACATGCTTGTCCCCGAGATGGACAGGGTTCGCAAGCTCGGGAACCATGTCATTCTGGAGTGCGACGGGGTTTGGGTGGTCGTGGCCCACTTGAGACGCGGCAGCGTGCGTGTCGTCGCCGGGGAACCGGTGGCGCAAGGCGCGCCATTGGGAAAGGTCGGCAACTCGGGCAACAGTTCGGAGCCGCATCTTCATCTCCACGTTCAGACCCCGGGTCGTGCCGACACGCCAATCGCCGGCGCCCCCATTCCGTTTCGGGTCGACGGGCGATACCTTGTGCGCAACGATATCCTGTTGGTTGCCTCCTGAGACGGGCGAGGCGCTTCGTCAGGTGACGACCAACGAGCATGTCCCGCCCGGGAACCGAAGCCGCACGGCAAGCTGGCCCCGCTGTGGCACCGGATCGCGGCGCGGATGGCGGCCAAGCCGGTTCTGGCGCTGGATGATTTGGTGCTGGAAATCGCTGAGACGCACCAGATGACGGTCCGCCGCATGCCGGTCCGGTGGACGCTGCGCAGCCCCGGTCTGATGCATGAATAAGACCTTCAGGCGGTCGAGCAAAAGCGGCCCGAGGTCCGGCCATGCATGCCATATGCGGATCACGTGGCGGCAACCGTTCATGGCCAGCCTGTTGCCACGCATCGGTTTCATCGACGAGACCTCGCTCAAGACGAACATGGCCAAGACCACGGGTTGGTCCTCCAAGGGCGCGCGCCTGACCCGTCATGCGCCTCTCGGCCACTGGAGCACGCAAACGTTTATCGCGGCATTGCGCCACGGCTGCACGCGCCCTTGGTCATCAACGGCGCGATGAACCGCGTCCTCCTCGAGCTTTATGTCGAGACCCGGCTCGCCCCAGCCCTGAAACCAGGCGATGTGATCATCCTCGGTACCCTGTCATCCCACAAAAGCCCGAAGACCGTAGAGGCGATGCGACCCGATAATTGCGACACGCGGTATTCCAGACGACCGAGCCGAGAAGAATGGTCGAGAGATCAGTCAGCCACGCGCATCGGCGCTCTTCGCGGACTCGATTCGGCCTCATGTCCGGGCGGGCATGTTTCCAGTTTAGCGATTTTTCCGCAAATCCGGTACGATTGGTCACGCTTTGTTTACGTTTTTGACACGCGACCGGCAGGTTTGTGCCACATTTCGGATCAAGCTCCCCGCGTTCGCGCCATGTTTCAAAAATAGAAACAGCAAGCGCGTTTCGAACCGGATGTCCCGGCGCTGTGGTTCAGGAATTTAGGTAAAATAGAAAGGTCGAGGCCGGCTTGCAGAGAGACAGTGTTCGGAAATTGGCAACAAAACCGGCGAAGAGGCCGTGCGGGGCACGGGCTTTCCGGACGTCGCAAGGCGGTGTTGCACCGTATTGCTGCCCGGTTTCTGACAGATTTCGCTTTGTCGGTCATCGTGCCTTCAGTACAAATTGAACATGCCCAACTGGGGGGCGATGTCTGCAGGTCACGGGGGCGGCCGCACGAAAAGCGTACCGGGAATCGGTGCGGGAGGGTGCGTTCGCCGGGTTGCTTGAGCAACGTGTGCAACACACTGGTCACGAGGGTCAGACCCGCGTGCATGAGCCGCCATGGAGAAGGCGGCGCATCTCCCCGCCGGAGAATGGTTTTGTCGTGTGGGCCGCCCCTCGCCGTCGCATCGTCGGCAGGGCGAAAAAGTGGTTATCGCGGCAAGGCGCCAGGCGCCATCGAGCTGCACAAAGGAGATGACGATGTCTGGTGAAACGAACAATCCCACCGATCGCGGCGACGGTATCGTCGAGGGCGATTCGACCGACAACCGGATTGATCTGGCCTATACGGGCGACCCGGAAGGCGATCGCATAGACAACGAGGACGCCCTGCTGCCGGGCGAGGGGCCACAGGATGACATCGTCGATGCCGGCGCCGGCGACGATACCATCCTCGCCGAACAGGGCGACGATGATGTCTATGCGGGATCGGGCGACGACTCGGTCACGGGCGGCGCTGGCGACGACCTGATCTACGGCGACAGCAACCTGCCCGGCGGTATCCATGACGGTGGCGACGGCGGCACGGAGCGCGAGAGCTTCGAGTGGGACGAGATCGACAGCCTCGACGACGGCATCGCGCCCGGCGACACCGTCACGCAGAACACCGGCAACGTGAACGTCA
>JAVLCJ010000095.1:0-11149 GCA_031580875.1 Roseovarius sp.
GGCCCAGCTCACCCACCTGCCGCGCCAGCGGCGCGGTCAGCCGGGCGGATCGCGCGGCGGCCCGCAGCGCCAGCAGCAGCAACACGACGATCAGCACAAAGGCCCCCGCGCCCGCCAGCGCGGCCACGACAAGCGGATCGTCCAGGGAATAGGTGGTGCCGCCGATCTGGATCATGTCCGCCCGAACAGCCGTTCGATATCGTCGAGCTTCAGTTCGACATAGGTGGGCCGGCCGTGGTTGCATTGGCCGGAATGCGGCGTCGCCTCCATTTCGCGCAGCAGCGCGTTCATCTCCTCCGCGCTCATCCGGCGCCCCGACCGGACCGAGCCGTGACAGGCCACCCGGCTCAGGATCGCCTCGATCCGTGCCTGCAACGACAGGCTCTCGCCCTGCTCGGCCAGTTCATCGAGGATGTCGCGGATCATCGCGGGCGCATCCACCGGGCCGAGGATCGCGGGCGTCTCGCGCACGGCGATCGTGCCGGGGCCGAACGGCTCCACGTGCAGGCCAAGGCGCTGCAACGCCTCCGCGCTGTCCAGCAGGCGGGCGGCCTCGTCCTCCGACAGTTCCACGATCTCGGGGATCAGCAGCGCCTGCGCCGCCACGCCGGTCTCGGCCATCTGGCGCTTGAGCCGTTCGTAGACAAGCCGTTCGTGCGCGGCGTGCTGGTCCACGATGACCATGCCGGTTTCCGTCTGCGCCACGATGTAGTTCTCGTGCAGCTGCGCACGCGCGGCGCCCAGTGGCAGGGGATGCGCCGGCGCCTCCGGCGCGGGGTCCGGCACTGCCCCGGCGGGCGCGGGACCCGCGTCAGGCGCGGGGTCCACCCGGCCGCTCAGGTCGTGCTGCATCTCGGCAAAGCCCGGCGCCTGTCCCCGGTAGGCCGCGGCGCGCGCCGGCGCCGAGGGGCGGTCCATCTGGTAGACGCGCCCGGCGCCCGCCGGTTCGGGCCGCATCGCGCCCAGCGTGGCCCCCGCCACGGTCGAGGACGCGCGGTGCCCCGCCTCGGCCAGCGCATGTTTCAGCCCCGACACGATCAGCCCCCGCGCCACGCCCGGGTCGCGGAACCGCACCTCGGATTTCGCCGGATGCACGTTCACGTCCACCAGCGTCGGGTCGCAGTCGATGAAAAGCGCCGCCGCCGGATGCCGGTCACGGCTCAGGAAATCATGGTAGGCGGCGCGCAGCGCGCCGTGCAGCATCCTGTCGCGCACCGGCCGCCCGTTGACGAACAGGAACTGCGCCACGCCGGACCCGCGCGAATAGGTCGGCAACGCGGCAAAGCCTGTCATCCGCAGCCCGTCGCGCTCGGCCGAGATGCGCAGCGCGTTCTCGGCGAAATCGCGGCCGAGGATACGGCCCAGCCGGCCGCCCAGCGCCTCGAACATGTCGCCCGTCTCGGCATCGGCGCGGAAGCTCACGCGCCCCTCGCCCCCGCCCGAGACATCGCGCAGCACGAAGGACACGAAGGGCTCGGCCATGGCCAGCCGCTTGACCGTGTCGCCGATCGCCTGCGCCTCGGCGCGGTCGGTGCGCATGAATTTCAGCCGCGCCGGCGTGGCATGGAACAGGTCGCGCAGCGTGACCGTCGTGCCGGGGTTGCGCGCGGCGGGCCGCACGGCGCCGGCCTGTCCACCCGTCACGGTGATCTCGGCGGCGTCCGCCCCGGCCGCCGCCGCGCGCGAGGTTATGGTCAGACGGCCCACCGCGCCGAGGCTCGGCAATGCCTCGCCCCGGAACCCGAAACTGTGAATATTGAGCAGGTCGGCCCCGTCGATCTTGGAGGTCGCATGACGCGCCAGCGCCAGCGGCAGCTCGTCGGGCGCCATGCCGCAGCCGTCGTCAGTGACGCGAATCAGCGTCTTGCCGCCGTCGGCATGGGCCACCTCGATGCGCGTCGCCCCCGCATCCAGCGCGTTTTCCACCAGTTCCTTGACGGCCGAGGCCGGCCGTTCCACGACTTCGCCCGCCGCGATGCGATTTATCGCGGCATCGTCAAGTTGCCGTATCGCCGGCCGATTCTGGCTTATGTTGGGGCTTGGGCTGTTCATGCATCAATACTTAGCACGGGCCGCGGCGATTCTGCCAGAGACGCTCGAACATCTTCGCATCAAAGCGATGGCGCGGGGGTTGGAAAGACAATATATTCAATTACGTGAATGCAAACTGCCATCAGGAGGATTCCATGTTCCACAGAACCAGCCCCTCGCGCGGCGCCAACTCCCCTGACGTGACCGGGTTCCACGACCCCGCGACAGGCTCCATCCAGTACGTCGTTTCCGACCCCGCGACGAAACAGGCCGCGCTGATCGACACGGTCCTCGATTTCGACCCGGCCCATGCCCGCACCGGCACCGCCTCTGCACAGGCCGCGCTCGATTTCGTCGCCGACAAGGGCCTGACGGTGGCGTGGGTGCTCGACACCCACCCTCACGCCGATCACCTGATGGCGTCGGCATGGCTCAAGGAACAGACGGGCGCGCCCAACGCGATCGGCGACAAGGTCCGCGAGATCTCGGAAATCTGGACCGGGATCTACAACACGCCCGGCGCCTTCGACCCCGACCGGGATTTCGACAGGCTTTTTGCCGACGGCGACAGCTTCATGCTGGGCGAGCTCGAGGTTAAGGTCACGCTGTCGCCGGGCCACACGCTGGGCTCCATCACCTATCTCGTCGGCGATGACGCGGCGTTCGTGCACGACACCTTCATGCATGTTGACGTGGGCACGTCCCGCGCGGACTTCCCGGGCGGGGATTCGGGCGTTCTCTATGACAGCCTGCAGCGTATCCTTGCCCTGCCCGACGAGACCCGGCTTTTCATCGGGCACGACTACCCGCCGGTGGGCGACCGGACCGAGGCCGCGTGGGAGGCCACGGTGGCCGAGCATCGCGCCAGCAACCCCCATGTTGGCGGCGGAACGTCGCGCGAGGATTACGTGAAACTGCGCGACGCGCGCGATGCCACGTTGAACCTGCCGGACCGGATTCTCCATGCGCTGCAGGTCAACCTGCGCGGCGGGCGCCTGCCGGATGCCGAGGCGGACGGCAACAGCTACTTCAAAATCCCCGCCAACAAGTTCTGAGCCCCTTGAAGGAGACACGGCCATGAAGACCGAAACAGTCGGCGACGCGACGCTCGAAACATGGACGACAGACGAGGTCGCCCGCGCGTGGGAGGCGGGAGAAATCGTGCTGATCGACGTGCGGACGGTGCAGGAATACGCCTTCGAGCATATCGAGGGGGCGCTTCTGCTGCCGCTGCCGTTCTTCCGCGCCGACACGCTGCCGGGCCAGAGCGACAAGCGCATCGTGTTCCATTGCGGCTCGGGCGTACGCTCGGAAAAGGTCGCGCGGGCCTGCATCGAGGCCGGGTTCGACCGGATCGCCCACATGGACGGCGGATTCGGCGCGTGGAAGGCGGCCAAGCTGCCCTATGTCGGCACGAACATGGCCACGGGCGCCCCCCAACGGGTCAGCGACGATCCGGGTTGAGGGCCCGGGCGCTCCTCTTGGCGGTCAGGAGCCCGCTTTTCTACCGCCGGTGGCCAGCGCGTCCAGATCGCATCGCGATTTCACGCTGGCCTCGCGCGGCAGGTCGTCGGTCGATGCGTCCGCGAAGCCGGGGCGCATCGGCGCGGTTTCCGCCCAGCGCAGCAGGAATGCCTTGCCGCACCGCATGTAGGCCACGCCGGCCGCTTTCGTGACTTGGCGCATCTCGTATTCGAACCGGCCCTCGTAGCCGTCGCGGTCGATCAGGACAACCGCCGGCGTCTTGCCCGACAGATGCGCGGAGAACAGGGCCTGATGCAGGCTGTCCCGGGCCGAACTCTTGCCGTCCAGACCGATCTCGATGACATGGTCGGCCGTTTCGCAATCCGCCCTGACATGGCGCTTCATGCCATTCACGTCGAAATAGTGCCGCGTCTCTTCCTCGCTCCCGGCGAGCATGGCGCATAGCAGCGCGGCGATCTGGACCTCGCCCATGCGGGCCTCCGGCGGTTGATGGCGCTCTCCGTTAATAAAGGTTAACGAAAGGTTAACGCAAGATCGGGTCGCACCGTTTCGACCGTCGCGCGACCGCCAGCCGCGGATTCGGCGCTGGACAACAGCCTCCCGCGGCGCACAAATGCGGCCCATGACCCGCGACACCCGCTTTCCCGGCCTGTCCGACCTGCGCACCCGCGCCCGCCGCCGCCTGCCGCATTTCGTATGGGAATACCTCGACAGCGGGACCGGCGAGGAACGCACCAAGGCGGCCAACCGCGCGGCCCTCGACGCGGTGCGGCTCAGCCCGTCCATCCTGCACGGCGAAATCGACCCCGACCTGACCACCTGCCTGCTGGGGCAGGAAATGGCGCTGCCAGTGGGCATCGCGCCGGTGGGCATGTCCGGCCTTGTCTGGCCCGGCGCCGAACCGGCGCTTGCCCGCGCGGCGGCGCGCGCGGGCATACCCTATTGCCTGTCCACCGTGGCCAGCCGCACACCGGAAGACGTGGCGCCCAGCCTCGGGCCGCGGGCATGGTTCCAGATGTACCCGCCGCGTGACCCCGCGATCCGCGCCGACATGCTGCGCCGCGCCCGCGCGGCGGGCTTCGGCACGCTGGTGCTCACGGTGGACGTGCCGGTGGGCAGCCGCCGCGAACGGCAGACACGCTCGGGCCTGACACAGCCGCCCCGGCTGACGCCGCGGATCCTCGCGCAGATCGCCACGCGCCCGGCCTGGGCGCTGGGCATGGCGCGGGGCGGCATGCCCCGGATGCGGCTGGTCGACGCGTACGCGGGCCGGACCAGCGGCCTGCCGTCCAACCAGCACGCGGGCTACCTGCTGCGCACCTCGCCCGACTGGGATTACCTGCGCTGGCTGCGCGAGGCATGGGACGGCCCGCTTGTCGTCAAGGGCGTCCTGCGGGCCGACGATGCCGCGGCCCTGACCGCCGAGGGCGTGGACGCGATCTGGATTTCCAACCATGCGGGCCGCCAGTTCGATGCCGCCCCCGCCACCATCGAGGTGCTGCCGGCCATCCGCGCGGCGACCGACCGGCCCGTCATCCTTGATGGCGGGGTGGAAGGCGGGCTCGACATCCTGCGGGCGCTGGCGCTGGGGGCGGATTACGTGATGATGGGGCGCGGCTGGCATTTCGCGCTCGCCGCGCTGGGGCCGTCGGGGCCCGATCACCTCGCCCATGTCCTGCGCGAGGATCTCAGGGCGAACATGGGCCAGCTCGGCACGCCCACGCTGGCCGACGTCGCCGCCCGGCTGCTCCCGTCCGGGTAGGGCCACCCTACCCGCCGCCGCCCGGGCGGGCCTCAACCATATGAAAAAAGGCACCAAATCGCGGCGGCCTTCCGTGCAGCCGCCGCGCCCGATCGGGCAGGAATTGTCGCGAAAGGGTGAAAGCGCGCCACAGCGGGATTGCACGGCACCCGCGTTTGATCCTAAAAGATCGCGAAGCGCGCGCCGCGCTGCGGCAAAGTCCGGACCCGCCGGGGATGGCCGCACAAATCATGCCTTCTAAAGTGGAGGGGGGACAGGCCAGTGGCAGAATTCCAGAAAATCCTCATCGCCAACCGTGGCGAAATCGCGATCCGCGTCATGCGCGCGGCCAACGAGATGGGCAAGCGCACCGTCGCCGTCTTTGCCGAGGAGGACAAGCTCAGCCTGCACAGGTTCAAGGCCGACGAGGCCTACCGCATCGGCGAGGGGCTGGGCCCCGTGCAGGCCTACCTGTCCATCGACGAGATCATCCGCGTGGCCAAGTCCTGCGGGGCCGACGCCATCCACCCGGGCTATGGCCTGCTGTCGGAAAACCCCGATTTCGTCGATGCCTGCGCGGCCAACGGGATCACCTTCATCGGCCCTCGGGCCGAAACAATGCGCGCCCTCGGCGACAAGGCCAGCGCCCGCAACGTCGCGGTCGAGGCCGGCGTGCCCGTCATCCCCGCCAGCCACGTCCTTGACGACGACATGGACCGCACGCGCGCCGCCGCCGGGGAAATCGGCTACCCGATGATGCTCAAGGCATCGTGGGGCGGTGGCGGGCGCGGGATGCGCCCGATCAACAGCGCCGACGAGCTGGAGGAAAAGGTGCTCGAAGGCCGGCGCGAGGCCGAGGCCGCCTTCGGCAACGGCGAGGGCTATCTTGAAAAGATGATCACCCGCGCCCGGCACGTCGAGGTGCAGATCCTCGGCGACAAGCACGGCGACATGTACCACCTGTTCGAGCGTGACTGCTCGGTCCAGCGCCGCAACCAGAAGGTCGTCGAACGCGCCCCGGCCCCTTACCTGACCGAGCTCCAGCGCGAGGAAATCTGCGAACTGGGCTACAAGATCTGCAAGCACGTCAACTACGAGTGCGCGGGCACGGTCGAGTTCCTGATGGACATGGACACCAACCAGTTCTACTTCATCGAAGTGAACCCCCGCGTTCAGGTCGAACACACCGTCACCGAGGAGGTGACGGGCATCGACATCGTGCAGGCCCAGATCCGTATCGCCGAGGGCAAGGCGCTCGAAGAGGCCACGGGCAAGGCGACGCAGGACGCGATCACCCTCAACGGCCACGCGCTCCAGACACGCATCACCACCGAGGACCCGCTCAACAACTTCATCCCCGATTACGGGCGCATCACCGCCTACCGCTCGGCCACGGGCATGGGCATCCGGCTCGACGGCGGAACCGCCTATTCAGGCGGGGTCATCACGCGCTACTACGACAGCCTGCTGACCAAGGTCACCGCGTGGGCGCCGACGCCCGAACAGGCCATCGCCCGGATGGACCGCGCCCTGCGCGAATTCCGCATCCGCGGGGTCAGCACCAACATCGCCTTCGTCGAGAACCTGCTCAAGCACCCGACCTTCCTGTCGAACGCGTACACGACCACGTTCATCGACACCACGCCCGAGCTGTTCAACTTCACCAAGCGGCGCGACCGCGGCACCAAGGTGCTGACCTACATCGCCGACATCACCGTGAACGGCCATCCCGAAACCACCGGCCGCCCCGAACCCTCGCCCGAGGCCAAGCTGCCCAAGCCCCCGCGCGAAGTGGCCGATCCGGCGCCGGGCACCCGCAACCTGCTGGAAGACAAGGGCGCCAAGGCGGTGGCCGACTGGATGCTGGCGCAGGACCGCCTGCTGCTCACCGACACGACGATGCGCGACGGGCACCAGTCGCTTCTGGCGACGCGGATGCGCTCAATCGACATGATCAAGGTCGCGCCCGCCTACGCCGCCAACCTGCCCGAACTGTTCAGCGTCGAATGCTGGGGCGGCGCCACCTTCGACGTTGCCTACCGCTTCCTTCAGGAATGCCCGTGGCAGCGCCTGCGCGAATTGCGCCAGCGGATGCCCAACCTGCTCACGCAGATGCTTCTGCGGGCCTCCAACGGCGTCGGCTACACCAATTACCCCGACAACGTCGTGCGCGAATTCGTCCGGCAGGCGGCCGAGACGGGGGTGGACGTGTTCCGCGTCTTCGACAGCCTGAACTGGGTCGAGAACATGCGCGTGGCCATGGACGCGGTGGTCGAGTCCGGCAAGATCTGCGAGGGCACGATCTGCTATACCGGCGACATCCTCGACCCGGACCGCGCCAAGTACGACGTGAAATACTATGTCGGCATGGCCAAGGAACTGCAGGCCGCCGGCGCGCACGTGCTGGGGCTCAAGGACATGGCCGGCCTGCTGAAACCGGCCGCGGCCACGCGCCTTGTCACCGCGCTCAAGGACGAGCTCGACATCCCCGTGCACTTCCACACGCACGACACCTCCGGCATCGCCGGCGCCACGATCCTCGCCGCCGCCGACGCGGGCGTCGACGCGGCCGACGCGGCGATGGACGCCTTCTCGGGCGGGACCAGCCAGCCCTGCCTCGGCTCCATCGCGCAGGCGCTCCGGCACACCCGGCGCAACACCACCCTCGATATCGAGCGCATCCGCGAGATATCGAATTACTGGGAACACGTCCGGTCGCAATACGTGGCCTTCGAATCCGGCCTTCAGGCCCCCGCCTCCGAGGTCTACCTGCACGAGATGCCGGGCGGGCAGTTCACCAACCTCAAGGCGCAGGCGCGTTCCCTCGGGCTCGAGGAACGCTGGCCAGAGGTGGCGAAAACCTATGCCGACGTCAACCAGATGTTCGGCGACATCGTGAAGGTCACCCCCAGCTCCAAGGTTGTGGGCGACATGGCACTGATGATGGTCAGCCAGGGCCTGACGCGCGAGGACGTCGAGAACCCCGATACCGACGTGGCCTTCCCCGATTCGGTCATCGACATGATGCGCGGCAATCTCGGCCAGCCGCCGGGCGGGTTTCCCGACACGATCGTGAAGAAGGTTCTCAAGGGCGAGGCGCCCAACACCGAGCGGCCCGGCAAGCACCTCGAGCCCGTTGACCTCGAAGCGGCTCGCGAGAACCTGAGCGCCGAGCTGGAGGGCAAGTCGGTCGATGACGAGGACCTCAACGGGTACCTGATGTATCCCAAGGTATTCCTCGATTACATGGGCCGCCACCGCACCTACGGCCCCGTGCGCACCCTGCCCACCCGCGCCTTCTTCTACGGGATGGCCCCGGGCGAGGAGATCAGCGTCGAGATCGACCCGGGCAAGATACTCGAAATCCGGCTGCAGGCCGTGGGCGAGACGCAGGAGGACGGCGAGGTCAAGGTGTTCTTCGAACTCAACGGCCAGCCCCGCGTGATCCGCGTGCCCAACCGGCTGGTGAAATCCCAGACCGCGCAGCGGCCAAAGGCCGAGCACGGCAATCCCGCCCACCTCGGGGCGCCCATGCCGGGCGTCGTCGCCTCGGTCGTGGTCAGCCCCGGGCAGACGGTCAAGGAAGGCGACATGGTGCTGACCATCGAGGCGATGAAGATGGAAACCGGCATCCACGCCGAACGCGACGGCACGGTCAAGGCGGTGCATGTCCAGCCCGGCGGCCAGATCGACGCCAAGGATCTTCTCGTCGAATTCGAGTGACGACGCGGCGCGGCCGGCCTCGTACCGGGGAACCGGCCCGCCACGCAAGACCGCGGCAGGGTGCGCATCCGCGCGCGGCGCGCCGTCGTGTTACCGACGCGGTGCAGCCGCGTTACAGCCCCTTGTTTTCGTTGTTGACCCTCGCCGACCCCTGCACCGAGACTCCGCTTTCAAAACGCGGCAAATTCCCTACCCTGTCATCGTCAGGACAGGGGCGGCTCCCATGCAGAAAATCATCGTCTTCACCGATCTTCACTACCTGCCCGAGGGCGACGGCATCGTCGGGCTGGACCCCGGCGCGCGCTTCGCGCAGGGCCTTGCTCACGCGCTTGAAAACCATCCCGACGCGGCACGCATCGTCATCACCGGCGACATCGCGCACAACGCCGCCCCGGCGGAATACGACCGTTTCCGCCGGGCCGTCGCGGATTGCCCCCTGCCCGTCAGCCTGACCGTGGGCAACCATGACCGGCGCGCGCCCTTCCGCGCGGCCTTCCCCGGCGCGCCCGTCACGGCCGCGGGCCATGTGCAGGACATCGTCGACATCGGCGCCGATACACGCCTCGTCTTGCTCGACACGCTCAACGAGGATGCCGAGGACACCCATAGCGGGCTGCTCTGCGAGGCGCGCCTCGCGTGGCTCGACCGCGCCCTCGAAACCGCCGGTGCCCGCCGCGTCATCGTCTTCAGCCATCATCCGCCCTTCCTGACCGGGTTCGGCGGGATGGACTGGATCGGCCTCAAGAACCGCGGCGAACTGGCCAGCCGGCTGCGCGCGCATGGCAACGTGGTGCAGATCGTCTCGGGCCACGTCCACCGCACCATCCAGGGCAGCGCCGGCGGCATCCCCGCGGCCATTTTCAAGAGCACCTGCCACCAGATGCCGATGGCACTGGGCTACCGCGACCCGCGCCTTTCGGTGGATGAGCCGGGCGCCTACGGCCTGCTGCTGCTGACGGATGACGGTGTCATTGTCCACACCGAGGATTTCACCCTGCCGCAACACGATACTGCCATTTACGACTGACCCCGCCCGATCCGGCACAAAGGAGCCCGCCATGCTTGAACTGCTGACCGACCCGGCCGTCTGGATCTCGTTCCTGACCCTCACGGTCCTCGAGATCGTGCTGGGCATCGACAACGTCATCTTCATCTCGATCGCTGCCTCGAAGCTGCCCGAGGAACAGCGGAACAAGGCCCGGATGCTGGGGCTGACCGGTGCGCTCGTGCTCCGGATCGGGCTGCTTTTCTCCATCGCCTGGATCATCGGGCTGTCCGACCCCTTCGTCACGATCATGGGCTGGCCCGTGTCGTGGCGTGACGTGATCCTGCTCGCCGGGGGGCTGTTCCTGCTCTACAAGGCCGCGACCGAGATCTTCGACGAGGTCGAGGGCGAGGATTTCCATACCGCCGAGGAACGCGTTGTCGAGGCCGTTTTCCTCAGCGTGATCTTCCAGATCATGCTGCTGGACCTCGTCTTTTCCATCGACAGCGTCATCACCGCCATCGGCATCGCCGATCATATCGAGGTGATGGTCGCCGCCGTCGCCGTGGCCATCATCGTGATGATGGCGGCCGCCACCCCCATCGCCGACTTCGTCGAGGCGCACCCCTCGACCAAGATGCTGGCGCTGGCCTTCCTCGTGATGGTCGGCATGGCGCTGGTGTCCGACGCGTTCCATTTCCACGTGGAACGTGGCTTCATATATGCCGCGATGCTTTTCGGCGGCGCGGTCGAGGGGCTCAACCTGCTGCGCCAGAAACGCCGCCGGGCCGCGCAAGGCCGCTAGCCCGCGCCCGGCCACACACTCCGGGCCGGTCGCCGCCGTCATGGCCGCGGCGCGGGCGTGCTGCTCCTCTCGATCCTGCAAACGCGCAGGTTCAATCGCCTGCAACACACCGAAGATGGCTCTTGTGAAAGGCGCGTAATTCCGCTTGTACTGGGCCGCGAAATCAAGGACGGACACCCCATGACCACCTGGATCACGATCTGCGACACCTGCAAGCGCGATGACTGGGACGAGACCACACATGCCCGCCCCCACGGTGCGGACATGGCCGAACTCGTCGAGCATCATGCCGCCGGCCGGCCCGTCCGGACGCGCCGTGTCTCCTGCCTGATGGGATGCGCCCACGGTTGCAACGTCGCCATCCAGGCGCCGGGCAAGC
>JAVLCJ010000096.1:0-11112 GCA_031580875.1 Roseovarius sp.
GGCACCAGATGCTCGGTCTGATGAATGGGGATGAGCTGTATTACCGACGTTTGTCCGGCGGCACATGGACTGACTATGTGCGCATATATGACACATCCAACACTACGGTCGACGGCTCCGGCTTTCTTCTCGAGGCGTCCCCGGTGCTGCGCGTCCATGCCGCGCACCTGGAGGAACCGGTCAAGCCGGTCGGCGCGGGGCTGCGGCATGCGGGCACGGGGCATTACGTCCTCACCGGCACGCCGCCGCTGGCCGCGACGGGCTGGCGCGTGCGCTGCCCGCAGGATGAAAACGGCGCGCCGGTCGCGCGGGTGGCTGACCTCTACCGGCATGACGGGGCGCTGCACCTGCGCGTTTGCGATCCTGCCGGGATGCCCTCGGACATCCCCGCGGGGCATTTCATCATGCTGCGTTTCTGGGACGCCGCGACAGAGGACGACACCCCGCCGCCGATCACCGAGCTGACCGCGGCCGAGGTCACGGCGCGCGAGGCTGCGCTGCGCGAGACAGCCGTCAAGGCCGCCTGCCGCCGCCGCATCCTCGACGTTCTGCCCGAGACCGCGCAGATCAACCTGGCCGCCGCCGTGGCCGCCGGGCGCCTGTCCGACGCGGACCTGTCCGTCTACCAGGCCGGGCTGGCATGGGTCGACGAGATGCGGGCCGCGTGCCGCACCATCATCACCGACCCCGCCGCGCCCCGTGCCGGGGACGCGGCATGGCCCACGGTGCCAGACGGGGTGGCGGCGCTCGCCGCGCGGGTCTGAGGCCCGGTCAGCCCCGGCGCGCGCGGACCCAGCCCAGGAAGGCCGCGTCCGGATCCGTCAGGCGGGGCCGGCCCGTCTCAAACCACCAGCCGCGCCATGCCGCTTCCAGCGCGTGCACGTCCGCGCCGGGGGCGAGATCCCGCGCCGCCTCCAGCGTTTCGGGCGCCAGCAGCGGCGCGCCCGAGGGCTCGGGTTCCGCCACGGGGTCGCGCCGTTCGAACATGATCATGTCACCGGGCAGTTCGCGCATCTCGTAGTCCGGCAGGTGGTCGGCCGCCGCCATCCGGCGCAGGGCCGCGCGGAACACCCGCAGCGGCGCGGCGGATCCGGCCTTCTTGTGCAGCGTGGCCACGCTCACCCGCCAGCCGGGCTGGCGCCCGCAATGCTTGCGCGCCAGCTCGTAGATCCGCCGCTCCAGCGGTTTGCGCAACCGGAAGTAATCGCGCGAGAGCGTCAGGACCGATTTCGACAGCACCGCGCGGAAAAGCCATTCCGACAACGTCACCGTCACGCTGATCATCCGCCCGCCCCGGGTGCGCCGCACGATCTCCCAGCCCTCGATCAGGCCGAAACCGCGGGTCGTCTCCACCCCGCCGGTGGTGAGGTTGGTGGTGATCCGCGTGCCGGCCAGCCGCTCGAACGCCTCGCGCAGCCGGGCATAGCTGTCGCCGCTGGTATCGCGGTTCGTCGCGACCAGCAGGTCATGGGCGCGCAAATGCAGCGTGCGCGATACCGCGCGGCCGGCGTTGAGCGCCGCCATCAACTGGCTCACGCAATAGATCAGGATGTCCTTGTCATGGATGGTCGCGCGCCCCTTGACGCTGGGGGTCACCTCGACGGTCACGCCGTTATGCGCATAGGAAAGCACCCGCCGGTCGGGCCGGGTCGCGAGCGAGAAGATCGGATGCTCCATCGAGCCCAGGTCATCCTTGGGGCTGGCATCGAAGATGTCGCAAACGAAGAAGTCCGCCGTCGGATGCCGGTCGGGCGCCAGCCCGCCCCCTGCCGTCGCCGGGATGCCTGTCGAACTCATCCGTCCCCCTTCGCGGCCCGTTGCGCCGCCCTGCCCTGCCCCCGGTCTGCCACGACTCTTTTATCGGGGTTTCAGTGACACCCACCCTAGAGTTATCCACAAACCCCGTCCAGTACCGGGAAGCGCCAGAACGGGGGATCGGAATCGGACGAGCGGGGGATCGGAATCGCCGTATCGGGGGTTCAGAGTCACCACGAGACGGCAGAACGGGCAAAAGCTTATCAAGATCAATCGGATACGGAAAACCCGGACGGCCCGTAACAGATATGATAACAAGAAAATAACTGGATTTTTCAGTTCGGAGCAATGCCACACCGTATGCGAACGGCCCAAAGCGTCACGGATTTGCAAAGAAAATCGGGTTTTGTTCGCATTTCCCTTCCATGTTCGCGGTTTTCACGTATGCTGTGGTAAAAGGCGAACATGACTTCCAGAAGGTGCCATGAAACCGAGCAGCCAGACCAGCTTGCCCCCCTACTTCAACATCGATCCGGACGCGGCGCTGTCTCAGCTAGCCGCCGCGCCCAGCACCGATGAATTCCGCCGGGTGGCCGAGGCCTGCCTGGCCGGCCGGACGGACCTGTCCAGTCGCGGGCTGGCGGAAAGCGGCGGACGGCAATTGCGCCTCTTCTCCACCTGGGAAATCACCCGCTATCTCATCCCGGTCGCCACCGGGCATTTCCGCCGGGTGCTGAAGGCCAACCCCGACCTGCCGCAGGGCCGGTCGGAAACCGAGGGCGGGGCCAAGTGGTTCACCCTCGACGAGGTGCTGCGCCTGCGCGCGCATTTCGGGCAGGAAGGATCGAAAGCCAAGGAATACCTGCCCTACCGCCCCGCGGGCCAGCCCGCCAAGCTGACGGCAGTGGCCAATTTCAAGGGCGGGGTCGGCAAGACCTCGACCGCCGCGCACCTGGCGATGTCGGCGGCGCTCGACGGCTACAAGGTGCTGGTGATCGACCTCGACAGCCAGGGCTCGATGACCAGCGTCTTCGGCGGGCAGGTGGCCGATGAATGGCAAACGGTCTTCCCGCTGCTCGCGCGTCATTACGGCAGCTACCTGCGGGCCGAGAACCAGCGCCGGATCGACCGCGGCGAGGCCCCGCACCCCCTCGACGACACGCTGGGCGAGGCGATGGATATCCGCGCGCAAGGCCTTGTCCAGAAAACCCACTGGCCGAACATCGACCTCATCGGCGCGCAGCTCAACCTCTACTGGGCCGAGTTCCAGATCCCCGTCTGGCGGATGCAGGGCCGCGGCTGGAAGCTCTGGGACGCGCTGACCGACATGCTGGCCGAGGACGGCGTGCTGGACGCCTACGACGTGATCTTCCTCGATACCCCGCCGGCCCTTGGCTACCTGACGATCAACGGGCTGGCGGCGGCGGACATCCTGCTGGTGCCGCTCGGCGCGTCCTTCCTGGAGTTCGATTCCACCGGGCGTTTCTTCGACATGCTGCATGCCACCTTCTCCTCGATCGAGGAGGCCGAGAACATGGCCGCCCGGGCGCTCGGGCGCGAGGGGCTGGCCTTCCAGTGGGACGCGGTGCGCGCGGTCATCACCCGCTATGACGGCACCCAGCAGGCCGAGCTGGCGGCGCTGATGCAGGCCTACCTGGGCAGCACGCTCAGCCCCCACCGGCAGGACTACACCGCGCTCATCGGGCAGGCGGGCGAGCAGGTGCAGGGCATCTACGAAGCCGATTACCGCGATTTCAACCGCGAGACCTATGCGCGCGGGCGCGAAACCTTCGACGCCACCTATGCCGCCTTCAAGACGCTTCTGCTGGGCAGTTGGCGGCGCGACGAACTCGCCGCGCGGGAGGTGGCGGAATGATGTTTCGCGCGCGAAACACTGCGCAGCGGTCCGGTGCGGCCCGCCCGGTTCCGACAGGACAGGAGATGATGCCATGGCCAAGCGCAAACGGCTGACCCCGCCCGATCCGGCCCGGCTGGCCGACCCGGCCCCGGGCCCCCTGCCCGCTCCCTCGGCGCGGCCCGCCCCGATCGCCGACGTGGCGCGCGACGCCTCCACCGCCGCGCTCGCCGGCGAGATGGCGCAGACGCTGACCGAGGCGCGCGAAACGGGCCGCATGGTGCTGGAGCTTGACCTCGACCAGGTCGCGCTGGATTACCTGGTGCGGGACCGCATGGCGCTGGACGAGGAGGAGCTGGGCGCGCTCATGGCCTCGCTGCGCGAGCGCGGCCAACAGACCCCGGTGGACGTGGCCGAGATCGGGCCGGGCCGGTACGGCCTCATCTCGGGCTGGCGCCGGTGCCAGGCGCTGCGCCGACTCCACGCGGAAACCGGCGAGGCGCGGTTCCGCACCGTGCTGGCATTGCAGCGCCGCCCGTCGGAAGCCTCCGAGGCGTACCTCGCCATGGTCGAGGAAAACGAGATCCGCGTCGGGCTGAGCTATTACGAACGGGCCCGGATCGCCGCGCGCGCGGTGGAACAGGGCGTGTTCGACACCGACCGGGCGGCGTTGCGCCACCTCTACCACGCGGCGTCCCGCGCCCGGCGCTCCAAGATCGGCAGTTTCCTCGGGATCGTGTGTGCGCTCGACGGGGTGCTCGCCTTCCCCGAGGCGCTGCCCGAGCGCGCGGGGCTGCGTCTGGCCCGCGCGCTGGACGAGGATGACGGTCTGGCCCCGCGCCTGCGCGCGGATCTCGCCGCGGTGCGGCCCGCCACGCCCGAGGCCGAACAGGCCGCGTTGCTGGCCGCGCTCGACACCGCCCCTGCCCCTGCGCCTGCCCCGGCGGCCCGGCCCCCGCGGAAACCCGCCGCCGCGCCGGAAACGCTGCGCGACGGGCTGTGGCTCAGGGACAATGCCGATGGCAGCCTCACGCTGGGGGGCGCGGCGCTGACCCCCGCGATCCGCGACCGGCTGCGCCGCTGGCTTGCCGACGCGGGCTGAGGCGCGGCCGGCAAAACACGCATTCCGCCCGCCGCCGCGATTTGCTATGTCGCCGCCACGCCCCGGGAACCCGCCCAAGGAGGTTTCATGCCCGACACCGCCCCGCCCCCGTCCCACGCGGATGCCGCGCGCTCCGTTCTCGCGCTCGAGGCGCAGGCGCTGACCCGGCTGGCCGAGGATCTGCCGGCCGATTTCGCCGCTGTCGTGGCCCATATCCTCGACATGAAGGGACGGGTCATCGTCTCGGGGCTGGGCAAGTCGGGCCATGTGGGGCGCAAGATATGCGCCACGCTCGCCTCCACCGGCACGCCCGCCTATTTCGTCCATGCCGCCGAGGCCAGCCACGGCGATCTGGGCATGATCACCGCCGAGGATGTCTGCGTGCTGATCTCGAATTCCGGGGAAACCGCCGAACTGGTCGAGGTGCTGGGCTATACCCGGCGCTTCGGCATCCCCGTGGTCGGCATTTCCAGCCGGGCCGACAGCGCGCTGATGCGCCATGCCGATTACCGCCTGACCCTGCCCGACATGCCCGAGGCCTGCCCGATCGGCATGGCGCCCACCACCTCGACCACCATGACCATGGCCCTGGGCGATGCGCTGGCCGTGGCGCTGATGCGCGCGCGCGGCTTCGAGGCGGGGCATTTCCGCGAATTCCACCCGGGCGGCAAGCTGGGCGCGCAGCTACGCCACGTCTCCGAACTGATGCACGGGGCGGACAGCCTGCCGCTGGTCGCCCCCGCCACCCCGATGGGCGACGCGCTGCTGGTGATGTCGGCCAAGGGGTTCGGCATCGTCGCCGTCGCCGAGGCGGACGGGCCGCTGCAGGGCATCGTCACCGATGGCGATTTGCGCCGCAACATGTCCGGCCTGCTGGACAGCACCGCCGGGGCCATCGCCACGCGCGACCCGGTGACGGTGACACCCGACATGCTGGCGGCCGAGGCGCTGGCGCTGATGAACGACCGCCAGATCTCGGTGCTGCCGGTGGTGGACGCGGCGCGCCGCCCGCTGGGGGTGCTGCATGTGCATGACTGCCTGCGCGCCGGGGTGGTGTGAGCCATGAAAACCGTTGTCGTCATTCCCGCCCGCCATGCCTCGACCCGCTATCCCGGCAAGCCGCTGGCCGAGCTGACCCTGCCCGACGGGACGCAAAAGAGCCTGATCCGCCTTAGTTGGGAGGCCGCCCGCGCGGTGCGCGGCGTCGACGCCGTCCACGTGGCCACCGACGACGCGCGCATTCGCGACGCGGCCCATGCCTTTGGCGCGCAGGTCGTCATGACCAGCCCCGACTGCCGCAACGGGACCGAACGCTGCGCCGAGGCGGTTCGCACCGCCGGGATCGACGCCGACCTGGTGGTCAACCTGCAGGGCGACGCGCCGCTCACCCCCGCCTGGTTCGTCGAGGATCTGATCGCCGCGATGCGCGCGGATACCGCCGCGCAGGTCGCTACCCCCGTCCTGCAATGCGACGCGCGGACCTACGGCCATTTCATCGAGGATCGCAAGGCCGGCCGGGTCGGGGGCACCACGGCCGTTTTCGGCCGGGCGCGTCACGCGCTCTACTTCTCCAAGGAGGTGATCCCCTATATCGACCCGGGCAAGCTGCCCGAGCGGGACATCCCGGTCTGGCATCACGTGGGGGTCTATGCCTATCGGCCCGCGGCGCTGCAGGCCTATATCGGCTGGCCCGAGGGGCGGCTGGAAACGCTCGAGGGGCTGGAACAGCTGCGCTTTCTCGAAAACGGCGTGCCCGTGGCCTGCGTGCCGGTCGAGGGGCGCGGCCGTGTCTTCTGGGAGTTGAACAACCCCGAGGACATCCCCCGCATCGAGGCCGCGTTGAAAGGGCTCTGAACCATGGACATCACCCGCACCCGCCCCGTCACCATCGGCGACATCCCCGTCGGCGGCGCCCACCCGGTGGCCTTCATCACCGGGCCCTGCCAGCTGGAAAGTCTCGATCACGCCCGGATGATGGCCGACCGCATCGCCGAGGCCTGCGCGCCCACCGGCACGCGCTTCGTCTTCAAGGCCAGCTACGACAAGGCCAACCGCTCCTCGCTGGGCTCCGAACGCGGGCTGGGCATGGAAACGGGGCTCGAGATACTGGGGCGCATCCGGGACGAATTCGGATGCCCGGTGCTGACCGACGTCCACCTGCCCGACCAGTGCGCCCCGGCGGCGGCGGTTTGCGACGTCCTGCAGATCCCGGCCTTTCTCTGCCGCCAGACCGACCTGCTGCTGGCCGCGGGGGAAACCGGCGCGGCGATCAACGTGAAAAAGGGCCAGTTCCTCGCGCCGTGGGACATGGCCAACGTCGCCGCCAAGATCGCCAGTACCGGCAATGACCGCATCCTGCTGTGCGATCGCGGCACATCCTTCGGCTACAACACGCTGGTCAGCGATTTCCGGGGCCTGCCGGTCATGGCCGATACCGGCTACCCGGTGGTGTTCGACGCCACCCATTCTGTGCAGCAGCCCGGCGGGCAGGGCGCCACCAGCGGCGGTCAGCGCGACTTCGCCCCGGTGCTGGCTCGCGCGGCCTGCGCCGTCGGGGTCTCGGCGCTGTTCATCGAAACCCACCAGGACCCGGACAACGCGCCCAGCGACGGGCCCAACATGATCCCGGTGGACAGGCTGGGCGCGCTGGTGGCCGAGCTGCGCGGCTTCGACACCCTGCACAAGCACGGCCCCGGCGCCTGAGCCGGCACAGCCGGGCCGTATGCAGTGTTTCGCGCGCGAAACATCCCGCTTCGCAGGATTTTCATTTAACTGTTCGTGAATGCCGTCTCGGGGTCACAATTCGTTAAGCCGCCCCTAGGCCGTTTCGCCCAGCCTTAATCCCGCGTGGGGGCGCGGGAAAGGGTGTGGCGACGATGCCGATCAGGTTGCGGCATACAGGCACTGTTCATGCGGAAAACTTCGAATTCGCCCAAGGCGCGGCGGCGATCGCGGCGCTGCCGGACGGGCATTTCTCGGTGGCCGATTACGCCACCGGCGTGACCCGGCTGATCCGCCCCGGCCCTGCCGGCCCGGCCCTCGTGGAGGACTGGTGGCACGAAAGCGGGCAGCGCACCGAATTGCCCCTGCCCGGCCATCCCGGCGCCCTGCCCCCGGCGCTGATCGCCGAGCTGCTGGACAGCTGGGAGGCCGGCGCGCGCAGCGCCCGGCCGGCCTACCTTGCCGAGGGCGGGATCCAGGCCGAGGCGGCCAGCCTGCTGGGCCTGCGGCAGGACGGGCAGGCGTACCTGCTGGCCGCCGCCGATGGCGGGCAGGGCATCGCCGCCGTGCGGCTGGATGATGCCTCCGGGGTCGAATCCGTGCAGGCACTGGACGATACCGGCGGGACCTACCTTGCGAACGTCTCTGACATGGCGCTTGTCGAGCTGGACGGCGCGCTGCATGTCTTCGCCGGCTCGGCGCGCGAGCATGGCCTGACCGGCGCGCGCCTGACGCCCGAGGGCGGGCTGGAGCGGGGCGAAAGCCTTGGCCGCGACGAAAGCCTGCCGGTGCAGACCGTCACCGCGCTTGCCACGGCCGAGGTGGCCGGGCAGCCCTTCCTGCTGGTCGCGGCCTCGGACAGTTCCAGCCTGACCGTGCTGGCCGTGGCCGGGGACGGCACGCTCGACGTCGCCGATCACGTGATCGACGACCGGGAGACGCGTTTCGCCGGCGCGACGCAGCTCGAAGTGGTGAGCCTTCAGGGCCAAGTCTTCGTGCTGGCCGCCGGAAGGGATGCGGGGCTCAGCCTGTTCCGCCTGACGGCCGAGGGGCGGCTGGTGCATCTCGACAGCCTCGCGGACGGGGCCGACATGGCGCTCGACGGTGTCTCGGGGCTGGCCGCGCAGGCCCGCGCCGGCGGGCTCGATATCCTGACGACCGCGGCGGGTGACGCGGGGTTGAGCCTTTTCAGGGTCGATTTCGAAGCGGCCGGTGCGGTCACGCAGGCGGCTTCGGGGCGTCTCGACGGCACGGGGGATGACGACATGCTTTCGCTGCGCAACGCCGCCGGGGACCTGCGCGGCGGGGCGGGCGAGGATATCCTGAGCGACGGGCCGGGCTCGGATACGCTGCGCGGCGGGCCGGGGGCGGATCTCTTCGTGCTGCGCGCGGACGGGGCGCGCGACATGATCGCCGATTTCACCCTTGGCGAGGACAGGCTCGACCTGTCGCTCTGGCCCTTCCTGCGCAATGCCGGGCAGATCGACATCGAGAGCACGGGGCAGGGCGCCGTGCTGCGTTTCGGCGCGGAAGACCTTGCGCTGCGCAACAGCGCGGAAGAGCCGTTCGAGGCGGACGACCTGCCAGTGATGCTGCACGGCTTCCTGTCGCATGTCGATGTCACGCTCGGGCCGCTGGAAACGGCCCCGCCGCCGCCCGGCCCCGACCCCTTCCCCGACACGGTGCCACCCGTGCCCGCGCCGGCGCCGTCGTCCGACGGCGATGAGCCGGACGAGGCGGCGCCGCAGACCCTGCTGGGCGGCGAGGGCGATGACCGGCTCGAGGGCGGGCCGGGGGATGACGTGCTGGCCGGGCGCGGCGGCAATGACACGCTGCGCGGGCAGGGGGGCGATGACATGCTGGCCGCCTCGGACGGCGATGACCTGGCCGACGGGGGCGCGGGGCGCGACAACATGGGCGGCGGGCCCGGCGACGACACGCTGCGCGGGGGCGCGGGCCGTGACACGATGGGCGGCGGCCTCGGCAACGATATCGTTCTGGCCGGCGACGGCGACGACGTGATGAGCGGCGGGCCCGATGACGATCTGGTCGAGGGCGGCGCGGGGGATGACACGCTGGCCGGCAGCTTCGGCACGGACACGGTGCAGGGGCAGGGCGGCGCCGATTCGGTCGGCGGCGGGCCTGGCAGCGACCGGCTTGCCGGCGGGGCCGGGGCCGACCTGCTGGGCGGGGGCGAGGGCAACGATACCGTCAGCGGCGGGCCGGGGGACGATTTCCTCGCCGGCGGCGGCCGGCATGACAGGCTCGATGCCGGGGCGGGGCACGACACGCTCAATGCCGGGTCGGGCGACGACGTGATGACCGGCGGGTCGGGGGCCGATCTCTTCGTCTTCAACGAGCTTGCCGCCGGGGAACGGGACAGGATCACCGATTTCCAGCCCGACGCGGACATGCTGCGCCTGACCGGGGTCGAGGGGCGCGGGCAGGTGGGCCGGTTCGACGCGCTCGGGATCGTGGAGACGGGGCAGGGCGCGCAGCTGCGCTACGACGGCCACCGCATCCTGCTGGAGGAGGTGAGCCCCGGCGATCTGTCACTGGACATGTTCATTTTCCTGTGATCCGGGCGGAATAGTGCCTGATTTTCTGCCATGACCGGGCCAGTGCCGTGCGGGGAGCTTCCACATGCTCCGGGGCCGGATAGCCCAGCACCTCGAAATCCACGGCATAGATCGCGTGGATGCGCGCCAGCGTCCGCGGGGTGATGAAATTGTCATAGCCGAAATCCATCCCGCTCACCTCCCGGGCGGGCACCTGCCCCAGGTAGGCGGCGGTCGGGGCCGGGGGCAGCTCGGTGCGGTTCATCGCCTTCGGGATGTAGACCATGCCCAGCTCGTCCGCCAGCGCGCCCATCTCGGCATCGAGGTTTTCAACGTGCACCACCCGGTCGTATCGCAGCCCCAGCCTGGCGTGAAAGGGTGGCACCTGCGTTTCCCAGTGGCCGTTGATCGGCAGCCGCGGACGCGGCCGGTCGGCATGCATCCGCGCGACCGTGTCGAGGAACGCCTCGAAGCTGATCACGTTGTCCTCGGCCGCGATGCCCTGCCGGGCGCAATAAAGGTCGTGCAGGTCCCGGGCGAAGGGCTCCAGGTCGGCCCGCGACAGCAACCTTTCGCCGCGATAGACACAGAACTTGTTGAAATAGGCGCTGATGATGCGCGTGACCGGGTGGCGCGCCAGGATGACCGAACGATACCCCCGGTCCCGGATCGCCGCCATGCAGTGCTGGTAGGGCTTGCTGTGGGTGTGGAAGTATTTCTTGCGCGGCGGCCGCTCGGCCATGTTGTCGGCCAGGAAACCGAACAGCGTCGTGCAGGCCGCCTTCTGCGACCAGAAGAAAACCGTTTCACTGTCCTCGTGGATATAGCCGCGCCAGCCCATGCCCCGCCCCGTTTTCTACCCATCCGGCCTTACCGCCCCTGTCCCGGCTTGGCAACGCGGGCGGTCCGGGGTCAGTCAGATATTGATGATGTCGCGGTGATAGCGCCGCAGGAACAGCAGCCCGGCGGCCAGCGTCAGCGCGGCCACGGTGAAGACGTAGAGGTAAGAGACGTAATTGGCGTCATAGGTGGCGTAGATCCCCTGCCGCACCATGCCGATGGGATGCACCAGCGGATTCCACCACATCCAGTCCCGGTAGGGCAGGGGCACCGTGTCGTAG
>JAVLCJ010000097.1:0-10899 GCA_031580875.1 Roseovarius sp.
CTGATGGCCGGCGAGGAGCCCTCCGAGGCGCTGCGCAAGGAACTGCGCAACTGGGTCCGGCAGGAAATCGGCCCCATCGCCAGCCCCGACCTCATCCAGTGGGCCCCGGGACTGCCCAAGACACGCTCCGGCAAGATCATGCGCCGAATCCTGCGCAAGATCGCGGAAAACGACCACGGCGCCCTCGGCGACACATCAACACTCGCCGACCCCTCCGTCGTCGACGACCTCGTCGAAAACAGGATGAACCGCTGAGATGACGCGGCCGGTGCCGGGCAACCGGCCCGGCCGCTTGTCGGCAGGCAGGCCGTCGCGACCGACTATGCGGGGCGTGTTACCCCCGGCCCCGGTAGGGGGGGACCCCCTGATCGGGTATCCATACGCCCTCGGGGCAGGGGCCGGTCTGCCAGAAAACGTCGATCGGGATCCCCCCGCGCGGATACCAGTAGCCGCCGATCCTCATCCATTGCGGGTGCAGGAAATCCACCAGCCGCCGCGCGATGCTGATCGTGCAATCCTCGTGGAACGCGCCATGGTTCCGGAACGAGCCCAGAAACAGCTTGAGTGACTTGCTCTCGACCAGCCAGTCACCCGGGACGTAATCGATCACCAGATGGGCGAAGTCCGGTTGCCCGGTCATGGGGCAGAGCGAGGTGAACTCGGGCGCGGTAAAGCGGACGTTGTATTGCACGTCCGCCTGCGGATTCGCAACGCGCTCCAGCTCGGCCTCCTCAGGGCTTTGCGGCCATCGGCTTTCGCTGCCAAGTTGCTTCAGACTGCTGTAGATCGTTTCGTCGCTCATCGTGAGTCCTTTCAAACACCGCGTTTGTTGCCCCAGAGCATGACATGCAACTGCGGCAGGACATGCGCCTCGAACCAGCCGTCCCCTGTCACCCTGTCGACCAGCCAGCGCATCCGCGCGTCGATCCCGCCCTGATCGACCGTTGCACTGTCATCCCCGGGGGGCGGCGGTGTATGGTTGCCCGGCTGCAGATAGACCGGCAAGTCCGGATGTCGCGTGGCCACGTCGCGCGCATAGGCATAATCGGCGTCGTCAAAAATGACGATCTTCAGCACGGCAGGTGCCGGCCCCCCGGCGACGACGCTGGCGCGCAACGCGTCCCAATCCGTCGCCATCCCGCTCGATGGCGGCTTGGGGCTGAGCACGAGCATGTCCAGATCGGCGAACCAGTCGCGCACGATGGAGCCCTGCGTTTCCATCGCGAAGCGATACCCCTGGGCGTGCCCCAGCTCGATCAGCGGTCCGAGAGGCTGGATCGCCGGGTTGCCGCCCGACAAGGTGACCGTCAAGGGCTGCCCGACCGACAGTTGCCTAACGTCGGCCATCACGGCTTCGGGGGTCATGGGCGCCCAACTGTCGCGATGCGCCGGGTCCACCGCGTGCAGGCTGTCGCACCAGCTGCACCGGAAATCACAGCCACCGGTGCGCACGAACACGGTGGGCACCCCGATCAGCGCCCCTTCGCCCTGGATGGTCGGCCCGAAGATCTCGGACACGCGGATCGACCCGTTGGTGGTCACGGCCGGTATTCCGCCCATGTCTTGGGCGTTTCGCTCACGCGGGCCGCCGTGACCTCGGGCCAACGTGCCTTGCACCAGTCGTGGAAATGCCGGGCCAGATGCTCGGCCGTGACCGTGTCGTCGCCCAGCACGTCATTCAGGTGACGGTGGTCGAACTCATCGTCGATGTAGCGTTTCAACGGGGCCAGATCGAGATAATCCCGTACGAAGCCCTGTGGCGTGAGGTCGTTTGCCGTCAGTTCAATCACGACGATGTAGTTGTGCCCGTGCAGGCGCGCGCATTGATGCCCCTCGGGCAGCCCGAAAAGCTGGTGCGAGGCGGAGAAATGGAATTCCTTGGTGACCCGGTACATCAGGCACCCTCCACCGCGGTGCGCCAGTAATCGGGATCGGCGTAAATGGTAGGGTCCTCGACACGGGCCAGATGGAAGGCTTCGCGCCGCTCCACGCAGGTGCCGCAGCGGCCGCAATGCAGGTCACCGCCTTTGTAGCACGACCACGTCTCGGCAAAGGGGGTGCCGTGGCGTGCGCCTTCGACAACGATGTCTGCCTTCGATGCAGTGACGAACGGGGTGTGGAGCCGGATGTCGGCGACACCCTCAAGCGCCTTGTCCTGCATGGCCTGAAACGCGTCGATGAAGCCGGGCCGGCAATCGGGGTAGATGAAGTGATCCCCGCCATGGACCGCCGCGCCGACCGCATCGGCCTTTTCCGCGGCGGCCATGCCGAACGCGATGGTCAGCATGATCGCGTTGCGGTTTGGCACGATCGTCAGTTTCATCGTTTCCTCGGCATAATGCCCGTCGGGCACCGCCACGTCGTCCGTCAAGGCCGAGCCGCTGAGCGCCTTGCCCACCGCGCCGATATCAATGGCCTTGTGCGGCACGCCCAGCCGATCGGCACAGGCGGCGGCGCAGGCGATTTCCTTCACGTGCCGCTGGCCGTAATCGAAGGAAAGAAGGCCGCGGAGCCGGTTCTCCGACGCGACCTTGTGGGCAAGCACAACGGAATCGAGCCCGCCCGAGCAGATGACTAACGTCTCCATGGGTATGTCCTTGTTTTGAGCGGGTAGGCTGCGACCGCGTTTGACGGTTTATCTAGTGCCTTGCGTGACGCGACGCAACCCGCACGTCTTGCGCCCGCCCCGCGGCGCGGAACAGGAGGAACCATGCCCGTCAAGGATCTCGCCTTCGATCATGCGCCCGTTGGGCTCGCCGTTCTGGAAAACCGGGTCATACGGCAATGCAACCAGCGCTTCGCGCGGACCTTCGGTGCCCGGCCCGAGGATCTGGGCGACATGCCGCTCGCCAATTTTTACCCCTCCGCCGAGGACTACCACCGGATCGGCCAGCGCGGGTTGGCCGCGATGCGCGAGACGGGCTATTATCAGGACGAGCGCGTGATGAAACGCTGGGACGGGTCGCTGTTCTGGTGTCGGGCGCGCGGGCAGTCCCTGACGCCGGGCGATCCTTTCGGCCGCTCCATCTGGTCTTTCGCCGATCTTTCCGACGAACGCCCGTTGATCAACCTTACGCCGCGCGAACGCGAGGTCGCGATCCTGACGTGCAGGGGCCTGACTTCCAAGGAAATCGGCCGGGAACTCGACTTGAGCTATCGCACGATCGAGATCTACCGGGCCCGGTTGCTCGAAAAGTTCGGGGCGCGCAAACTGGCCGAACTGGTGGCGAAGCTGTCGGGAATGCCGCTGTAGCGCGGTTCGGGTTCCCCGGTTGAAAAGGAAGCGCGCGCCGGACGGGCGGCGCGCGCATTGGCCGATGGGGCAGCGGGGCCGGGCCGGTCCCGTGGTGCGGATCACACCACGAGGACCGGTACCTTGGACAACCCGGTGACCTTGTGCGACACGCTGCCCAAAAGGTAGCCCTCGACCGAGCCCATTCCGCGGCTGCCGATGACGATGCAGTCATTTCCATGCTGGTCCGCGAAACTGACGATGGTTCGCGCGGGTTGGCCGGCCTTCACGAAAGCCCGCACCTTCTCGACGCCCGCTGCCTTGGCGCGGTTCTTGGCGTGTTCGGCGACCTCTTTCGCGTGGTCCTGCATGGCATCGTCGATATTGCCGGGGTCGGATGCCCGCACCATCGAGAAGGACGCCTCGAGCATCGAATGATGCCGGTAGACGGTCAGGATGTTCAACTCGGCCCCGCACAGCGTTGCGAGCTCTGCGGCCTTGTCCAGCGCCGCTTCCGCGCCGACCGAGCCGTCGAAGGGAACCAGGAGTCGATTGAACATGTCGGTCTCCTTTCTACTTGGCAAAGGCCAGATCACGCAGGAACAGGGCGATCTGCGGGAAGAAGATCAGCGCGGCCGTCACACCTATCAGGATCACGATGAACGGGGGCGTGCCCCGGATCACGTCCATGTAAGGGCGTTTGAAGACAGCGATCGCCGTGAAGATGTCGCACCCGAAGGGCGGTGTGGCGGAGCCGACGGCGACCTGAAGCGTAATCAGCGTGCCGACGAGAACGGGGTCCAGCCCCACGCTCTGGACCACCGGCGCGAAAATCGGAACGAGGATCAGGATGACCACGATCGGATCAACGAACATGCAGCCGATGAAGAACGCGATCGAGATCACGACCAGTACGCCGATCTGGCCCATCTGGTCAATGCCGATGCCACTTAGGATAGCCTGTGGAATCTGTGCAAAGGAAATCACCCACGAAAAGGCCGTGCCGGCGCCGACGAGGATGAACACCACGGCGGTGATCAGCCCGGTGGACTTGGCGGTCTCATAAACACCCTTGAGGTCGATTTGGCGAAAAACCAGCAGTTCGAGGATGAGCGCGTAGAGGACACAGGCCGCCGCGGCCTCGGTGGGCGAGAAGATGCCGCCGTAGATTCCGCCAATGATGATCGCCGGAAAGCCCAGGGGCCATAGCGCGCGGCGCGCGGTGGCGAACCTCTCGCTCCAGGATGCCTTTTCCTCGGTCGGGACACCGTTCCGCACTGCGTAGATCCATGCATAGATCGAGAACAGGAAGAGGATCAGCAGGCCCGGCCCGATACCCGCGATGAACAACTCGGCGATCGACGTGTTGGACACCACGCCGTAGATGATCATGCCGATCGAAGGCGGGATCAGGAAGGCGATGTCCGAGGCATTCACGATCAAGGCCAGCACGAAGCTGTCCTTGTAGCCGGCCTTGAGCATGCGGGGCCGCAGGGGCGAGCCGATGGCGACCACGGTAGCCTGTGTGGAGCCCGAAACCGCGCCGAACATCGTGCAGGCGGCGGCCGTCGACACCGCGAGCCCGCCGCGCAAATGCCCGACGAAGGACATTACCATGTCGATCAGCCGGCCGGCGGACTGGCCGCGTGTCATGATGTCGGCGGCGAAGATGAACATCGGTACCGCGATCAGCGACGCCGGCCGAACACCGGCCATCATCTGTTGAACCATGGTTTCCATCTGGCCCAGCCCGCCAAACAGCGAAATGAAACCCACGAATGCGCCGACGATAAGCGGGATCATCATCGGAAAGCCAAGCAGGAGCAGGACGATCATGATCGAGAAGATGGTAATGGCCATGCGTCAGATCTCCACTTCGCTTTCATCGTACCCCTCGAGCACGTTGGTAGACAGGTAGATGTCTTTTTCCAGTATGTTCTTGATCGCCGTCAGCAGGTACTGCAGCCCCGTCATGAAGAAGCCAACGGGCACCCAGACAAGGGTGATCCAGACCGGGATCTGCAACGACGGCAAAACCCGCCCGCGATCCGCCTGCGTCATGACGTATTGCAGCGAATACCATGCAAGGCCCAGCATGAAGACCGCCGTGACGATCGCGATGATGATCATGAGTGCCTTGCGCGGCTTGGAGGGCAGGGTGTCGAAAATCGCAGACATGCGGATATGGCGGCCCTGGCGTGCGGCGTAGGAAATACCGGCGAAGGTGATCAGAATGATGATGATGCGGTTCAATTCCTCGGAAAAGAAGATGCTTTGCTGGAATACGAAACGGCCGATCACGTTCGAGACCGTGTTCAGCGCCATCAGAAGCACGCCCACGGCCAGCAACACCGACTCGAGCCGGCTGATCGCCGTGTCGATGACGCCCAGAAAGCCCGGAAGCGTGGAGTGGTAAACCTCGAGCGGCGCGTCATCGGCCGAGGTCGTGTCCGTCTGCGATTGAAGCTGGGAGTCTCGTTCTTCGTTCGTCACTGTCCTGCCCCCTGTTGGAAATTACTGGCGCCCAAAAGGAATGCGCCCCTCGCAGGGGGCGCATCCGGGGCGTGTCGGGTTAGTCCTGCACCGCCGCGAGATCGGCCTTGAGCTGTTCGAGGATCGCCTTGCCGCTCTCCCCGGTCATCTCGATGAACTTGGCCTCGACGTCCTCGGCCGCTGCCTTGAACGGCGCGCGCTCCTCCTCGGACAGACGTGTTACCGTCATCTCGGGCTTGGCTTCCTTGATCTTGTCCAGCGACTCCTGCGTCAGGCCGTCCTGGTACTCGATGATGAAGTCGAACGCGACGTCCATGGCATCCCGGATCATCTGCTGTTCACCTTCGGGCAGGCCGTCGTAGAAATCCTGGTTGGCCATCACCGCCGTGGTGAACACGTTATGCCCGGTGAAGGTGATATGGTCGGTCACCTCGTACATCTTGGTCGATTCGACCCAGAACATCGGGTTTTCCTGGCCCTGGATGATGTTGGTCTGAAGACCGCCATAGGTTTCCCCCCACGGCAGCGGTGTCGGCGTCGCCCCGAAGGCCTGGTAGCTTTCAACCAGCAGCGGGTTGGTCATGACCCGGAACTTAACCTCGTTGAGGTCCGACGGCGCCTTGACTGGCTCCTTGGTTGTCATGACGACTTCGCCTTCGGGGAACATGGTCAGAAGCTCCAGCCCCTGTTCGGCGTAGAGTTCGGGGAACATGCCGTTGATCGCCTTCGAGTTCTCGAAAAACCGGGCGAGCTTTTCCTCGTCGGTGGGCAGCAGGTAGGGCACGAAGAAGACCTGCGCCTCGGGGATCAGCGAGCCCGTGAAGCCCGGCGACTGGTCCACGAATTGCAGGATGCCTGCCTGGGTCTGTTCCATGATGTCCGCGGATTCACCCAGCGTGCCGTACGGGAACAGCTGGATCGTGTGGTCGGAATTGGCCTCGACCTCTTCCTTGAACTTCTGGGCGAACTGGCCCTGCACGTCGGTCATGGCCTCCTCGAAGGCGTAGCGCCACGTGTCCGCGCTTGCCGTGCCCACGCTCGCCAGAAGGGCCGCCGCGGCCGCGCTTCCGGTCAGGATCCGGTTGAGAATGCTCATAGATATCTCCCTTTGGTCCGTTTGACGGTGATCCCGCGCACGCCGGCACGGTACCGTCTGGCTAAATCTAGGTTTCACGGACGGCCGCATCGCCGAGGCACCCTTGCGAGCGATCGGCAGCGAGGAAATTCCTCCTTTATCGATGCGCTATGTGGGCCCGCCTCAACGGGGGCTGTCACACGAGTCAGCATGAGGTAATCTGCGACAGTCTGTCAACTTCTGTGGCTGACTCCGGTAGGTATTTTGGAATTACCATTTTAAAGCAGTTGGTAACAAGGCGAACATGAACATCCCGCGGGCGGAGCGACGTGCCCCAGGGCAGTGTTCGACCCTGCGGGCCCGTCGACGCGACCGGCAAAACCGGGCTTGGACGGTGCCGCTGCGCTGCGGCGTCCACTGCGTGACGACCGCGCCCCGGTCGGCATGTCGCAAGGGCCTGTCAGCCCCCGAGCTTCTTCTGGACGATCTCGTTCACCGCCTTCGGATTGGCCTTGCCGCCGGTGGCTTTCATGACCTGACCGACGAACCAACCTGCCAGCTTGGGATTCGTCTGCGCCTTTTCCACTTGGGCGGGATTGTCGGCGATGATCTGGTCCAGCGCCGCCTCGATCGCGGCGGTATCCGTCACCTGTTTCAGCCCTTCCGCCTCGACGATCTCGGCCGGGGCGCGCCCGGTCTCGACATGAAGTTCCAGAACCTGCTTGGCGATCTTTGTCGAAATCTCGTCTTTGGCGACCATGGCAAGGATCTCGGCATTGGCCTGCGGCGTGGCGATTTCCCGCGGGCCCACCTCGGCCTTGTTCGCGCGGCCCAGCACCTCGTTGATGATCCAGTTTGCGCAGCGCTTGCCGTCGCCGCCGCCCACGGATTCCTCGAAATAGGCGGCAAGGTCGCGATCGGCGGTCAGGACACTGGCGTCGTACTCGGTGACGCCGTAGTCGCGCACGAAGCGCTCTTTCTTCTCGTCGGGCAGTTCGGGCAGGCTGGCCTTGATGCCGTCCACCCAGTCCTGTTCGATCTCGAGCGGCAGCAGGTCGGGATCGGGGAAGTAGCGGTAATCATGCGCTTCTTCCTTTGACCGCATGGAGCGTGTTTCTCCCTTGTCGGGGTCATAGAGCCGGGTTTCCTGCTCGACCTCGCCGCCGGCCTCGACAATGGCGATCTGGCGGCGCGCCTCGAAGTCGATCGCGGCCTGAATGAACCGCATCGAGTTCATGTTCTTGATTTCGCAGCGCGTGCCCAGATGGGAATGGTCGCCCGTCTCGATGTAGGCCTCGTAGGCGCCGGGGCGGCAGACCGATACGTTCACGTCGGCGCGCAGGTTGCCGTTCTGCATGTTGCCGTCACACGTGCCGAGATACCGCAGGATCTGGCGCAGCTTCGTGACATAGGCGGCGGCCTCCTCGGGGCCGCGGATATCGGGGCGGCTCACGATCTCCATCAGGCAGACGCCCGTACGGTTGAGGTCCACGAACGACATCGCCGGGTCCATGTCATGGATGGACTTGCCCGCATCCTGCTCCATGTGGATGCGCTCGATCCGTACCTTGCGGGCGATGCCCGGTTCCATGTCGACCAGTATCTCGCCCTCGCCGACGAGGGGATGATACAGCTGGCTGATCTGGTAGCCCTGCGGCAGGTCGGGGTAGAAATAGTTCTTGCGGTCGAAAGCCGACCAGAGGTTTATCTCAGCTTTCAGGCCCAAACCGGTGCGGACCGCCTGTTCCACGCAGTACTCGTTGACGACCGGCAACATGCCGGGCATGGCGGCATCCACGAAAGAAACGTTCGAGTTGGGCTCGGCCCCGAATTCGGTGGACGCCCCCGAGAACAGCTTGGCGTTGGACGACACCTGGGCATGAACCTCCATGCCGATGACAAGCTCCCAGTCATGCTTGGCCCCGGCGATCACCTTGGGTGTGGGGGCTTCGTAAGTGAGATCGAGCATGAAACGCGCCTCCGAATGAAAGTGGTTGAGGTTCTAGGATAGCCGCGGAAAAGGGGCAAGAGGCATGTATGCTGCCGCGTTGGCGCGGGTTCGGCTGCGGCAATGCATCCATGGCGCCCGGACGATGAACGGCACCGCCGATCGCTGCTACGTTTGAAGGAAAACGGCGTTTCTGCTAACCTCGCTCATAAGTTTATTTCGTGACTGGAGCATATGATGGTCGATATACTGGGCGACGACACCGACGAACTGCTCGAAGGGACCAATGACGCCGATACGATTTCGGGTGCGGGTGGCAACGACACGATAAACGGGTACGGCGGCAGTGATGTCCTGAACGGCGGTGACGGTGCGGACCGTATCAATCCCGGCGATAACACCAATTTCGATTTCGTTTCCCCGGGCGCGGGCGATGACACGATCGACTTGAGCGATGTCCAGACCGGGTTCGTGATCATCGATTACAGCGATTTCAGCGATACCAGCGCGCTTGAATGGACCATCGACGGCGCGACCAATACGGGAAGCGTTTTGAACGTGCCCACCGGGGCGATTGACACCATCATAGACGTCGAGAATCCGCTTTTTTCTGGATGGGTGCCCGGGGGTGGGCTTTCAGCACGCGGCGGCAGTGGAGACGATATTTTCAACCTCGCGCCGGATGGCGAACAATGGATGACCGTTCGCGGCAACGCGGGGAATGACACGTTCAACGTGTCCGGGACCGGTCTCGTCCAGCTTGATTATCGCGACGGTGGCGCGGTGACAGCGGACCTGACGACCGGGGAAATCGGCCACGACACGTTCTCGGATACACTGAACGGCAACGTCTGGGGGCTGCGCGGGTCGAGCTTCGATGACAGGATCACGGGCGATGACACGGGTCTGAGGATCCGGGCGCAGGACGGCGACGACACGGTCGAGGCGGGCGACGGCGATGACCGGATCGAGGGCGGCGCCGGCAACGACACCCTCAGGGGCGGCGAAGGCAGTGATGAGCTTTTGGGCGGGGACGGTGATGACCTGATCGATCCCGGCGATGCCGGCGGCCGGTCAGGGTTCGACTTTTTCAACACCGGCTCCGGCAACGACACGGTCGATTTCGCCGAAACACTGACAAGTTTTGCCACGACACGGTATTTCCAGCTTGACGGTTCCGGCTCGGGGATCGTGGCGGATATCGACGGGGTCGCCAATACCGCCAGCGTCGACAAGGGCGCACAGGGCACGGATACCTATCTTGATATCGTCAATCCGCTGGATTCGGGCTTCACGACCGGAGGTTTCGGCATTGAAGGATCCACGGAGGATGACGTCTTCAACCTGACAACGGACAGCGAACAGTGGATGCAGGTTGCAGGGCGTGCGGGCGACGACACGATCAACATCTCGGGCGATGGATTTGTGCGCATCCAGTACGTGAATGAAGGTCCGATTGTTGCTGATCTGGTCAATGGTACTGTCACGCATGACGGTTTCACCGACACGATCAATGGCAGCCCTTGGGAAATTCGCGCCAGCGACAATGACGATTCCATTCTTGGCAGCGATGCCGACGAATCCTTCATAACACGCCTTGGCAACGACACGCTCGACGGCGGCGGCGGGTTCGATATCATCCGTTTTGACCGCACTATCTTTGACAGCGGTTTGCAGGCCGATCTGGTGGCCGGAACCGTGCAGGGCGTTTCCGGGTCCACGCCCTACGATGTCAGCCTGACCGGTATTGAAGCGGTGCGCGGAACCGACTTCGGCGACATGCTGGCAGGTGATGCCGCGGCAAACAATCTTGAGGGCGAGGCCGGTGATGACACGCTTTCGGGCGGTGCCGGGGACGACACGGTCGATGGCGGGGCGGGCAGCGACAGCGCGGTCATCGCCGCCGCGCGCGCCGATGCGGTTGTGACCGAAACGGGCGACGGGCTGCGGATCGAGACCCCGGACGGGGCCGACCTGTTCATCGACGTGGAGATGTTCGACTTCGCCGACGGCCCCGTCAGCGCCGACGAGTTGCTGGACGCGGACGACCCGGTGGGCGAGACGCTCATCGGCACCGATGGCGATGACAGCCTGACCGGCACGCCCCTTGACGACGCGATCGCCGGCGGTGCGGGCAATGACACGCTGTCG
>JAVLCJ010000098.1:0-10859 GCA_031580875.1 Roseovarius sp.
GTGCTGCCGCTTGCCGCCGCCGGGGCACCGGGGCTGGCGCCCGCGGATGCGCGCCCGGAATTCTATGATTTCGACCTGCCGCAGGGCGACCCGGACAGCGACATGCTGCACACGCCGCTGGCGGACCTGCGTTTCGTGGTCTTTGACACGGAAACCACCGGGCTTGCCCCCCGCGCGGGCGACCGGATCGTGCAGATCGCGGGGGTCCGGCTGATCAATGGGCGGGTTCTGGCCGGCGAAACCTTCGACACGCTGGTTGCCCCCGGTCGGGCGATCCCGGCCGCCTCGACGCGGGTGCATGGCATCACCGACGAGATGGTTGCCGATGCGCCCGATATCGCCGGTGCCGGCAAACAGTTTCACGATTACTGCGAAGGCTCGGTCCTCGTGGCCCACAACGCGCCCTTTGACCTCGCTTTCCTGCGGCTTGACGAGTCGCGGATCGGGCGCCGCTTCGATCATCCTGCGCTGTGCACCGTTTTGCTGTCCGCGGCAGTGTTCGAACATACGGGGGAACACACGCTGGACGCGCTGGCGCAGCGGCTCGAAGTGACGATCCCGCCCGAACGGCGCCATACCGCCCTTGGCGACGCGATGGCCACGGCCGAGGTTTTCCAGCGCTTGATCGAGATCATGCACGGCCGGGGGATCGTCACGCTTGCCGATGCCATCGAGGCCGGCAACCGCATGACCCGCATCCGCAAGGCGCAGGATTACTGACCGCGGCGCGCGACCCCGAGACGGGGCCGCGCGCCTGCCACCCTATCCGTAGACCAGCTTGGGCAGCCACGTGATGATCTGCGGGAACATCATGCACATGGTCAGCCCGACGATCTGCAGGAACAGGAACGGCAGCGCGGACTTGAAGATGTCGCTCATCGGGATTTCCGGCGGCGCCACGCCGCGCAGGTAGAACAGCGCATAGCCGAAGGGCGGTGACAGGAAGCTCATCTGCATGTTCACGAGGTAGAGAACCCCGAACCAAAGGACGAGATCCCCCTCGTCCCCGAGCCCGAAAGCCGCCGCGCCAAGCGCCTTGACGATCGGCACGAAGATCGGCACCGCGAGAAGCAGGATACCGACCCAGTCGAGGAACATGCCCAGCGCAACCAGGATGACCTGCATGAGGATCAGGATACCCCACGGGCCGAGACCGAGGCCGGTCATCGTGCTTTCCACGAAGTCCTGTCCGCCCTCAAGCACGTAGAGCCCGACGAAGATCGTCGCGCCGAACATGATCCAGATGACCATCGCGCTGGCCTTGAGCGTGGTCAGGCAGGCGGCGCGCACGGTGTGCCAGTTGAGCTTGCCGTGGATGGCCGCCACGATGAACGCCCCGAAGGTGCCGATGCCCGCGGCCTCGACCGGCGTTGCCACGCCGGCGAAGATCACGCCCAGCACAACCGCGATCAGGGTGAGCGGTGCGGCCATGTTGCCCAGCAGCCGCAACTTCTCGGCGTTGCTGACCCGGTCCGCTGGCGGAATGGGGGGCCCTTTCGCCGGATCGGCATAGCACATCAGCGTGACGTAGCCGATATACATCCCCGACAGCAGCAGGCCCGGCAACACGGCGCCCACGAAAAGCTCCCCCACGGATTGTTCAGCGACCACGGCATAGATGATGGCAAGGATCGACGGCGGGATCAGGATGCCCAGCGTGCCGCCTGCCATGATCGAGCCCATGGCGATCTTGGGGTTGTACTGGCGTTCGAGCATCGCGGGCAGCGCGATGATCCCCATCGTCACCACGGCCGCGCCGATCACGCCGACCATGGCCGCGAGGATCGTCGAGGCAATGATCGTTGCCGCGGCGAGCCCGCCCTTGAGCCCGCCGAGCAGCTTGTAGATCACGTCGAACATCTCGTTGATGATGCCCGCCCTTTCCAGCATCGCGGCCAGGAAGATGAACAGCGGGATCGCCGAGAGCTGGTAGTTCGTCATCAGCGGGAAGATGCGCGAGGGTACGATGTTCAGCGTCTGCGCATCGCCGAGGATGAACAGGAAGACACAGGCCAGCCCCCCCGTGACGAAGGCCAGTGGCAGCCCGACCATCAAGAGCACCATCAGGCTGCCGAACATGAGCAATGTCAGCCAGCCGATTTCCATTTCCAGACCCATGTCTTACGCTCCCTGCAGGCTGTTGCGAACGGTGGCGACATCCTGCGCCAGCTTGGAGATCCCCTGCAGTATCAGCAGGATGGCCCCCACGACGATGGCCCATTTGAAGGGCCAGTAGGCGATCGTCCATTCCGAGAAGGACACTTCGCCGACCCGTGTCGCATCCATGGCGAAAATCCAGCCGGTGGCAAGCAGCGTGCCCGCGAATATGAAGAAGAAGATCGAGGTGAACAGGTCCACCACCGCTTTGCGCAGGGGCGACCATTCGGCATAGAAGACGTCCACCTTGACATGCGCATCCGTCAGCGCGGCATAGGCGCCGGCAATCAGGTACTGCATCCCGAACATGAGGAACATGCCCTCGTGGACCCAGATCGTCGGCGAGTTGAAGACGTAGCGCGCGACGACCTCGAAATAATAGGCGAAAACGGCGATGACCATCCAGTAACTCACGAACTCGCCGGCATAGTAGGACAGCCTGTCGAGGGCGCCGGTCCAGCCGGTGCCGATATGGTCCATATCGCTTTTTTCCTCGACCTCCTCGACCTCTTCGAGGCGCTCCTCCTCGTCCGCGTAGGGCTGGGGCGCCGCCGCCATCCTGTCCTTGGCCCGCCGCATCATGCCGGGCAGCAGGACCGCGTCGAGCGCGACGAGCGCACAGATGACGAGAAACGCCGTGAAGGCGACGGTCGACCAGAAGTCGCGTGCCTCAGAGGCCGATTCGAGAGACGGTTGCGCCGCCTGCAGATCGGCCTCGGCCTGCTCAAGGCGCTCGGCATCCGTCACCTTTGCGGCCTCGGCCTTTTCCAGCATCCGTTCCGCCCGGATCTCGGCAAAGCTGCCCTCCTCGGCCTCTTCCAGCTCGGCGCGCAGTTGCGCGATCTTGTCGTCGGCCCCCTCGACATTGGGCGCGACCCGCTCGATGAGGCGTTCGGCGCTTGTCACGGCGTTGGCCGCCTCCGATTGCAACTCGCGCGCGCCGCGCTCCTGCGCGTTGGCGAACAGGATCGCGAAGAAGAGCGGCAGGAAGATCAACCCCCAAAGGTTACGCAGATATAGCCGGTGCAAGCCCAGCAGCCCCCCGGTTATCAGGATCATGTAGCCGACCGGGAGCGAGTAACCGTCACCCTGGCGACGTCGCGCCATCACCATGGCGATCACCGGAAAGACGAAAAGCGTCCCCCAGTACAGCCAGTGAGGCAGAATGAAGTTGATGCTGGGCATGAGATTTTCCGTTTGTCACGAGGGATGACAAGCCGCGCCCCCGGAACACCCGGGGGCGCGACAAGCGGTTCAGCAAGAGCGGCTCAGAGATCGAGCGACTGACCCTCGACCATGTCGGGCGACACGTAGCCAAGCGAACCGGACATCATGTAATCAAGCTGCGTCTTGAAGACGCGCGCCGCGTCCTTGTCGCGGTTCGCGTACTTGAACCAGATCGGCACGGCGACCTCGGTCATGATTTCCACGTCGGTCTGGCTCAGGCGTGTCACCTGCGTGCCATCGGCCATGAACTTGTCCCAGGCTTCCTGGTCGGCTTTCTGGATGGCCGCGTGGTGCATGTCGGAATAGGTGTGCACTTCCATCTCGACGAATTGTTTCATCTCGTCGCTGAGCGCGTTCCAGCTTTCCATGCCGACGGTCAGGTCCATGATGTCGACCGGTTGATAGACCGACATGAAGCCCGGGGGGCCCATCGAGATGTAATCGGTCACCTGGCTGAAGCCCAAGGCATAGTTCACCGCCGGGCCGACGTAGTCGGCAACATCGATCGTGCCCTTTTCAAGCGCCGGGAAGATCTCGGACCCGGGCAGCAGCGTTGTCTTGGCGCCCAGCGCCGAGAACATTTCAGCGACCATCCCGCCGGGGGCGCGCATCTTGCGGCCGGCGAAGTCGTCCACGGACCGGATCGGCACCTTGGAGTGGATGATGTTGGGGCCGTGGTGAATGGGCCCGACGAAATGCATGTTCTGCTTGGCATAGAGTTCGCGCGCCATTTCAAGCCCGCCAAGGCCGTAGTAGAACGTGTCGAATTCGTGCGGGTTGCGCATCCCCATGGGATAGCTTGTCAGGAACATCGCGGCGGGAATGATCCCCTGCGCGTAGATCGTGAACGGGTTGACCGCGTCGAGCACCCCGTTCTTGACGGCGTCGTACAGCTGGAAATCGCCGACGACGTCATTGGCGCCGAACGGTTCGAATGCCAGTTCGCCGCCGGTCTTCTCAACGATCGACTCGGCCCAGTCCTGGAAGATCTGCAGGCCGATGCCGCCGGGCCAGGATGTCTGCACCTTCCAGGTGGTGGTCTGGCCCTGCGCGGTCGCGAGGGACGGCGCCGCCAACCCGGATGCGCCGGCGGTGGCAAGACCCGTCAGAGCCGTCCGACGTGAAATTCTGTTCGTTGTCATGTATCCTCCCTTCGACCGGACGGGGATGCTTCCTGCCGGTCCGTTGCTTCTCGCAGCCGCAATAGTATTGATAATGAAAAATTGGTAAAGAAGTTTCTCCAATCACCTTTTCGGTTCGGGTAATCAAGACCGGGCCGCCACCTGCAACACAGGCGCCGCCGGTTGACACCGTGTGAGCCGGGTGAAAGCCTGAAAATCACGTTGAGCGGGGAGGATACGGATCGTGCAGGGTTCGCTGGAGCAGCGGCTGGCCGCCAAGTACGAGTCGCTGAGCGACAAGCTGCGCGAGGCTGGCAATTACCTGATCCGCCATCAGCTCGATACGGCAACGCGTTCGCTGCGGTCCGTGGCCAATGACAGCGGTCTTGCGCCCGCCACCTTCTCGAGATTGGCCAAGGCGCTCGATTACGGCAGCTACGAGGAACTGCGCGACGTCGTTCGCGCGTCGGTCGGGCAGCAGATCAGCTTCGCGGACAAGGCCAGGCAGTTGCGCGAATCCCCGGACATGGCCGACGGGTTGTCTTTCCTGAACAGGCAATCCGAGGCGTGCATCGCCAACATCGCGACCCAGGTGAACACGGCCACGCCGGGGCAGCTTGAACGTACCGTCGCCCGCCTTGCCGATGCGCGCGAGGTGTTCCTGCACGGCGAACTGGCCTCTGCCGTGATCGTCGATTACTTCGCCTACCTTGCCAAGTGGTTCAATGACAACTGGACCGTAACCGGGCACCGCGGCGACAGCCTTGGCGCCGTGCTGGCGCGTGTGACGGACCGGGATGTCGGGGTCGTCATATCCAAGACGCCCTACGCCGCGCGGGCCCAACGCGCCGCGGCGCTTTTCAAAGAAAAGGGCGCGGCGGTCGTCGTCATCACCGATTCACACAGCTGCCCGGCCTTCCCGTTCGCGGACGAAGGATTCATCGTTCCTTCGGAAAGTCCGCAATTCTTTTCGTCCCACGCCGCGACGCTCGTCCTGATCGAATCGATTGTCGGGATGCTCGTCGCGCGGGCCGGGTTGACCGCGGAGGAGCGGATTCGCCGTGTGGAGCGTGAGAATCGCACGCTCGAATCGGGGTAACCGCTTCCCGCGCCAGCGTGGCGCCTGTCGTGGCCGGGCCGTTGGCGCCGCCCCACGCGGCGTGTCAGGTGGTGCACAGACCACGACACCAAGAGGCCGGGCTGCCGCCCGGCCGTTTGAAAGTCACGCGCCGCCCGGTCAGGCCGCCTTGCCGATCCGCGTGACGTTTTCCCCCGCGACGACCTGTTCGTGCAGGGCCTTGATGGCCGCCTCGGCGCTTTCGCGCGGCACGACGAACTGGACATCCACGTTGCGCGTGGTCTGCTGCGCCGCCACCGCCTCGATCCCCGCATCTTCGAGTGCCGCAAGCCCGCGCGACAGGATCTTGAGCCCGGACAGGTCACGCCCGATGACAGAGACGATCGACAATTGCCGCGCGTTCAGCTCGGCCTGGCCGTAAAGCTGTTCAAGATCGCGGATCACCCGGCGCACCGTTTTCAGCGACGCCTCGACATAGTGCGTGATGGTGTTGGCATTCGACGTCTTGGACACGATCCGCACGTTGTGGCGCTTCAACACCTCCAACGTGGCGGCGTCATACCCCTTCACGCCGACCATGTCCTGTTCGAACAGCTCGAGCGCCACGACATTCAGGCCCGTCACGATTTCAGCCGCCGGCGCGTCTGCCGGTGTGTCGTCGATCCGCGTGCCCGGATCCGCCGGGTCGAAGGCGTTGGTCACCCGCAAGGGGATGCCGGCGCGCCGCAGGATCTTGGCGGCGTTCGGGTGGATCGCCTCCATCCCCATGTTCGCCAGCTGGTCGGCGACGTCATAGTTCGTCTGCCCCAGCTTGCGCGCGTTTTCCGCCCCGACAAGCCCCGGATCGGCCGAGGACAGGTGGAATTCCTTGTGGATGATCGCCTCGTCCGCGCCGGTATGGGCCGCGATGTTCGAGAACGTGACCTCGGAATATCCGCGGTCGTATTCACGCATCAGCCCTTCGGTGCACTGCGCATACCCCGTCACGATGGGCAGTTCACTGGTCAGGTCGACGTCGGCGAACCCGGCCGTGATCCGTTCGGCCAGCGTGTGTTCCGCCTCGTCCCGCCAACCGCTGAGATCGACGAACCGCGCGTTGACGCCCGCGCGCTGCAGCATGAGGGTGGTGACGAAGGCCGCGTGCGCCTCGCCCAGCCCGGAAAGCAACTCGCGGATCACCAGCATGTGGCTCGACAGCCGGAAATGCCCGAAGGAACACAACCGCTGCAGGTCGAACAGGCACGACCTTGCGCCCTCGATCCGTTCACGCACGAATTCGTCGGCCATCGCCAGATCGCCCGGCTGATCCAGCACCTCGGCATGGGCCTCGGTCATCGCCTTGGCCACCTGCGACAGCGCATCGAGCCAGCCGTGATCGTCATCATCGTTTGCGAACAGCGCATAGACACCGGGCTGCCCCGATTTCTTGTGCTCGAGCAGAAGGTTGGTGATGCCACCGAACGCCGAGACAACGAAGATGCGGTGGTAGAGGTCTTCGCCCGTACGGTCACCGATCAGCAGGTTGTCGCGCAATTCGTGCACGCGGCTCATGGATGTGCCGCCGATCTTCTCGACGGTATGCTTGGGAAATGTCATTTCATTCGCCCGTTTCCGGGCCCTTCTCAACTGTCTTCGAGGGCGTAGGAGCCGTCGGCCCGGTGCACTTCGCGCCCCGTCACGGGCGGGTTGAACACACAGGCCATGACCAGCTCTTCCTTGGCGCGCAGGGTGTGACGGTCATGCTCGTTCAGGGCATACATCACGCCCGGCTTGATCTCGTGCGTCTCGCCGGTGGCCAGGTCGGTGATCGACCCGGACCCCTGGATGCAGTACACGCTCTCGAAATGGTTCTTGTACTCGAATGTATGCTCGGACCCTGCATCGAGGAAGGTGATGTGGAACGAGAACCCCATCCCGTCATCGGCCAGAAGCATCCGAACCGAGGACCACTGCGCATCCTGCACCACGCGGTCCTTCTCGTTTTCGAGTATCTCGTTGAAGTCACGTACGATCATCTTGTCACTCCGCGGCAAACTTGGTGGTGGCGGTCACGTCGCGCGCGGCGTCCAGCATGATGTTCAGCCCCTTGCGGAACGTGGCCTCGGGCGTTGTCAGCGGCGCCAGCACCTTCACGACCTCGTCGTTGGTGCCCGACGTCTCGATGATAAGCCCCTTCTCGAAGGCGCGCGCGCAGATTTCGCCGGCCAGGTCGCCGCAGCCGACATCGACCCCCTGCATCAGCCCGCGGCCTTTCAGGCGGGCACCGGGGACCAGCTCGGCCAGCTGCTGCAAGCTCTCGGTCAGGATCTTTTCCTTGCCGGCGAGCTCCTGCTGAAAGCTGTCGTCGGACCAGAATTTCTCGATCGCGACGCGTGCCGTCACGAAGGCATGCGTGTTGCCACGGAAGGTACCGTTATGCTCGGCCGGACCGAACACGTCATGCTCGGGGCGGACCAGCATGAGGGCCATCGGCAGGCCGTAGCCCGAAACCGACTTCGCCATGGTCACGATGTCGGGCATCACGCCCATTTCCTCGAACGAGAAGAACGTGCCCGTCCGGCCGCACCCGGCCTGGATATCGTCGATGATCAGCAGAGCGCCATGTTCATGCGCAAGGTCCGCAACCCGCTTGATCCATTCGGGGCGCGCAGCGTTGAGGCCGCCCTCGCCCTGCACGGTCTCCAGCAGGATGGCCGCCGGCGCGTCAACACCGCTGGACGAATCCTTCAGCATTGCCTCCAGCATGTTGGTCGTGTCGCAGCACCCGCCCATGTAGCCGTCATAGGGCATGCGCGTGACCCCATCGAGACGGATGCCCGCCCCGCCACGGTGATACCCGTTGCCGGTCGCGGCGAGCGCGCCGAGCGTCACGCCGTGAAAGCCGTTGGTGAAAGAGATGATGTTGCTGCGGCCGGTGACCTTGCGGGCGATCTTCATCGCCGCTTCCACGGCGTTCGCACCGGTCGGCCCGGTGAACATCACCTTGTGGTCCATGTCCCGCGGCTTGAGGATCCGGCTTTCGAAAGCGTCGAGGAAAGCCCCCTTCGCATCGGTATGCAGGTCCAGCGCGTGGGCCAGCCCGTCACCGGAGATATGATCGACGAGCGCGGCCTTCATGTCCGGGTCGTTATGGCCATAGTTCAACGAGGAACACCCGGCCAGGAAGTCGATGTATGTCCGGCCCTTGTCGTCGGTCATCTCTGACCCCTTGGCATGGGTGAACAGCCGGTTTATCCCGCGGCAATAGCTACGCGCCTCGGATTCACGGCGATTGAAAATGGCGATTTCGGCTGACGTATCAGTCGGCATGGGTTTTCCTCGGTTTGGGAATTTGTTGGGTGAGCAGGGGCGACCCGCGTCTCAGGCCGCCTTCTCCATCCGCTCCTGCAGGTCGATCGTGACCATGTATTCGCTGTTGTGGCGGCCGCGGAAGTGCAGCGACTGCGTGAAATAGGGCTGTATGTTCAGCTTGGTGTCTTTCTTCTCGGCAAACTTGCGGAAGAGAGCCCAGGACGCCTCGTTCGAGCTGGTGATCGTGGTCTGGGTCCGGCGCACGCCCTTGCAGGCATCGCGGTTCAGCAGGGCTTGCAGCATCAGGCCGCCAAGGCCCGTACCGCGCGCCTGCTCGGACACGGCGACCTGCCAGACGAACAGCGTCTCGGGATCATTGGGCATCACGTAGGCCGAGATCCAGCCCACGGCATCGCCTTCGGCATTCTCGGCAAGAACGCAGGTTTCGCTGAAATGATCGCACTGGATCAGGTTGCAGTACATCGAGTTCTCGTCCAGCGGCTTGCAGGCGCGGATGAGCTCCCAGATCTCTGCCCCGTCTTCAGATGTCGGCCGGCGCAGCGAGGGCGCGGCGGTTCGAAACAGTTCAAGTGCGTGTCGCATTGAAGCTACATGTCTCCTTGTTGCTTTGACAGGCAAAATAGCAATGTCGATCGAAAACTTCAATAGCCTAAGTACCACTGTGCGAAATGTCGCATATTTGCAGAGGATAGGCGCTTATAGCGTATTTCCGTGTCGCTACAGTGCTTAGATTTTAAATGCTTATTCGGCATTTGCCGATCCTCGAATTTCCTTGTAAACATGAACCAATCCACCCGGAGAATCTCATGGAACGTATTGATATCTGCCTAATCGCCCTGCGCCGAATCCTCCGCGCGACCGAGCTTTTCGGTCGCGAACTGGCGCAATCCGCCGGTTTGACCGCGGTTCAGTTCAGGGTTCTGCAAGTCGTCGCCGAACAGGGCCAGTGCACGGCCACGACGATCGCGCACCGGATGCGCGTCTCGCAGGCCACGGTGACATCGCTCGTGGACAAGCTGGTCCGCAAGGGCATGGTCGTGCGCGAGAAATCTGCGCGCGACAGGCGGCAGACGAACATCATCATCACCGAGGCCGGTCGCCGCACCATCCAGGAAGCGCCCGACGCGCTGCAGCAGCAATTCGTGCGCAAGTTCGAAGCGCTGGACGACTGGGAGCAATCCATGCTCGTGGCGTCTTTGGAGCGTGTGGCCGCGATGCTGAACGCGGCCGACATCGACGCCTCGCCGGTGCTCGATTCGGGTGACATCCACAAGGCGACCTGACCGGGCGGACTGATACGCAGAGCGTCCCGGCGAAACTACGGAAGGTTCGAGGAAGTGGCAGGGGCAGCAGGGCTCGAACCCGCGACCTACGGTTTTGGAGACCGTCGCTCTACCAACTGAGCTATACCCCTAGGGCCATGGAAGCGGGTACGTTACTCGGGCGCAGAATTCAAGCATTCTTCGGGCGAATCCGTCGGAAAATTATTCCCTGCGGCGGGAAACGGCCGCCGGGGCACAGCGCGCGGCTGTCGCACCGCACGGGCGTCGATACCGACCGTGCCGATTGCGCGACGACCGCAAAAGAAAAAGGGCGCCGCGCGGGCGCCCTTTCCACAGCTTTCGAGAGCACCTCGGCTCACTCGATGATCTTGGCGACGACGCCGGCGCCGACGGTGCGGCCGCCTTCGCGGATGGCGAAGCGCAGGCCGTCTTCCATGGCGATCGGCGCGATCAGCTCGACCGAGAACGACACGTTGTCGCCCGGCATCACCATCTCGGTGCCCTCGGCCAGCGTCACCGTGCCCGTCACGTCCGTCGTGCGGAAGTAGAATTGCGGCCGGTAGTTCGCGAAGAACGGCGTGTGACGGCCGCCCTCTTCCTTGGTCAGGATGTAGGCCTCGGCCTCGAACCTGGTGTGCGGCGTCACCGATTTCGGCTTGCACAGGACCTGGCCGCGCTCGA
>JAVLCJ010000099.1:0-10665 GCA_031580875.1 Roseovarius sp.
TTGAAGACCGGCAGCCCGTTATGCTTGCCGCCGCCCTTTCCCGGTGTCACCCCGCCCACGACGTTGGTGCCGTATTCGCGCATTTCCTCGGCGTGGAAGCTGCCGATACGGCCGGTCAGCCCCGTCACGAGAACCTTGCTGTCTTTGTCGATCAGGATTGCCATCAGACTGTCTCCGCTTGCTGTTCCGCGCTTTTCCATGCGCCGACGACCTTTTCGGCAGCCTCGGCGAGGGTGTCGGCGGTGGCGATGTTCAGGCCACTGTCGGCCAGCAGTTTCTTGCCTTCCTCGACATTGGTGCCCGACAGGCGCACCACGAGCGGCAGTTTCAGGTCCAGTTCCTTGACCGCGCGGATCACGCCTTCGGCGATCCAGTCGCAGCGGTTGATGCCCGCGAATATGTTGACGAGGATCGCCTCGACATTGCGGTCGTTCAGAACCGCCTTGAAGGACATCAGCACGCGTTCGGGGCTGGCGCCGCCGCCCACGTCAAGGAAGTTGGCCGGTTCCCCGCCCGACATCTTGATCATGTCGAGCGTGGCCATGGCCAGCCCCGCGCCGTTGACGATACAGCCGATCTTGCCGTCGAGGCCGATATAGGAAAGACCGCGATCCTCCGCGAAGGTTTCGCGGGTGTCTTCCTGGCTCTTGTCGCGCAGTTCCGAAATGTCGGGATGGCGAAACAGCGCGTTGTCGTCGAAGCCCAGCTTCGCGTCGAGCGCCACGATCTCGTTCGAGGCTGTCACGACCAGCGGGTTGATCTCGACCATGTTGGCGTCGGTTTGGTCCATGAGCCGGTAGCACCCGGTGATGCACTTGACCGCCTGCGGAATCAGCCCCGCGTCGAGCCCGAGCGAGAACGCGATCTCGCGCGCCTGGAAATCCTGCATGCCGACGGCCGGGTCCACGACGGATCGCACGATCGACTCGGGCTCCTTGGCCGAGATCTCCTCGATCTCCATCCCGCCCTGCGCCGAGGCCACCACGACGACCCGCTCTTCCTTGCGGTCCATCACGAAGCCGAGATAGATTTCCTGGGCGATGTTGGTGGCCTCCTCGACATAGAGGCGGTTGACCAGCTTGCCCTGCGGACCCGTCTGGTGCGTGACGAGCCGGCGGCCGAGCATCCATTGCGCCGCATCGGCGACCTCCTCCTCGGACGAGCAGACGCGCACGCCGCCGGCCTTGCCGCGGGCGCCGGAATGGATCTGGGCCTTGACCACCCATTTGTCGCCCGAAAGCTCGTGCGTGCGGTAGACGGCCTGTTCGGGGCTGTAGGCGATGCCGCCGCGCGGGACGCTGACGCCGAAGCGCCGCAGCAGTTCCTTGGCCTGGTATTCGTGGATGTCCATCTGGTGGCTCCTTATCCCTTGGCCGCGATGGCGTCGGCCACCGCGATGACGTTGTTGGCCATGCGCTCGGACGCGGCGTCGATCATCTTGCCGTCGAGGCTGGCGGCGCCGCGGCCCTCGGCCTCGGCCGTCCTGAGCTCCTCGATGATGCGGCGGGCACGGGTCACCTCGGCGTCGGGCGGCGAGAAGACGTCGTGGGCAAGCGCGACCTGGCTTGGATGGATGGCCCATTTGCCCTCGATCCCGAGGGCGGCAGCCCGTTTTGCCGAGGCGCTGTAGGCCTCCGGATCGGAAAAGTCGCCGAACGGGCCATCGATGGCGCGCAGGCCGTAGGCGCGGCAGGCCACGGTCATCCGCGAGAGCGCGAAATGCCACTGGTCGCCGGGATAGTCGGGATTGAGCCCGCCGATGACCACCGTGCGCGCGCGCGTCGAGGCGGCGTAGTCGGCCACGCCGAAATGCATCGCTTCCAGCCGGCCCGGCGCCGCCGCGATCGTCTCGACATTCGCCATGCCGAGCGAGGTCTCGATCAGGGCCTCAAGTCCGATCTTGTGGGCGAGGCCTGTTGCCTCCTCGATCTGGGAGACCATCGTTTCGACGGTGTAGAGATCCGCCGGCACGCCGACCTTGGGCACGAGGATGGTGTCAAGGTGCTGCCCGGCCTGCTCGACGATCTCGACCACGTCGCGGTACATGTAATGGGTATCCAGGCCGTTGATGCGGATCGACATGGTCTTGCCCTTGGCTTTCCAGTCGATGTCGTTGAGTGCCTGTATGATGTTGGCGCGCGCCTGCACCTTGTCAGGCGGCGCGACCGCGTCCTCGAGGTCGAGGAAAATGTAGTCGACATCCGACTCGGCGGCCTTGTCGATCATCGCGGGGTTCGAGCCCGGAACGGCCAGTTCGGACCGTTGCAGGCGTTGTTTCTTGAGGGGGTGCAGCGTGTAGCTCATGTCTTTCCTTCCTCCCGCCGGCACGCCGGGGTGGCGGCCGTTTGGTGTTGACCGGTCCAGTCTGCCGTGGGGGGCGCCGCCGCGATACTTTCGCGCGGGTAACAAAGGCCGCCCGGGGATGGGGGCGAGACCGGAACGGGTAGGGCGCGACTACCCGCGCCGGCCCGGCCGGAATGCTGTTGCATTCCGCCGTGACACATAATTAGCGTAAGGAAAACAAGCGTTTAAGATAGGAAACGCGGATCCCGAAAGGATCGGGCCGGCAGATGCAGCAAGGCGTGCAACAAGATCGCAAACCGTGTTCCCGGTAGCGGCCGGTTGCCCGGAATTTATTGAAATTCCGGGCTCGGAAAATGGGAATTTTCCGAGTTACTTTCCGCGGGAAAGTAACTAAAGCACCACCCGGATTGGTTCCTCGTTGCAGAAGATCACCAGTTGCCCGGCGTTCTCGACGGCATGGTAGCCCCGGCGGGCAAGCTCGGCTTCGAACCGCGCGCGTCCCACGAAACGCTCGATGTCGCGCAGTTGGCGCCGGATAACGCGCCCCTCCCGCGCGGCGCGCGACGAGAACAGCTTGCCCATCCACTGGGCGGCGGTGATCGGGCCGTGATGTGTCATGGCCCGATCATGCCGCACGCTTGGTTAATTAAGGGTTATCAGGTCACCAGGTCGGGCGGCTTGTCGCCGGCCAGGAACGCCGCGAGGTTGTCGATGGCGCGATGGCCCATGGCATCGCGCGTACCATCGGTGGCGCTGCCAAGGTGCGGGGCGAGAACAATATTGTCATAGCTCAGGAACCGGGGGTCGAGCGCGGGTTCGTTATGATAAACATCAAGCCCCGCGGCCGTCAGGTTTCCGCTGTCCAGCGCGTCGAAAAGCGCGTCCTCGTCGATAACGTCGCCACGGGCCGAGTTCACGAGGATCGCGCCGGGTTTCAGGGTGTCGAAGACATCGCCGTTTATCATCTTGTAGGTATCGGCACCGCCCGGGCAATGAAGCGACAGGAAATCGGACTGAGCGGCGACCGCCGTCACCGAGGCCAGCTGCTCGGCATTGCCGCAGGCGGCCTTGATGTCAGCCGGCACTTCCCATGCATCCTGAAAGACCACCTTCATGCCGAACCCGAAATGCGCCCGCCGGGCCATGGCCTGCCCGATCCGGCCGAACCCGATGATCCCGAGCGTGGCGCCCGAGACCTTCTTGCCGATCATGTGGGTCGGGCGCCAGCCCGCCCAGTTGCCGGCGCGGGTTTCGCGTTCGCCTTCACCGATACGGCGCGCGGCCGCCAGCAGTAGTCCCATCGCGAGGTCGGCGGTGCAGTCGGTCAGTACCTCGGGCGTGTTCGTGACCGCGATGCCGTTCTCGCGCGCGGCGTCTATGTCGATGTGGTTGAACCCAACGCCGTAATTCGCCATCACCCGCACCTTGCCCTTGGCGGCGGGGTAGAACGCGGCCGGTATCTTGTCCGACACGGTTGGCATGATCACGTCGCAGGTTTCCGCCGCGGTCATCCATTCCTCGGTCGTCATGCGTGTATCGGGACGCCGCAGCGTCACGTCGCCCATGGATTTGAGCCTCTCCTCCGGCCCGTCGGGCCATGCGCGGGTCACGAGTATTCGTGTCATGATGCACCCCCTTGCCCGGCCGTCGGTGTCGTGTCGCGGTAATGGGCCTGCGCGGCGGCCACGCCCGAGCCGGGTTCGATCCGGGCGCCGGCATCGACCAGCGCCATTTCCGCCGCCGATATCGCCCCGCACAGCATCACCGGGTTGAGCGAGCCGAGGTGTCCGATGCGGAAGGCGCGCCCGGCCAGCTTGTTGAGGCCCGATCCCAGCGACGTCTGGTACTTGTAATACGCGCCCGAGATCACGTCGCGCGCATCGATGTTCTCGGGGGTGTAGATTGCCGAAACGGTATCCGATTCCCAGTCCGGGCCGCGCGCGACGAGTTCGCACCCGTCCCACGCCGCCACCGCGGCGCGCACACCGCCGGCGAGGCGCTCGTGCCGCGCCCAGACGTTTTCCATCCCGTCCTGCAGCAACATGTCGAGCGACACGCGAAGCCCGCGCAACAGCTGGGTGGCCGGGGTGTAGGGGAAATAACCCGTGTCGTTCAGCTTGATCATGTCCTCGAAGCTGAAGTAGCAGCGGTTCATCCCGGCATTCGAGACGGCCTTGTTGGCCTCCAGCGCCTTGTCGGACACGCCGAGGATGCCGAGGCCCGCGGGCAGCATGAAGCCCTTTTGCGAGCCGGACACCGCGAGGTCCACGCCCCATTTTTCCATCTCGAACTCGATCGAGGCGATGGAGGAGACACCATCGACGAAAAGCAGTGCCGGGTGGCCCACCTCGTCGAGCGCGGCGCGCAGCGCGGCGATGTCGGATGTCACGCCCGTGGCGGTCTCGTTCTGCGTGGCGAACACGGCCTTGATCTCGTGATCCTTGTCCGCGGCGAGTTTCTGCTTGTACTCGGCGACGGGCACGCCCTTGCCCCATTCGACCTCGCAAAGGTCGACATCGAGCCCGAGACGTTGGGCCATGTCCGCCCACAGCAGCGAGAACTGCCCGAACCGCGACATCAGCACGCGGTCGCCCTCGTTGAGCGTGTTCTGGATGGCCGATTCCCACGCCCCGGTACCCGAGGAAGGGAAGACGAAAACGCGGCCACCCTTCATGCGATAGGCCTTCTTGAGGTCCTCGAGCAACGCCGAGACGAACTCGCTGAAATCGGGGGCGCGCATGTCCTCCATCGGCAGGTTCATGGCCTGCCGGACGGGTTCCGGTACGTTGGTGGGTCCGGGAACAAACAGATGCTGGTAGCCGTTCATCGCTATCCTCCATTGGATTTTTTCCATGTATCGGCGGGAAGCGCGGCCGCCGTAACGCCCGAGTGAATACCCGTGCGGATCGAAGGCGGAGGGGGATCACCGAACGGGTAGGGCGCGCCCACCCCATCGGGTATTCGCGGGCCGTGAGATGGCCTGCATACGGAGGCATACAAAATTTTCCTTTGATTTCATCGGTTTCCGGCGATCATTTGTCGCAATTCACGCGCGCCCGGCGGCGGAGAACTGGTTTATGGTAGCGGAATGACCCGAACCCAGATAGCCGCCCCGATGTCCGCAGAGCCAACGCAGCACCGCCCCGAGGTGATCGTCGCCGACCGGCAGGTCATCGTCTGTCAGGGCATCGGCAGCCTCGTGGCGCAGATACCGGAGGTCGATCTGGGCCAGTTCGCGACCGACAAGGCAAGCCTGCGCAAACTTCTGGCGGAGGCAACGGGCCCGACCATTCTGATACTGGGCGTCCGCCTCGCCGACGGTGATCTCACGCAGGTGCTGGATATGGTTCGCCGCGAATATCCCGGCGTGATGGTCGTGGTGGTTGCCGAGGACACCGAGTTCGCCTTCATCCGCACCGCGATCAAGAGCGGCGCGAATTCCGTGTGCATGATGAGCCAGATCCTCGTCAGCCTGCCGAAGATCCTCGGCAAGCTGGTCGAGGGGCACTCGATCGTGCCAACGGACATCCTGCGCAAGCTGACGAGCGAGAACGCCGACAGCCTGTCCCGGCGCGAGCACGAGATCCTTGCGCTGCTGGTTGACGGGCTGACCAATTTCCAGATCTCCGCGCGGCTTGGGCTGAGCGAGAACACGGTGAAATATTATCTCAAGGCGATCTACCAGAAGCTCGATGTGAACTCCCGCGGTGCGGCGATCGCGAAATACGTGGCCGGCAATTATTGACGCACCCGCGGCATGGCGGGTTTCATCCCGGTGAAACATTTGCCTGCACAAGGGTTGTGCGATTCCGGCCAAGCCGGATTTTCCGGTTTAAACACGGGTAAAAGGGTGGTGGAGTGCGGGCGGTGACGGGCACAGGGGATGGGCGCCGGGGTTGTCAACGGCAGACGGCTGCTATTTAACCTTCGCAAGGCTGACGGTCACGCCGGGCAGGGCCCGCCGCCACTCTCCGAAAGGATCAGTATGCGACATTTCATGCCTCGACCCTGCCGCACCCTGCTGGCGGCCCTTTTCCTGCTTGGCGGCTCGCTGCCGGGCGCGGCGCAGCAACAGGGCGGCCCCGCGCCGGTCACCGTGGTCACGGTAGCGCCCGAGACGGTGACCCTGACCTCGACACTGCCGGGCCGGGTCGCGGCCTCCGCGCAGGCGGAGGTGCGGCCACAGGTCGACGGTATCATCACCGAACGCCTGTTCCGCGAGGGCGGGGAGGTGGCGGCGGGGGACCCGCTTTACCGGATCGATCCCGACAGTTACGAGGCGGCGCTGCAGCAGGCGCGCGCCTCGGTCGCGCAGGCGGAGGCCGAGCTTCGGGCCGCGCAGCGTGCCGCGGAACGACAGTTGGAGCTGCAATCGCGCAACGTTGCCAGCGAGCAGGCGCTGGACAGTGCGCTTGCCGCGCGAGATTCCGCGCGCGCCGCGCTGCAACTGGCCGAGGCCCGCGTCAATGCCGCGGAGATCGAACTGTCATACACCACGATCCGCGCCCGGTTGTCGGGGCGTATCGGCCTGTCGCGGGTAAGCGCCGGCACCCTGGTCACGGCGAGCCAGGCTACGCCGCTGGCGGTGATCCGCAACATCGACCCGGTCTATGTGGACGTGACGCAATCCGCGGCCGATCTGTTGCGATGGCGCCGCGGCCAGACGGAAAAGGAACTGGCCGATACCGAAGGCATCGTGCGCCTGACCCTCGCGGACGGCACGGAGTATGACCAGACGGGTCGCCTGCGCGCGGCCGAGCCCGATGTTGACCCGCAGACGGGTGTCGTGACCCTGAGGTTGCAATTCGACAACCCCGAGACCCTGCTGCTGCCGGGAATGTACGTGCAGGTCGAGATGCCCGTCGAGGTCGTCAAGGACGTGTTCCTTGTGCCGCAGGAAGGCGTCGTGCGGGACCGGCGGGGGCGGCCCGCGGTCTGGGTTGTCGGCAGCGACGGCACGGTGGAGGAGCGGTCGATCTCGATCCTGCAGGATCGTGGCAGCGACTGGGTGGTCGATGACGGGCTGTCGGACGGTGAGCGGGTGATCGTGGCGGGGTTCCAGAAAACCTCTCCGGGCAGCACGGTGAGCCCTGAAGAACGCGGGGCAACCGCCGACCCGGCCGGGGACGACGAATGAACGCGGGTCTCGGGGGTATCTGACATGGCACGATTTTTCATCGACCGCCCCGTTTTCGCCTGGGTGATCTCTATCCTGATCATGGGGATCGGCGTGCTGGCGATACGGCTGTTGCCCGTTGCCCAGTATCCGCAGATCGCGCCGCCATCCGTGACGATCACGGCAAATTATCCCGGCGCGTCGGCGAACACCGTCGCCAATACAGTCACGCAGGTGATCGAGCAGCAAATGACGGGGCTGGACGGGCTCAGGTATTTCTCGTCGAGTTCCACGTCGTCCGGTCGTGTCGAGATCGAACTGACCTTCGAGACGGGCACGGATGCCGACATCGCGCAGGTTCAGGTCCAGAACAAGCTGTCGCGGGCCACGCCACTCCTGCCGGAGATCGTCCAGCGGCAGGGCGTGAGCGTCGAGAAATCCTCGGCCGGGTTCCTGATGGTCGTGGCGCTGATTTCGGCGGACGGGCAGCTCGAGCAGGTCGACCTTGCCGATTACATGGAAACCAACCTCGTCGACGAGTTGAGCCGGATCGAGGGCGTGGGATCGGTCGACGTGTTCGGGGGCCAGTACGCCATGCGCATCTGGCTGGACCCGGCCAAGCTGGCCGCGTTCGAGCTGACGCCCTCGGACGTGGTGGCGGCGGTGTCGGCGCAGAACGCGCAGATATCCGCCGGGGCCTTCGGGGCGCGGCCCACGGTTGACGACCAGCAATTGAACGCCACGATCACGGCGCAATCGCTGCTGAGCACGCCCGAGGATTTCCGCCAGATCGTTCTGCGGGCCGAGACCGACGGCGGGCTGGTGCTGCTGGACGATGTCGCCCGTGTCGAGATCGGGGCGGAAAACTACGCCACGATCGCGCGCTTCAACGGGGACCCGGCGTCGGGCATGGCGATCCGTCTGGCCCCCGGGGCCAACGCGCTGGACACGGCAGACGCGGTAAAGGAGCGGATGGCCGGGTTCGCGGAGTTCTTTCCGGAAGGCGTGGAGTACGTGATTCCCTATGACACGACGCCCTTCATCGAGATATCGATCAAGGAAGTGGTGAAGACGCTGTTCGAGGCCATCGGGCTGGTCTTTCTGGTGATGCTTCTGTTCCTGCAGAACCTGCGCGCGACGCTGATCCCGACGCTTGCGGTGCCCGTCGTCCTGCTGGGCACGTTCGGCGTTCTTGCAGCGGCCGGGTTCACGATCAACACGCTGACCATGCTGGCGATGGTGCTGGCGATCGGGCTGCTGGTGGACGACGCCATCGTCGTCGTCGAGAATGTCGAGCGCATCATGTCCGAGGAGGGGCTGCCCCCGCGCGAGGCCACGCACAAGTCGATGGGCCAGATCACCGGCGCACTGGTGGGCATCGCGATGGTGCTGTCGGCAGTCTTCGTGCCGATGGCGTTCTTTCCCGGGTCAACCGGCGTGATCTACCAGCAATTCGCGATCACGATCGTCTCGGCCATGGCGCTGTCGGTCGTGGTGGCAATCACCCTCACGCCGGCCTTGTGCGCGTCCCTGCTGAAATCGGGGGATCATTCCGCACGGCGCGGGCCTTTCGCGTGGTTCAATGCGGGTTTCGGCGCGGTGAGCCGCGGGTATACCGGCACCGTGCGCTGGAGCGTGCGCCGCCCGGTTCGGGTGGGGATGATCTATCTGGGGCTGGCGGCGGCGATGGTCGTTCTCTTCATGCGCACACCGACCGGGTTCCTGCCGGAAGAGGACCAGGGCATCCTTTTCACCCTGATACAGACACCGACGGGCGCCACCGCCGAGCGAACGCTGGACGTTGTAAAGCAGACCGAGGACTATTTCCTGAACCAGGAGGCGGACGTCGTCGACTCGATGTTCGGCGTCGTCGGGTTCAGCTTTGCCGGGCGCGGGCAGAACATGGGGCTAGCCTTCGTCCAGTTGAAGGACTGGAAGAAGCGCCCCGAGCCGGGCCAGAGCGTGCAGGCGCTTGCCGGACGCGCGTTCGGCGCGTTCAGCGGCATACGCGATGCGCAGGTCTTCCCCGTCGTGCCGCCCTCGGTGATCGAGCTCGGCAATGTCTCGGGCTTCGATTTCTACCTGCAGGCCCGCGGCGGGCAGAGCCACGAGGCGCTCCTGGAGGCGCGAAACCGGCTTCTGGGCATGGCGGCGCAGAGCGATCTCATCGCCTCGGCCCGGCCGAGCGGGCTTGAGGACGCGGCGCAGTTCAACCTCGAGATCGACTGGCGCAAGGCCGGGGCCATGGGGCTGACCCCCACGGATGTGGGCGAGCTGTTGCAGATCGCCTGGGCAGGCACCTACGTCAACGATTTCATCGATCAGGGCCGTATCAAGCGGGTCTATGTCCAGGGCGAGGCCGCTGCCCGCGCGACACCGTCGGATATCGACAAGTGGCGGGTGCGCAACGCGAGCGGCGGGCTCGTGCCGTTTTCCAATTTCGCCGAGGGCAACTGGGATTACGGGGCGAAAGGGCTCTACCGCTACAACGGCGTGCCCTCGATGCAGATCCAGGGCTCGCCCGCGCCGGGTGTGACGACCGGCGAGGCCATGGCCGAGATGGAACGCCTCGTGGCCCAACTGGGCGGGGGCTATGACGCGGCGTGGACGGGCCTGTCGCTTGAAGAGCGGCAATCGGGCAGCCAGGCCCCGCTTCTCTATGCACTTTCGCTGGCGGCGGTTTTCCTGTCATTGGCCGCGCTTTACGAAAGCTGGACAATTCCCTTCGCGGTGATGCTCGCGATGCCCATCGGGGTGCTGGGCGCCCTTGCCGGGGCTTGGCTCGGCGGGTTTGAAAACGGCGTCTTCTTCCAGGTCGGCCTGCTGACGGTGATCGGCCTGACAGGCAAGAACGCCATTCTGATCGTCGAGTTCGCGCGGGACAGGCATGAACAGGGCGAACGGCTGCTCGATGCCGTGAGCGAGGCCGCGCGCCAGCGGTTCCGGCCCATCATCATGACCTCGATGGCGTTTTCCCTCGGTGTCCTGCCGCTGGTGCTGAGTTCCGGGGCCGGGTCCGGCGGGCGCACCGCCATCGGCTCGGGCGTGCTGGGCGGCACGCTGTCGGCCACGGTGCTGGGCGTCATTTTCGTGCCGCTCTTTTTCCTGATCGTGGTGCGGATGTTCCGCCGGGGCGGCCGGGGCGCGTGACCGCGCGCCCAGGCCGGTACCCTTACGGACTCAGATGAACTGGAAGTCGTCCTGCGTCAGGTCGGCCGCCGCGACGTTCTCGATCGTGACGATAT
>JAVLCJ010000009.1:0-55460 GCA_031580875.1 Roseovarius sp.
TCTACTTCCTCGTGCCGAAACTGTGGAACCGTGCACGGCTTTACTCGCTCTCGATGGTCAGCTGGCACTTCTGGCTCGCCACGATCGGCATCATCCTCTACGCCGCGTCCATGTGGGTGACCGGCATCATGGAAGGTCTGATGTGGCGCGAAGTGGATGCCAACGGCTTCCTCGTGAACTCCTTCGCCGACACGGTGGCGGCCAAGTTCCCGATGTACGTGGTGCGCGGCCTTGGCGGAGTGCTCTACATCACCGGTGCAATCATCATGTGCTACAACCTTTACATGACCGTCCGGCGGAACCCGGCTGTTGAAAGCAGCCATTCCGCGGTCCCGGCCGAATAAGAGAAGGGACCGACCAATGGCAATCCTGGACAAACACGCGATCCTCGAGAAGAACATCACGCTTCTGACGATCTTCGCCTTTCTCGTGGTGACGATCGGGGGCATCGTTCAGATCGCACCGCTTTTCTGGCTGGAAAACACCATCGAGGACGTGGAGGGCATGCGCCCCTACACCCCGCTGGAGCTGACCGGGCGTGACATCTACATCCGCGAAGGCTGCTATGTCTGCCACAGCCAGATGATCCGGCCGATGCGCGACGAGGTCGAGCGTTACGGCCATTACAGCCTCGCGGCGGAATCGCAGTACGACCACCCGTTCCAGTGGGGCTCCAAGCGCACCGGGCCCGACCTGGCGCGCGTCGGCGGCCGCTACTCGGACGAATGGCACGTGGACCACCTGCGCGACCCGCAATCGGTGGTGCCGGAATCGGTCATGCCGAAATACGGCTACCTCGAGGACCGGATGATCGAGCCGGAATACATCGAGGACCGGCTGCGCACCGACGCGTTCGTGGGCGTGCCGTATACCGAGGCGATGATCGAGAACGCGGCCGACGATTTCCGGGCGCAGGTCGATCCGTTCGGCGATACCGAGGGGCTGTCAGAGCGCTACGGCGACAAGGTGAACGTGCGCAATTTCGACGGTCAGGCCGGTATTTCCGAGGCCGACGCCCTGATCGCGTATCTGCAGATGCTGGGCACGCTGGTCGATTTCTCGACCTTCACGCCAGTGGCCAGCCGCTGAGGAAGGTGACGAGATGGAAACATATTCCCTGCTCCGCCAGTTCGCCGACAGCTGGATGCTGCTGTTCCTCTTCGTGTTCTTCATCGGTGTCGTGATCTGGGTGTTCCGCCCGGGCGCAACCAAGACATACGAGGAACCGTCAGGCATCCCCTTCCGGCACGAAGACAAACCCGCCGGTGACGGCGAATCCGACGCCAGTGACGGCGACCCCGACGCCAAGGAGGCGTGAGACGACATGGCCAAGAAACCGACCAAGAAGCAGGAGCCGGAAACCACCGGGCACGAGTGGGACGGCATCCAGGAATACAACAACCCCTTGCCGCGCTGGTGGCTGTGGGTGTTCTACGCCACCATCATCTGGGGCATCTGGTATACCATCGCCTATCCCGCATGGCCGGGCATCAAGGACGCGACGGCGGGCTACATGGGCTGGTCCACCCGCGAGAACGTGGCCCAGGACATCGCCGAGGCCGAGGCGGCCAACGCCCAGATCAACGAGAAGCTGGCGTCGGTGGAGCTCGCGGCGATCACGACCGACCCGGAATTGCAGGGCTATGCCCGCTCCGCCGGGGAGGCCGTCTTCAAGACATGGTGCGCGCAGTGCCACGGCTCGGGTGCGGCGGGGGCCAAGGGGTATCCCAACCTGATCGACGATGCGTGGCTCTGGGGCGGCAAGATGGAGGATATCCATCACACCGTCGCCCACGGCATCCGGAACGAGGAGGACCCCGACGCCCGGTACTCGGAAATGCCCGCCTTCGGTGACATACTCGCCGAGGAGGAAATCGACCAGGTCGCCAACTACGTGATGACGCTGTCGGGCGGCACGCCGCGTGACGCGACCGCCGCCGCCGCCGGCGAGGAGCTGTTCGTCAACAACTGCGCGGCCTGCCACATGGAAGACGGCAGCGGTGACCAGTTCCAGGGGGCGCCCGCGCTCAACGACGCGATCTGGCTCTATGGCGGGGATTTCGCGACCATCAAGGAAACCGTCACCAATTCGCGGTACGGCGTCATGCCCCCGTGGAACGAACGGTTGAGCGAGTCCGAGATCCGCGCCGTCTCGGCCTACGTCCACCAGCTTGGTGGCGGCGAGTGACACAAGAATGCCCCGGGGCGCCCGATGTGGCGTCCCGGGGTCAGGCACCGGCCCTTCCGTCCTGTTCGCGCGTTTCCTGGAATGGCCGGTGCCACATCATCCTGCCGCGGGCCGCGATGTAAGGCCTTTTTTCAGACGGCGCTGACCACCACGATCATCGCCAGCACGTAAATCAGGATACCTCCACCGATCAGGAAATAGTGGAAGCGGCTGATGACCGATGCCTTGGCAAGGTTCTTGGCCTGGTCGAAAAGGTCGGGCCACGTGTAGCTGACAAAATCGCCCTGCGTGAAGAGCGCCTTTATGCGCCCCTCGTCATCGACTACCGGCAACCGCCGGAACCGCTCGTTTGACATGATGCGCAGCCAATCCAGCATCTGGTCGTCCTCGCGCGCCAACCTCGGCTCGCGTGTCATGATCTCGCCCAGTGTCACGGTGTTCGGGTCGAGTGCCTTGCCGACCAGCTTGTTCATGATGTCGCGTTCCGTCACCACGCCCTCGATCCGGCTGTCGGCATCGGTGATGATGATACAGCCGTAATTCTTGGCCGACATCTCCTTGACCGCCTCGGCCACGGTTGCCCCGGCATTGCTGGTGAGCGGGCGGGGTTTGCTTGCATACTCGGCGCGATCTTTCAGGCGTGCACCGTTGCGTTCGGCGATTCCCGGTTGCGGCTGCGACATCGAGGCCTCCTGACATGGTGTCAAATCTCGACAAGAGCATAGGGCGGCAAACGGTCGCGTCAAAAAATGCGGACCGGGCCGCCGGGGCGGCCCGGCCTCGAACCGGTGGTGATCGCTGCGAAGACACCAATCTTCAGTCGCGGCGGCGGCCTTCGGTATGGGCGACCAGTTCGGCGGGGCTGCGGGTGTCAAAGGCCGGACCCTTGCGCCAATGTCCCGGTGCGCCCCAGTGCACGCGGGCGTCTGTGCGGGCGGCGGTCATGAAAGAATTGGCGAATATTTTGAGCATGGCGTTTCCTTTCTGAATCTGGTTTTGTGCGCTCTGTATGGCGCAACGCGTGGCGCTACGCGACTCAGGAAAAATTCAAAACTGTAAGCAGGGGTTACATTCATGAACTGGCTCGAACTGCCACCCCTTACGGCGCTGCGCGCCTTCGCCGCCCTGGCCGAGACGGGATCGACCATGTCGGCCGGGGCGGCCCTGAATGTCAGCCATGCCGCGATCAGCCAGCAGGTGCGGTCGCTGGAGACACACATGGGCGTGGCGCTGGTCGACAGGACGGGCCGGGAACTGATGCTGACGTCCGAAGGCCGCCAGCTTGCCGACGCGTGCAGCGTCGGGTTCGGCGCCATCGCCCGGATGACCGCGGCGCTGAGCGCGGCCGACGCCGACCGCCCCCTTCAGATCAGCACGACGCCCAGCTTCGCGGCGCATTGGCTGATGCCGCGCCTTTCCGATTTCCGCGAGGCGCATCCGAGAATCGACCTGATGATCGACCCGACGCCGCGGATCGTCCCGATCGAGCCGGGCGGCATCGACATCGCCATCCGCTACGGCACCGGCGATTGGCCGGGGCTGGATTCGCGGCCGCTGTTCGAGACGCCCATCGTCGCCGTGGCCGCGCCCGAACTGGTCGCGGGCCGCGACGTGTCCGAGCCGGCGGACCTGACGGGTTTGCCGTGGCTGCAGGAATTCGGCACAACCGAGGCCAGCGACTGGCTGCGCCGCCGGGGTGTGACCCGGGACCGCGAGGGCGGGCTGACGCAGGTGCCCGGCAACCTCTTGCTCGACGGTCTGCGCAACGGCTACGGCGTGGCGGTGACGGTTCGTGAATGGGTGCGCCACGACATCGACGCCGGCCGCCTGCTGGAGCTGTTCAGGGACGGGGGCGCCGCGGGATATCACATCGTGACGCGCCCCGGTGTCCTGCGACCGCCCGCCCGGTCCTTCGCGGCATGGCTGCGCAAGCAGGCGCGCAATTCTGCCGCACTTGAATAAGATCACTTTCAGAGTCAGAATTTGATACATGTCAAAGCCGCTGACGGGCCCTGCTGACAAAAGCGATTGCACAGTTTCCCGACACCCGGAGTGATTCCGTTGGCCGATACACAGCCCGACGCACCGCAAAGCCTCTATGCCGCCCGCGAACCGGTATTTCCCAAGAAGGTCTTCGGCAAGTTCCGCAATCTCAAGTGGGTGATCATGATCGTCACCCTGGGGATTTATTATGTCACCCCATGGATCCGCTGGGACCGCGGCCCGAACCTGCCCGATCAGGCGGTGCTCGTGGATCTGGCCAACCGCCGCTTCTATTTCTTCTGGATCGAGATCTGGCCGCATGAATTCTATTTCATCGCCGGGCTTCTGGTCATGGCCGGGCTGGGGCTGTTCCTGTTCACCTCGGCGCTCGGCCGGGTCTGGTGCGGCTATGCCTGCCCCCAGACGGTCTGGACCGACCTTTTCATCCTCGTCGAGCGCTGGATCGAGGGCGACCGGAACGCCCGGCTGCGCCTGCACCGGCAGAAGAAATGGGATTTCCGCAAGCTGCGCCTGCGCCTTGGCAAGTGGGTCACGTGGCTGTTGATCGCGGTCGCGACCGGCGGGGCGTGGGTGTTCTATTTCACCGATGCGCCGACGCTGCTGGTCGACCTCTTCACGCTGGACGCGCACCCGATTGCCTATACCACCATCGCGGTGCTGACCGGCACGACCTTCTTCTTCGGCGGCTTCGCGCGTGAACAGATCTGCATCTATGCCTGCCCGTGGCCGCGCATCCAGGCCGCGATGATGGACGAGGACACGCTGACCGTCGCCTACCGCGAATGGCGCGGCGAGCCGCGCAAGCATTCCGAGGAAGTCCAGAACGGTGCCGAGCAGGGCGACTGCATCGATTGCATGGCCTGCGTCAACGTCTGCCCGGTGGGGATCGACATCCGCGACGGGCAGCAGCTTGAATGCATCACCTGCGCCCTGTGCATCGACGCCTGCGATGACATCATGGCCAAGATCGGCAAGCCGCGCGGCCTGATCGACTACATGGCGCTGACCGACGAACAGGCCGAACGCGAAGGCGGACAGGCCACGCCCGTCTGGAAACACGTGTTCAGGCCGCGCACCGTGCTCTACACGTCGCTTTGGTCCCTCGTCGGCGTGGGGCTGCTGTTTGCCCTGTTCATCCGGCCCGATATCGACATGACCGTGGCGCCGGTGCGCAACCCGACCTTCGTCACCATGTCCGATGGCTCCATCCGCAACACCTACGAGGTGCGGCTGCGCAACAAGCACGGCGAGGAACGGCCCTTCAAGATGTCCGTCACCGGGCACAACGCGGTGCGTCTCCAGCTCGAGGGCACGCCCTACAGCACGGTGAACGTGCCGGCCGACACGGCCATGCTGCAACGGGTCTATCTGGTCGCGCCGCCGGGATCCGACCCGGCCCGGCGGGACCGCACGGAACTGCGCCTGTGGGTCGAGGACATCTCGAACGGCGACCGGGCCCACAAGGACACTGTTTTCAACGGAAAGGCGAACTGATGAGCGAACGGCGCATAACGGGCAAGCACGTGTTCATCGGCTTCGCGGCCGCCTTCACGGTGATCATCGGCGTCAACCTCGTGCTGGCCTTCTCGGCGGTGAACACCTTTCCGGGGCTCGAGGTCAAGAATTCCTACGTCGCCAGCCAGACGTTCAACGAACGCAAGGCGGCGCAGGAATCGCTCGGCTGGGACGTGTCGGCGCATCACAAGGGCGGCCTGCTGACCCTGCGCATCACCGATGAGGCGGGCGAACCCGTACAGGTGGGCCGGCTGGACGCCACTGTAGGGCGGGCCACGCATGTCTTCGACGACAAGACACCGGATTTCACCTTTGACGGACGCGCCTACGTGGCCCGCGTGCCGCTGGGTGACGGCAACTGGAACATCCGGATGGAGGCCACCGCGCTGGACGGTACCGAGTTCCGCCAGCGCGTGGTCCTGATCAAGGAATGACACCGTGACGGCCACGATGCGCCCTTCGCCGGTCTCGGCCTGCCCGGCCTGCGCGGCCGCCCCGGCCGCCGAGGCCGCGGCGGAACTGCCCGACAACGCGCAGATCGCGCTCAGCCTGCCGACGATCCACTGCTCGGCCTGCATCACGCGGATCGAGAAGGCGCTGAACGCGCATCCGGGCGTGACCTCGGCGCGGGTGAACCTCACGCTCAAGCGCGCCAGCATCGAGGCGGCGCCGGACGTGACCGCGGCCGAGATGGCCGGCCTCGTCGAATCGCTGGGCTACGAGGCGCACGAGCTGGACCCCGGCACGCTGTCGGCCACGGCCACCGACAAGGCCGGGCGCGACCTGCTGATGCGGCTCGCCGTGGCCGGCTTCGCCAGCATGAACGTCATGCTGCTGTCGGTGTCGGTCTGGTCGGGCGCCGAGGGGCCGACGCGCGACATGTTCCACTGGATCTCGGCCGCCATCGCCATGCCCGCGATCGCCTTTTCCGGCCAGCCGTTTTTCCGCAACGCGTGGGCGGCGCTCAGCAAGCGACAGCTCAACATGGACGTGCCGATCACGCTGGCGATCCTGCTGGCGGTGGTCACCTCGCTGTGGGAGACATCGCTGTCGGGCGAACACGCCTATTTCGACGCGGCCATCGCGTTGACCTTCTTCCTGCTGGCGGGGCGGTACCTTGACCATCGCACGCGGGCCATCGCGCGGTCGGCCGCCGAGGAACTGACCGCGCTGGAGGTGCCCCGCGCCCTGCGGCTGGACCCGGACGGCGAGGAACGGACGGTCAACGTGGCTGACCTCGCGGTGGGCGACCTGGTGCGCGTGCGCCCCGGTGGCCGGATGCCCGTGGACGGCGAGATCGTCGAGGGCACGTCGGAAATCGACCGGTCGCTCCTGACCGGGGAAACCGTGCCCGCCTTCGCCACCGAGGGGCAGGCCGTCTCGGCGGGCGAGGTCAACCTGACCGGTCCGCTGACGATACGGGCGACGGCCGTGGGCAGCGACACGTCGCTGCACCGCATGGCCGACCTCGTGGCGATCGCGGAATCGGGCCGCTCGCGCTATACCTCGCTGGCCGACCGGGCGGCGAAGCTCTATGCGCCGGGCGTGCATATCCTGTCGGCGCTGGCTTTCGTCGGCTGGTATGCCTACACGTGGGACATGCGCACGGCGCTGAACATCGCCGCCGCGGTGCTGATCATCACCTGCCCCTGCGCGCTGGGCCTCGCCGTGCCGGCGGTGACGACGGCGGCCAGCGGCCGGCTGTTCCGCCGGGGGATGCTCATCAAGCACGAGACCGCGCTGGAACGGCTGGCGCAGGTCGATACGGTGGTCTTCGACAAGACCGGCACGCTGACCGCGGGGACGCCCGTGCTCACGAACCTCGCGGCCCTGCCGCGGCGCGAGGTGGAGGTGGCGCTGGCACTGGCCGAAGGGTCGTCGCACCCGCTCGCGCAGGCCATCACCCGCGCGGCGCGCGAGGCCGGTTTCGCCGCCGCCCCCGTGACCGACGTGACCGAGGTGCCGGGCCACGGCACGAAGGGGGTCTTCGAGGGCCAGGAGGTGCGGCTGGGCCGCGCAAGCTGGACCGGGGCCGAGCCGGGGGCCGAAACCGCGAGCTACCTGCAGCGCGGCGATGCGGCGCCGGTGGCCTTCACCTTTGCCGACCGCCTGCGCGACGGGGCCGAGGCGGCCGTGCAGGCCCTCGTGGACAGCGGCAAGTCCGTCTACCTGATGTCAGGCGACACCACCCCGGCGGTCGAGGCGCTGGCCCGTCGCCTGGGGATCACGCAATGGATGGCCGAAGCCCTGCCGGCCGACAAGGCCACCCGTATCCAGGCAATGGCCCGCGAGGGGCGCGCCGTGCTGATGGTGGGCGACGGGCTCAACGACACGGCGGCGCTGGCGGCGGCGCATGTCTCGATCTCGCCGGCCTCGGCGCTGGACGCGGCGCGGGTCGCCTCGGATATCGTCCTGCTGGGGGGGGACCTGTCGCCCATCGCGTCCGCCTGCGGCACGGCCCGGGCGGCGACGCGGCGGATCCGCGAAAACTTCCGTATCGCGACCCTCTACAACATCGTCGCGGTCCCGCTCGCGGTGGCGGGGCTGGCCACGCCGCTGATCGCGGCCTTGGCCATGTCGGCAAGTTCGATTACGGTGTCGCTGAACGCGCTCAGGCTGAAAGGGCGGGCATGAACATTCTGGCGTATCTCATCCCCATCTCGCTGATCCTCGGGGGGCTTGGCCTTGTCTTCTTCATCTACACGGTCCGCTCGAACCAGTACGATGACCCCGAGGGCGACGCCCGCCGCATCCTGTCTGACGAATACGACGATCACCCCAAGCCCTGAGGCCGGGCACCCCGCTGCCCCGGTCGCGCCCGGCCGCGCCGGCGGGATCGCGGGTATTTGGACCGAGAAGAAGACAGGGCGTTGATCGCGGCGGCCCCGCCGGGATAGGCTGCGCCGCGTGGTGAAACGGGGCAGGCGGAGACATGGCTGACGAAACCGGGCGGCCCGGCTGGGTGGATGCGATCGTGTTCGATCTGGCCCGGCAGATGCGCTGGTCCTACCTGCCGCCGCTGATGGTCTATTTCGCCGCCGGCTTTTCGGGTCTGACGGCCATCGTCGGGACGTTCTACGTCAAGGAATACCTCGACCTGTCGGCGGCCTACCTCGCCGGTCTGGCCTTCTGGGCCGGCATCCCCTGGGCGCTGAAGATGCCGCTGGGGCACCTCGTGGACATCATATGGCGCTGGAAGTGGCTTCTGGTCTATCTCGGCGCGGGGCTGGTGGGGCTGAGCGTCTTCATCATGTACCTGGTGATCACGCACCGTGCGATGATGGCGGCGGTCATGCCGGTCGAGGCATGGTACGTGACCAGCTACCTGCTGGCGCCGTGCGGCCTTGTCCTGCAGGACGCGGTGGCCGACGCCATGTCGGTGGAGGCGGTGCCGCGCGTCGACGATCGCGGCCGGCCCATCCCCGAGGAAACCGCCAAGGCGATGCACACCACGATGCAGACGCTGGGCCGTTTCGCGCTGATCTCGGGCACGGTGGTCGTCGCGGCGCTGAACATCTACATGTTCTCGGGCATCGAGGCGATGGCCGAGGAGGACAAGGCGGCAATCTATGCCGGCATCTACCTGACCGCCCTGCTGATCCCGGTGATGTCGGTATCGGGGGTGGTGCTGGCGGGACTGCAGAAATACCGTGCCCGGCGGAACCTGCTGAAAACGGGGTTGGGCCCGGCCGAGGCCGATGCGCTGTTCGAGGGCCCCGACGAGAAGACGACGCCCAACCCGTGGTATTTCGTCGGTGGCGCGGGGTTCGTGGCGATCACGCTGGCGGTGGGGCTGGGGCAGCTGCCCTACGGACAGGAGATCATCTTTGCCGGTTCCATCCTGATCGTGACGCTGCTGATGCGGCAACTCGTGGGCGCGCTGAGCCCGGCACAGGCGCGCGCGCTGGTGGGGACGGCGCTGATCATCTTCTTCTTCCGGGCGGTGCCGCGGCCGGGCGACGGCATGACGTGGTTCAACATCGACGTGCTGGGTTTCGACCAGCAGTTCCTGTCGGTGCTGTCGCTCATCACCTCGATGCTGACGCTGGCGGGGATGGTGCTGTTGCGCCCGCTGATGGCGCGCAAGCCGATCGTCTGGATCGTGATCCTGCTGACGCTGGCGGCCGGGCTGCTTTTCCTGCCCAATATCGGGCTGTATTACGGGCTGCACGAATGGACGGCGCCGCGGACGGCCGGCGTGGTCGACGCGCGGTTCATCGCCATCCTCGACACCGCCATCGAATCGCCGCTCGGCCAGGTCGCGATGATCCCGATGCTGGCCTGGATCGCGCGCAACGCGCCGCCCGACCTCAAGGCCACGTTCTTTGCTGTCATGGCGTCCTTCACCAACCTCGCGCTGTCGGCATCGAGCCTTCTGACCAAGTACCTCAACAAGATCTTCGTGGTCACGCGCGAGGTCACCGACCCGGCGACGGGCGAGGTCAACGTGCCGGCGGATTATTCCGAGCTGGGCTGGCTGCTGCTGGTCGTGACGGGGATCACCGTGCTGTTGCCGCTCTTCGTGATCTGGGTCGTCCAGCGCTCCCGCTTGCGCACGGAGGACTGAGGCGCGCGCGCCTCAGCCCGCGCGCGTCTCGACCACGGAACTGCGTTCGAGCGTGCGGTGCACGGGGCACCGGTCGGCGATCTCCAGCAGGCGCGCGCGCTGGTCGGCCGTCAGGTCGCCACCCAGCCGGATCACGCGGATGAACCTGTCGACCTTGGCAGCGTCCCGGTTGTCGGCATCCTGTGCATGGACCTTGTCATGGCAGATGTCGACGCTGACATGGGTCAGCGGCCAGCCCTTGCGCCGCGCGTACATCCGGATCGTCATCGAGGTGCAGGCGCCCAGCCCGGCCGACAGGAAGCCGTAGGGCGACATGCCGCGGCCCGTGCCGCCATAGGCGGCCGGTTCATCCGCCAACACGTGATGGTCGGGACCCGCGTTGATATCCTGCAGGAAGCCGTCGGTGTCGGCCTCGCTGACACGCACCACGCCCTCGGGCGCGCCGGGCGGCGGGGCCGGTGGCGCAAGCTCGAGATACCGCGCCGCCCACGCGGCGATGACATGCGCGGCGTATTCCGCATCATCGGGGCGGGTGATCAGGTGGTCGGCATCATCGAGCGTGACGAAGCTCTTGGGGTGTTTGGCGGCGCCGAAGATCTCGGCCGCGTTCTCGATCCCGACGACAGCGTCGCGCGGCGCGTGCAGCACCAGCAGCGCGCGATGCAGCCCCGCGATCTCGTCCCGCAGGGATTCGGCCTTCACGTCCTCGACGAAATCACGGCCGATCCGCACGGGCCGCCCGCCCAGATCGACCTCGGCCACGCCCTGCGCGTCGATGGTTTCCAGCGCGCCGCCGAAATTGTGGGTGACATGCCCGGGATCGAACGGCGCGCCGATCGTGACAACGGCCTTCGCGCTGTCGATCCGCCGCGCCGCGCCGAGCACGGCCGCGCCGCCCAGCGAATGCCCGATCAGCAGCCCCGGCGCCATGCCGCGATCGGCCAGCGCCGCCGCGGCCAGTTCGAGGTCGCGGATGTTGGAGGTGAAGGAGGTATTCTCGAACTCGCCCTGCGAATGCCCCAGCCCGGTGAAATCGAAGCGCAGCACGGCAATGCCCGCGCCCGCCAGCCGCGCGGCGATGCGGCGGATGGCCGGGATGTCCTTGGAACAGGTGAAGCAATGGGCAAACAGCGCGGTTGCCAGGTGCGGCCCCTCGGGCAGATCGAGGCGCGCGGCAAGCTCGTGGCCGGCATGGCCGGTGAATGTGAAACGCTCGGTCGGCATTGGCGGCTCCTAGGGACGTGTCGGGCCGACCCTAGGCGGTGTGCCCGCCCGCCGCCAGCCCGCCGCCGCACCTTTCACGCGAAGGTGACATCGCCGGCTGTCCAATTCAAATCTCCTAAAAAGCACGGCTTTATGTGCGGCAGGCCACCATTGCGGCGCACCCGATCTTAACCCGGGCCCGTCAGTGTGCCGAGGGTAACGGGGTGGCATGAAACGATGCGGATACGGTTGAAAACACGGGGCGATGTGCGCCTGTTCTCGGTCATCGTCACCTTGGTGGCGCTGATGGGCAATATCGGGTTGCAGCACTTGCTGCTGCCGGCCGAGCTCCACGATCGCGTTGCCCATGCCAGTTACATCGTCACCGTGATCCTGATGGCGCCGTTCTCCTTCTTCATCGGCCAGCGGATGCGCGATGTGCACGACCTGACGAACCGGTTGGAATATTCCGTCAACCATGACGTCCTGACCGGCGCCTGCACGCGGGTCAGTTTCTACGAACGTGCCACCGCGCTGGCGGGCCGGCCGCTGGTGGTGATCGTCACCGACATCGATCATTTCAAGAACGTGAACGACAGGTTCGGCCATAAGGCCGGCGACGACGCCCTGAGACAGTTCACCGCGACGCTGGCACGGAACTGCCGGGCGGAGGATATCATCGCGCGATTCGGCGGCGAGGAATTCGTCATCCTGCTCGAGGCTGACGGCGGTGCGCAGGGCCGTGCCGTGGCACAGCGCCTCGGCGCGCGCGTGCGGGAAAACCCGCTGATCCTTGATGGCAAGCGGCTGCACGTCACATCCAGTTTCGGGGTTGCGCCCGTCCCGTCGGTAGCACGGCTGGATCTTGCCGTTCACCGCGCGGATCTGGCGCTTTACCGCGCCAAGGAAGGCGGACGCGACCGCGTGTGCCTGTATGATCCTGAAAAGGACGGCCCGGGCCAGAATCCGGCCGACCCGCCGCCGGCGGGGTGATTGCAAAACCGCGCGCGGCCCGCCATATACGGGGCGGGCAGCAGGAGAGCAGTCGATGACACATTACCTCGATTTCGAAAAGCCTTTGGCAGAGATCGAAGGCAAGGCCGAAGAACTGCGCGCCATGGCCCGCACCAGCGAGGACATGAATGTCGAGGACGAGGCCGGCGCGCTCGACCGCAAGGCGGCCGACCTGCTGCGCGACCTCTACAAGGCGCTCAGCCCGTGGCGCAAATGCCAGGTCGCACGGCACCCCGAGCGGCCCCATTGCCGTGATTACATCGAGGCGCTTTTCACCGAGTACACGCCGCTGGCCGGCGACAGGAATTTCGCCGACGACCACGCGGTGATGGGCGGGCCGGCACGGCTTGCCGATCGTCCGGTCATGGTGATCGGGCACGAAAAGGGAAATGACACCAAAAGCCGGATCGAACGCAATTTCGGCATGGCCCGCCCCGAGGGGTACCGCAAGGCGATCCGCCTCATGGACATGGCGCATCGGTTCGGATTGCCCGTCGTGACGCTCGTGGACACGCCCGGCGCCTATCCCGGCAAGGGCGCCGAGGAGCGCGGCCAGTCCGAGGCCATCGCGCGCGCCACCGAGAAATGCCTGTCCATCGGCGTGCCGCTGGTCTCCGTCATCATTGGCGAGGGCGGCTCGGGCGGGGCCGTGGCGCTGGCCTCGGCCAATCGCGTCGCGATGCTGGAACACTCGGTTTACTCGGTCATCTCGCCCGAGGGCTGCGCCTCCATCCTCTGGAAGGACGCCGAGAAAATGCGCGAAGCGGCCGAGGCCCTGCGGCTGACGGCGCAGGACCTGCGCAAACTGGGCGTGGCCGACCGGATCATCGACGAACCGCTGGGCGGCGCGCATCGCGACCGTGACGCGACGATCGGCGCCGTCGGCCGGACGATCGAGGCGATGCTGAGCGAACTCGATGCCAAGAGCCCCGAGGCGCTGGTTCAGGATCGGCGCAAGAAGTTTCTCGAAATCGGTGCCAAGGGGCTCGCCGCCTGATCCGGGCCCTGTCAGGATGTGGTCATGCCCACGCCCCTTTATGTCATCCCCGATATTCACGGCCAGCGCGAGGCGCTCGACGCGGCGCTTGCCACGGTCGAAGCGGATGGCGGGGCGGACGCGACGATCGTCTTCCTTGGTGATCTGGTCGATCGCGGCCCCGACAGCCGCGGCGTGATCGACAGGCTGATCGCGGGGCAGGCGGCGGGGCATGACTGGACCGTTCTGCGCGGCAATCACGACCAGATTTTTCTCGACTTTCTTGACGCCGCGCATGCCGGCGCGGAGGGGCCGGGGCCGGCATGGCTCGGGGAAAACATGGGCGGCGTGGCGACATTGGCCTCCTACGGGGTTGCGGCCTCGCAATTGTCGCCGAACTGGCAGGCGGTGCGCAGCGCCGTGCCCCAATCGCATCGCCGATTTCTGGCAACCCTGCCCCTCTATCACGAAACGCCGGAACTGGTCTTCGTTCATGCCGGCATACGCCCGGGCATCGCGCTGTCGGACCAGTCGCCCGACGACCTCCTCTGGATCCGCGAGCCTTTCCTGTCCGACGGGCGCGATCACGGCCGGCTCGTCGTTCATGGCCACACCGCCCTGCCGTACCCGCGGCACCACGGCAACCGGGTCAACCTTGACGGCGGCGCCGGGTGGGGCCGGCCCCTGCGCCCGGCGGTGTTCGTCGGGCGGGAGTGCTGGCTGCTGACCGGAACCGGCCGCGAACCGCTTGTTCCGGGATCGCGGCGGGCGCCCCGTTAACCCGCCGCGTGCCCCGCAGCCGGGCACCGTGCGGTTGCCGCCGCGATACCGACGCGCTGCCGACAGGCGTAAAATGGCTGTCCCGCCGCGTTAATCGTGACGCCACGACGCCGCGGCAGGTTCCCGTTGCCCCGGCGCCCGCAATATTGTTACCAATGGAGATGTTCTCACGGACAGGGGTGATCCAATGACCGATATCGTCATTCTGGACGGCGCACGGACGGCAATCGGCACTTTCGGCGGGGCACTTGCCGCGACGCCGCCAACGGCGCTCGGCGCCAGCGCCGCCAAGGCTGCGATGACCCGGGCCGGTGTCGCCCCGGGGCAAATCGGCCATGTCGTTTTCGGACATGTGATCAATACCGAACCCAAGGACATGTACCTGTCCCGTGTCGCGGCGATGGAGGCCGAGATCCCCGACAGCGTCCCGGCGATGAACGTCAACCGCCTGTGTGGGTCGGGGGCGCAAGCCATTGTTTCCGCTGTGCAATCCCTCATGCTGGGCGATGCCGACATGGCCCTTGCGGGCGGGGCGGAAAGCATGAGCCGCGCGCCCTTCGTCATTCCCGACCAGCGGTGGGGCGCCAAGATGGGCGATGTCCGTACGCTTGACATGATGCTGGGCGCGCTGAACTGCCCTTTCGGCACGGGGCATATGGGCGTCACCGCCGAAAACGTCGCGGTCGAGCACCGCATCAGCCGCGAGGATCAGGACGCCTTCGCGCTGGAAAGCCAGACCCGCGCCGCGCGCGCGATCGAGGCGGGTCGCTTCGCGTCCCAGATCGCCCCGGTGGAGGTCCGGGTGAAGCGTGATACCGTCACCTTCGACACGGATGAACACCCCAAGCCGACAACGCCCGATTCGCTGGCCGGCCTGCGTCCCGCCTTTCAAAAGGACGGGACAGTAACCCCCGGAAATGCCAGCGGAATCAATGACGGTGCAGCGGCTGTCGTGCTGGCGCGGGCCGACGCGGCCAAGGCCGCGGGCCTGCGTCCCAAGGCCCGTCTGCTGGGCTATGCCCATGCTGGCGTGCGCCCCGAGGTGATGGGCATCGGCCCCGTCCCCGCCGTGCGTGCGCTGCTGGATAAAACCGGTCTCACCGGCGATGATTTCGATGTGATCGAATCGAACGAGGCCTTTGCCGCGCAGGCGCTGGCAGTGAACAGGGAGCTGGGCCTCGACCCGGCCCGGGTGAACCCCAATGGCGGCGCCATCGCGCTCGGCCACCCGGTCGGGGCGACCGGCGCGATCCTGACCGTCAAGGCCCTTTACGAACTGGCGCGCATCGGCGGCAGCCGTGCGCTGGTGACAATGTGCATCGGCGGCGGACAGGGCATCGCGCTGGCATTCGAACGGATGTGACCCTGGCGGTCCTGCTAGTCGATACGGATGGAAACGCGCGCGGCGCGCCCCTTGGCGTCGATCACGGAAATCGTGGAAAACCCTTTGCTGTCAACCGGTAGGCTGGCTTCGCGTTGATGGATCCCGGTGCGTAGCGGCCGCCCGTTCGCCATGAAAGTGAATGGTGGCACACCGTCGCGCAGCTTGACTGTCAACCGCTCATCTGTGATCGGCAGGCGCGCGCCATCCGGCGGAAACACCAGCTTGGGGGCGTCCGGGGATGTACTGAACACGCTGCCGCGTCCGGTGAAACGGCGCAGCGGTTGCGGTAGTTCGGCGGTCGGGACGATCAGGCTGTCGGGCGGCGGCGGTGGCAGCGGCTCGGCCCTGTCCTTGAGGCGCTGGAACGCCTCGAACAGCAATGGCGCAGCGATCTCGCCACCGAAGGCACCGGGCACGGGCGTACCGTCGGGGCGTCCCACCCAGACACCGGCGACATGCCGTCTGTCGAACCCGACAGCCCACGTATCGCGATGACCATATGACGTGCCTGTCTTGTGGGCCAGCCGCCATGTCGGTGCCCCCGCCGGCGGGGCAACGCCCGACAGGATATCGGCCACCTGCCAGGCGGCGGTGCGGCCCAGCACCTGCACCGCCGGCGCGGTCGTGGCCCCTTGCCGCCAACGTAGGGGCCTTGCCTGTCCGCCATTGGCCAGCATGGCGTAAGTCTGCACCATGTCGGACAGCGTCACGCCCACCCCGCCAAGCGCCACGGCCAGCCCCGCCCGGTCGCCCGGCAGTTCCGGCCGCGCGCCAGCACGACGCATCACGTCCATCAGGTGGCCCGGGCCGATCTCGTTCATCAAAAGGACGACGGGAATGTTGAGCGACAGGCGCAGCGCCTCGGCCACGGGCAACTCACCGCGGAAGGCGCCGTCAAAGTTCTCCGGGCTGTAATCGCCGAAGGTGACAGGCCGGTCCGGGATCAGGGTCTGTGGATGCGCCAGACCCCGGTCGAAGGCCATCGCGTAGACGAGCGGCTTCAGCGTGGAGCCGGGCGAGCGTGGCGCGCGCGTCATGTCAACGAAGCCGTACCGTGCTGGCCGGGCCGCATAGCCGGCGGAACCGACCGAGGCGAGGATCTCGCCGTTTCGGTGATCGGCGATCTGGATGGCCACTGATACGCCGGGCGGCAGGCGGCGCGCGCTGCGTCGTGCAAGCCTTTCAAGCGCGCGTTGCAGGTCGCCATCAATCGTCAGGTGATGGCGCGTGACGCCGGGCCTTTGCCCCGTCGCGCGATCGGCCAGATGTGCGGCCAGCATCGGAAAACCCCGGCGTTCGGTCGGTACGGGGTCGGTCAGGGCGGCGCGATACGTTTCATGCGTCATCACGCCCTGAGCGGCAAGCCGCGCCAGAACCCGGTCGCGCGCGGCGCGGGCCGCGGGCGCGTCGCGGTCCGGGCGGCGTGTCTCGGGCGATTGGGGCAGGGCGACCAGCAGCGCGGCCTCGGCGGCTGTCAGCCGCCGGGGCTCCTTGCCGTACCATGCCCGCGTCGCCGCGCGCACGCCTTCGAGATTGCCGCCGAAGGGGGCGCGGGTCAGGTACAGCGCGAGGATTTGCCGTTTGCTCAACCGTCGTTCGAGGGCAAGCGCCACGCGCATCTGCCGGAACTTGCCGCGCCACCGGCCGGTACCGCTGTTTTCCAGCAATCGTGCCACTTGCATTGTCAGAGTTGAACCGCCCGAAACGATCCGGCCATGCCACAGCGCCTGCCCCGCCGCGCGCAGTAGCGCCAACGGATCGATACCGCCATGGGTGTAAAAGCGCTGGTCCTCGTAGGCGATCAGCATGTCCAGATACCGCGGGTCGACCTGTCGCGGGTCAACACCGAGGCGCCAGCGCCCGTCCGCGACCGTATGGATGCGCAGGGTCTCCCCGTGCCGGTCCAGAACCTCGACCGATGTTTCCGACAGAAGCGGCGGCAGCTCGGTTCGGGCGATCCAGAGGTCCGCCCCGTCGCGCGCCAGCCCGGCCAGAAAGAGCAGCAGCGCGAGCGACAGCAGCCATCCGTCAGCCCGCCGCATGGATCACCTCGCCGTCCCAAAGGCCGGGAAAGAGCGTGACGAACCCGCTGGAATCCAGCGAAAGCTGTGTCTCGTGGCCCGTCTGCCGTGCACGGTACGAAATCACGTTCGCGGCCCGTGTCCGGCTGTAGACCTGATCGAGGGGTCTGAGCGTTCGCGCAGGATAGTCCAGCCATGCCGCGCGCGATGCGATCCCCACGCCGTCGAGGGCTTGCAAGCGTTTGACGGGCATCAGGTGGGTCGCGGGTGTGAAGGCGATGCCCAGATCCACGGCATCATCAAGCCCGGGTTGCGGCGTGTCGTTGACACGCCAGATACCTTGGTCGCGGCAGAGGTGCAGCGACACGTCCCGCTGACCGTGCAGGCCCGCGATGTCGGCGCTGAAGGTGTGCCAATCGGCATCACAGCGCACCACGTAGTCAAGCGCGGCAAAGCCCGCCGCGTCTCGAAAACGGGCATGACCCACGAGCAGCCAGCCATGATCGGCCCGCGCCAGCCGGCACTTGTCGTCGCCCTCGCGGTCGAGCGCACGCCAATGGACGATCGCGCGGGTCTGTCCGGTCATGGCGTCACCGTCATGCGACCTGCCCCGGTATTGGCCCTGTACCGCGGCCTGTACATGTCCTCGACCGTGGCGGCCGGGTGGTGATAGCTGCCGGGCGTGACGGCGCGGGCGATATAGGCCAGGCGGAAAGGCGCGTCCGACCGCCAGTCGACAGCGGCAAGGAACCGGTCGGCGCGGAACTCGCTGTGCCGGGCCGCTACCGGGTCGAGCCAGTCGAGCGCGCCGATATCACCCGCGCGCAACAGGTTCGGGTTGTCGATCTCCAGACCCGCCGGCACGGGGTCGTCGATCATCAGGCGTGCCTCGGCCTTTTCGAAGGGCGTGATCGTCAGCACCGCGACCAGCCGTGTGCCCGCCGCGACACGCGCAAGCGCGACCTTTTCGCCGTCCATGTCGTAATAGCTTCGTTCGATCCCGTAACCGTATCCGCCCGCGTCCGCCGGAACCTCGGGCACGCCGGTGGTTGTCAGCGTGATGTCCACCGCACGATCGCCGGTATTGCGGATTTCCTGCGGGCTGAGCGTTTCGGCCAGCAGCATCCTTGCGAATGGGCCTGACAAGGCGCTTCCGTTCAGCGTGAGCCTGTCGAGCGACGACTCGTCGATCAACGCCTTGGCGGCCAGCAGCGTCCAGACCCGTTCCTGCGTCGACATGTGCGGGCCGGGCCGGGTGAGGCTGTCGGCAAGCTGCGCGTCATCCACCACGTCGCTGCCCGCCTCAAGCGCAAGGGCCAGCACGCCCGCGCGGTCGCGGGTCGGCGTGCCGTAATCGCTGCGCCACAGCGGGCGATCGGTGCCGGGGTCGTCCTGCAGCATCCGCACGGCCTGCGCGAACATGCGGTCGGCGCGTGTCTGGTCGCCATAGGCGGCCAGCGCCGCCCCCAGTTGCGCGGCGGCCAGTGGCGTTGCGAGGTTTTCCGCCTTCACATCGGCGTAGTAACGCAGATCGCCCATCCGCGCCGCGCCTTCGCGTGCCAGCACCAGCAGCGCATAGGCGATATCCTCGCCCCCGGTGTCGAAATCGGGCGCATAGTTCACACGGTTGCGCAGGTTGTCCATCGCCATGGCGAACGCTGTATCGGGCACGGTGTGCCCCGCGGTTCGCGCGCGCGACAGGAAATCGCTGACATAGGCATCAAGCCAGAAATCGCCCGGTTGCGCGCGCCACAGGCCGAAGGCGCCGTTGCTGGCCTGCCGCGTCAGGACGCGGCGCAGCGCATGGTCGATGCGCGCGTCGTTATCCTGCGCGGTACCCAGCCCGATGGCTTCTGCGACGTGGTCGAAATACAGCAGCGGCATTGCCTTGGAGGCCACTTGCTCGGTACAGCCGTAGGGATAGCGGTCGAGCGCGCTGAGCAATGCCGGGGCGTTCAGCTTGGCGAGCGGCCCGGCGGAAACGAGCGCGCGGCCCGTGCCCGTCCGCAGCCCGGCAAAGACATCCGCGTTCAGCGTGAAGGTGTCCCCGGGGCCGAGAGAGAAACGGCGGGTCGTGGCGATCTCCGGGTCGTTGCGGCGCACGGGCAAGGTCAGCCGTTTCGTCAACCGGTTCCCGTCAGGGGTGGTCAGGGCGACCCGCAGCGTGTGGTCGCCCGCGCCTTGCGCGGTGACCGGAATGCTGATCGCCAGCTTTTCACCCTGTTCCAGATCGATGCCCGACGGCACGTTGCCACCCAGTGTCAAACCCTCGGCCGTCACGTCCAGCCCCATGCGTCCGGCCGGGCCTGCCATGTGGACAAGTTCAAGCAGCAGGCGGGTTTCGTCACCCGGCGCCATGAAGCGGGGCAGGCTGGCCGTCATGACGACAGGGTCGCGCACCAGCACGTCCCGCGCGGCTTGTCCGACTGCCCGGGGGGACCATGCCACGGCCATCAGCCGCACCGTTCCGTTGAAATCCGGCAGGTCGAACCGTGCTGTCGCGCGGCCGGTTCCGTCCACCGTCAGCGGACCCGAGAAGAAAGCCACGAGGTCCTCGGTAGGCGGGGGGGATTGCATCTGCATGCTTCCCGCATCACCGCCCGAACGGACCCGCCCTTCGGCGCCGCTCATGCCATCTATGAGCCGCCCGTACAGATCGCGGATCTCCACCCCCAATCGGCGCTGGCCGAAGTAATGCGCGCTCGGGTCGGGCGATTCGTGGCCGGTCAGGTTGAGGATCCCGAGATCGACCGCCGCCAGCGTGACATGGGCGGCCTCGCCCGCGCGGACCCCGGCCACCTTTACCGCGACGTCCAGCGGGCCGCGTGGATCTGCCGCCTCGGGTGCGTCGATCGTCACGCCGAGTTGCTTGTCGCCGGGGGAGATCTTCGCGTGACTGAGCCCGAGGGCGCGCGCCGGGTTCCGCCCTGCCGCCACGTCCATCGGCCGGATGACCTGCGCCGTCACATAGGCCCCGCTGCCCCAGTCATCGGTGACCTGAAGCGGTATGGTGTTCTCGCCCTCGTCGACCCGGACCGCCTTCATGTCGATCACGTGGTTGGACAGCACGGTGACAAGCGCCATCCCCGCATGGCGCGGCACCAGCCGCAGCGTGGCGGTATCCCCGCTGCGGTAACGCGGCTTGTCCAGCGACATTTCCAGCGTATCGGGGGTGCGCGTCGTGTCCGCGGGGGCATGCCAGCCCGCGTCGAACCCGGTCGACGCGGCGACATAGGGGCCGTCCGCCCGTTCAACGACCAGTTCGTAGCGGCCCCAGTCAACCTGCGCGGCGATCCGCACCGGTTTTTCGGCCAGATCGGCTGTTCCGCTCGTCACGCGTTTGCGGGTCGTGATCGGCTCCCAGTTCCAGCGGCCGTATTGCTGGTACCACTGGTAGCGCGTCTCGACGCGGTTGAGTGTCCATTCCACCCGCATGGGCATCGGGGCAAGGTCGGTATCAACCGCCGTGATCAGGAAACCCGCTTCGCTCCCCTCGGGAACGACACCGTCAGCCTCGGGCCGGATGCCGATCATCGGGCCGGACGGGGCCAGCATCCGCGTCATGCGGCGCTCGACCGGGCGGCCTGACCCTTCGCTGACCTGAACGGCCAGCCGCGCCTCGTACGGGCGATCGGCGGTCGGTGCCTCGGGCAAGGCGACCGGAAGCGTGAGCTTGCCGTCCTCCCCGGTCGTCCCGCGGTCGAAATACCGTGTGCGGGCCGTGGCCTGTGCATCATGCCGCCCGAACACATAGCCGGGCAATTCATCCAGCCGGCGGCGCGGCTCGATCCGCGCGCGCCCCTCGACATCCAGACCGGCGCCCGGCGCCCCGAAAAGATAGCGGGCCGTCACCTGTAGCGCCGGCGCGTCGCCCGGCCGGATCGGCCCGTCGGGCAGCGCGAGTTCGGCATCCAACCGTTCGGGCAGGAAGTCCTCGACCAGTACCCGCTGCGTGGCCAGCGGCGGCGCGTCCACGTCCGCCCTGATCTCGATGGTCCACGTGCCGCGCGGTGCATCCGCATCAACGGGCATGGCAAAGACATGGCCGCCCGCCTTGTCCCGTGCCGACAGGTGCCGCGCGTATTCAACCCCGTCGGGCCGGGTCAGGATCGCGGTGAGCGGCAGGCCGGGGATCGCAGCCGCCTTCGCGTCGCGTGCGAGGGCCGTTGCATGGATGACCTCGCCCGCGCGGTAGGCTCCCCGATCGGTGGCGAGGAACACGTCAACCGGCGGCGGCGCGGGCCGCCCGGCGACCCCTCTGTCAGACAGGTCGAAGGCCGGATCGGTCAAGGACAGGAAGCTCAGGTCATCCTCCCCCGACCGTGCCATGACAAGCGCGGGGGCCGCGCCGCCGGTACCACGTGCCAGCCCCGCCTCGAACATGGCATGGCCTCGCGCATCAGTCGTGGCACTTGCCAGTTCGCGATTGGCGCGTGACACCAGCGTCAGGTTGACATCCTCCCTCGCGCGGGCGTGGGACAATCCCCGCACAAAGACATGCAGGCCGTCCGAGCCCTTCATGGTCGTCAGGCCCAGATCGGACAGCACGAACCACTGTGTGGCGCCGCCCTTTTCCTGCCCGGCGCCATCGGCGACCCGTGCGGTGAGCGCGTAGATACCCGGCGGTTCATCGGCCAGCACATCCCCCATGGGAAGGCGCGTGGTCATTGTCCGGTTGAGCTCGTTGCCGACCTCGGCGCTGCCTTGCCACACGTTCTCTGCGATCTCGCCGTTGAAAAGTCGCGCGTCATGGCGCGACAGCGGCCGCGCGAAAAAATCCTCCTGAATGGTGCGCAGCAGGTTGCGGTCGCTGACACGGCGCAGTGTCAAGTCAAGCTCCCCGGTATTGACCGTTTCGACCGGGAGCGTCGCGCCCGCCGCCGCCGGCAGCACGTAGGCCCGGCCCGGAAAGCTGACCTTGGGCGCGCGGTCCCGCACGTAGGCAGTGATCTCGATATCTTTCGCAAGTGTCTCGCCGCTGGCCGCCGGCAGACCCTCGCGGAACGTGACTTGGTAGCGTTCCCCGTGGCGGACGCCATCAATGCAGATCTGCCGCTCGTCCACCTGAACGACCAGTCCGGACTCGCGCAGGCGGACATAGGGCGTGTAATCGGTTCCCGCGCGGATCAGAGGTTCGGAAAACTCGGCACACAGCCGGGGCTGCGCAACCTCGGTCTCGACATCGTGCCCGGTTACCCGGAACCCGTATCGCGCGACGGCCCGGTCGAGTTTCTTGGCGGTTTCCTGTCGTGGCGCGGTGGATTGCGCGAGTCGCAGCGCCGCGATCGTGTCACGCCCCCGTCCCGCCCGTTCAAGCGCATCGGCCATGACGGACAGCGCCGTCGCACCGGCCGGGGCCGAGGCCGCGCGAAGGTAGGCATTCGTTGCCGCCTGCAGCGCCCGTGCGTCGTGGTGGCGCCGTGCCGATGCGTTTTCGGTGTCGACCCGTAGCGCATGGCGGGCGTAATCGGTCCACAGTTCGCTGCGGTCCGTGACGGAAACAGCCGCGCCCGTCCATCGCATCGCATTTAGGTGGTCGCCCGCCTCGGCCCTGCTGCGGGCGGTATCCAGCATGATCCGGGTGCTCCAACCGCCGGCGGGATGACGTGCGCCGATGGCCTCGGCCTGTTCGCGGGCACGTGTAATGTCTTCGTCGCCAAGGAAATCAAGGCGGCTTCGCCGCGCCGCTGCGTCGGCCAGTACCGCTGGGTCGGTCGGCCTCAGTTCCGCTGAAACGGCGCCTTCGAAGGGCACTTTCCGGGAAACCGCGCTTTTCGGGAAGCAGGCGTTCGACCGGCTGTTGAACGTGTATGCGTGGCAGTCCGCGTTGGTCATGCAGGCACGGCGGCAGGCGTCGAGGCTGGTGTCGAAAAGCGCGGTCAAGTCTGAGCCATAGAAATCCACGTCGCGCGTGACGATTTCCCGCCGATCGGGCACCGGGGATTGCGCGACGGCGGCGATGGCCAACATGAAGCTGAAAAGGCAGACAAGAAATGAACGGATCATGGGGCCTCTCCCGGCAAGCAATGGTTAATCGTGCCACGCTACGGGGAAGCTGACAACGATTCCGGCGCGCTAGTTAAACCCGTGTTCACCACGGTTCGCGCTTAATACGGGTACTGAAACGACCGGCGCATACCGGGTATCGCGGAGGGTTGCATGAGCCTGGCCGACAAACTGGCCGAGGAAAGGCGCGCGCGTCTCGCGGCCGAGCGTCTGCTGGAACAGAAACAGGCCGAGCTTCACGCGGCAAACCGCAAGTTGGGCACGCACGCGCGCGCCTTGTCGGACGAAATACATGAAACGCGGGCCGAGGTCCGGACGGTCCGCGATGAAAACGAGCGCGTCAGATCCGACCTGACGCTCGCCAATCACAAGGTCGAGGTGGCCGAGCGCAGGCTTTGGCTTTCGATCGAGACGATCCAGGACGGGTTCGCCTTCTTTGATGCCGACAGTCGCATGATTGCCGCGAACAATTCCTGGCTGGGCGTTTTCGAGGGGCTCGAAGCCGTCACGCCCGGTGTAAGTTACGTCGAGATCCTGCAACTGGCCACTGAAGAAGGCATCGTGGACATCGGTGACACGCCGCCGCGGGCATGGCGTGAACGGATGCTCGACCGTTGGCAGAGCCCCGATCCCGAACCCGAGGTCATCCGGTTGTGGAACGGCGAATACGTCAAGCTCGTGGATCAGCGCGGGCACGGGGGCGACGTGGTCAGTCTCGCGCTCAACATCACCGAAACCGTCAGGTACGAACAAAAACTTCAGGACGCGCGCCGCAAGGCCGAGGCGGCCAACAGGGCCAAATCCTCGTTTCTTGCCAACATGAGCCACGAAATCAGGACGCCGATGAACGGCGTGGTCGGGATGGCGGACCTTCTGATGGATACAGACCTTGCAGAGGAACAGCGGCTCTACGCCTCGACGATCCGGAATTCGGCCGAGGCGCTGCTGGTGATCATAAACGACGTGCTGGATTACTCGAAGATCGAGGCCGACAAGCTGGTCCTGCACGAGGAACCGTTCGACCTTGAGCGCACGCTTCACGAACTTGTTCTGCTGGTGCAGCCCCGCGCGCGTGACAAGGGCCTCGATGTTCTGTTGGATTACGACATCCTGCTACCGACCCAGTTCGTCGGTGATCCGGGCCGGATCCGGCAGGTTCTCACCAACCTCGTCGGAAATGCGGTGAAATTTACCGAAAACGGGCACGTCCTGATCCGGGTCGTCGGATTTCGAGAGCGTGATAGCGACGATATGCGGCTCCATGTCAGCGTGGAGGATACCGGCATCGGCATCCCGGCTGACAAGATCGACCATGTGTTCGGCGAGTTCAATCAGGTTGATTCCGACGAGAACCGCAAGTTCGAGGGTACGGGCCTCGGCCTCGCGATATCGCGGCGGTTGATCTCGCTGATGGACGGCGAGATCTGGGTTGATTCCGAGGAAGGTGGCGGAACGACGTTCGGTTTCGCGATCACCCTGCCGCTGGCCGAGGCGCCCGCCCCCGAGTTCAGGGGGCTTTCGACGGCCTTGCGCCGGGCGCTTGTCGTCGAAAGCCACGCCGTCACGCGCTCGGTGATGGAACGTCAGCTTGACCTGCTCGGGGTCGAGACCGTGTCATGCAGCAGCCCGGCTGAGGCGGTGTCGCATTTCACCCGGGATCTCGACCTTGTCATCGTCGATCACGACATGCCCGAGCTGGACGGTTTCGACTTGGCGCGGCGGTTACGGGACACGAACAGCGATGCCGATATCCTGCTTCTGACGGAAAATGCCGTGCGCGCCGAACAGGACACGCGCCGCGGTGATGTACAGGCGGTTTTGCAGAAACCTCTGGCGCGCAGCGCTTTCTTTTCCGCGCTTCAGAGCGTTGCGCGCCCAGACGTCGCCGAAACGCCCGAGGCCGGGCGGGGTGATGATGGCACGCCCGAAGCCCCGCCGTTGCCCGTGGTCCCCCCGGACCATGACGCACGGCTGATGCGCGTCCTCGCCGCCGAGGACAATCGAACCAACCGCCTCGTGTTCAAGACGATGCTCAAAAACCTCGATATCGACCTGCGCTTCGCCGAGGACGGTGAGCAGGCTGTCGCGCTTTTCCAATCGTTCGGGCCGGACATCATCTTCATGGACATCTCGATGCCGGGCGTGGACGGAAAAGAGGCCGGCCGCCAGATCCGCCGGATCGAGGCGGAAACGGCGGGCCATGTGCCGATCGTGGCCATGACGGCCCACGCAATGGACGGCGACAAGGACGGGATACTGGCTGCCGGGATCGACGAATACCTGACGAAACCGCTCCGCAAGGCGGACCTTGTCACGATGATCGAGAAAGCCGTTACCGACGGGATGCACGCGCCGGTCACGGGCGGTCAGGCAGCTTCCTGACCGCGAACGAAAACCATGCGATCGCCTTCGGACAGGTCCTCGCGATAGGCATAGCCCCCCGTATCGAAATCCTTCAACGCATCACGATCGGTCAGCCGGTGCTGGATGATGTAGCGGGCCATCGCGCCGCGCGCCTTCTTGGCGTAGAAACTGACGATCTTCGGACCTTCGGGCTTGTCCTCCATGAACACCGGGGTGATCACCCGCAGCGCGAGCGCATCGGTGGCGACCGCCCCGAAATATTCCTGACTGGCGCAATTGACCAGCAGATCGGTTTTTAGATCGGCGGCTTGCGCGTTCAGGGCCTTCGCGATCTTGTCCTCCCAGAAATCGTAAAGCGTGCGGCCCCGGTCGGTTTTCAGGCGGCTGCCCATTTCCAGCCTGTAGGGTTGTATCGCGTCCAGCGGGCGCAGCACCCCGTAAAGCCCGGACAGGATGCGCAGATGCGCCTGTGCCCATTCCATCTCGTCAGCGTCGAGCGATGCGGCTTCCAGCCCTTGGTAGGTATCGCCCGCGAAGGCCAGCGCGGCCGGCTTCGCGTCCATGTGCCCGAAATCGGCGAACCGATCCGCATTGAGTTTCGCGAGGCTCTCGCTGATTTTCATCAACTTTTGCAACTCGCCCACATCGAGCGCTCCTGCCACCTTGGCAAGCTCCTCGGCCTCGGCGCTGAAATCCGGCGACGAGGGGGTGATGCCCTCCACGGGCGCCATGTCCATTTTCTTCGCGGGGGAGACAACGACCAGCATGAGAGGGTTCCTTCGCTTTTCGGGTAGAACCGGAACTTAGTCCGCCAGCCGAAGAACGTCCAGAAAGGCCGTCGCGAAACGTTCCGCGCGTTTCTCGCCCAAAAGGCGGGCCATCTCGGATTCGTTTCTTGGTCGCGCCGAGGCCACGCGCGCCAGTTGCGACGCGGAACAACTCAGCGGTTTGTCGGTCCCGGTTTCGCCGCGTGCCAGATCGTCCTGCGCCGCCTGCAAACGGTCGTAGAGCTGCCCGGACGGCTGTCCCGCCAGTTTGCGGCGCAACGGGTGTTCCTGTTGACGGGCGCCGTTGATGACTTCCAGGAAATCGGTGCCGTGGCGTTCCAGTTTCTTCGCGCCCACGCCGTTGATCCGTGCCATGTCGTCAAGCGTGGCGGGCCGGGCCTGGGCCATCTCGATCAGCGTGCGATCATTGAAAACCACGTAAGCCGGCACGCCCGCCGCTTCGGCCAGTGCGCGTCTTTTCGCCTTGAGCGCTGACAGAAGCGGCGCATCTTCCTCGGCCACCAGTGCCTTGACGGCGGGGCGGCCCGCCTTCGTCGCCAGCGTGTCACGCCGTAGCGTGATGCCCGCTTCGTTGCGCAGGATCGGGCGCGCGTGCTCGGTCATCCGCAGGGCGCCATGGCGCTCGGGGTCCGGCCGGATCAGGTCATGGCCCATCATCTGGCGGAAAACGCCCTGCCAGCCACGCCGGTCGATGTCGCGGCCAACGCCGAATGTCGGCAGCGCGTCATGGCCCTGGTCACGCACCTTGTCGGTGGCGTTCCCCGTCAGGATATCGATGAGATGGCCCGCCCCGAAACGCTCGTTGGTGCGCAGGATGGCGGAGAGGGCTTTCCGCACCGCCTCGGTGCCGTCGAACGTGTCCGGCGGGCGTTCGCACAGGTCGCAGTTCCCGCAGTTTTCCGCCGTCTCGCCGAAATAACGCAACAAGGTGGCGCGACGGCAATCCAGTGCCTCTGCGAGGCCGAGAAGGGCGTTCAGGCGGGCATGATCGGCCATGCGCCGTTCGGGCGGGGCGAGCCCCTCGTCGATCTGGGAACGACGCAGGCGGATGTCGTCGGGGCCGAAAAGGGTCAGGGTTTCAGCCGGGGCGCCATCACGGCCGGCACGGCCGATTTCCTGGTAATAGGCTTCGATCGACTTGGGCAGATCCGCATGGGCAACCCATCGGATGTCGGGCTTGTCCACGCCCATGCCGAAGGCGACGGTCGCGACGACGACAAGCCCGTCCTCGGTGGCGAAGCGCGTTTCGACGTCGCGGCGGGCTTCGGGGTCCATGCCACCGTGATAGTGGCATGCGTTATGCCCTGCCTCATGCAGCGCCCGGGCCAGCGTTTCGGTGCGGGCCCGGGTCCCGCAATAGACGATGCCCGACTGGCCCTTGCGTTCGGCCACGAACTCCATGATCTGGCGGCGGGGACTGTCCTTGGCGGCAAAGGCCAGATTGATGTTCGGCCTGTCGAACCCGCGCAGGAATGTCCGGGGCGGGTCGCCGTCGAAGAGCTTCTCGACGATCTCGCTGCGGGTGTCGGCGTCGGCGGTCGCGGTGAAGGCCGCCAGCGGCACGCCAAGCGCGCGGCGCAATTCCCCGATGCGCAGGTAATCGGGGCGGAAATCATGACCCCACTGGCTGACGCAATGTGCTTCGTCCACGGCGATCAGCGACACGCCCGACCGGCGCAGCATCCCCAACGATGCCCCGGCGGCAAGACGCTCGGGAGCGATGTATAGCAGCCTGAGCCGTCCTTCCGACAGCGCCTCCCATACCCCGCGGGTTTCATCTTCGGTATTGCCGGATGTCAGGGCGCCGGCCTCGACTCCGGCGGCGCGCAGCGCGCGCACCTGGTCGCGCATCAGCGCGATGAGCGGTGAAATGACCACCGTCAGCCCATCACGCATCAACGCGGGAAGCTGATAACATAGCGATTTCCCGCCACCCGTGGGCATGATGGCAAGCGTGTTTTGACCGCTCGTGACGGTCTGCACGATCTCTTCCTGCCCGGGGCGGAAGGCGTCGAATCCGAATATGTCCCGCAACAGCGTGGTAGCGCCTTGCATCTGAAAAGCCCGTATTTTCTCTGGTTACTCCGCTCTTGTCACCGAGTTTTCCATACAGGGATACCGCAGGCAAGCCCCGCTTAGTAAAAGGCCGCCGCATTGTTGATGAGGATGATCCGGATCGCGTATACGCCGATCAGCGCCACAAGCGGCGCAACGTCAATGCCGGACATCGGGGGGATGATGCGCCTGATCTGGCTGTAAAGCGGCTCCAGCAACCGGTTGAGCATTTCCCATATTTGCGCGACGAGGGGTTGGCGCAGGTTGAGCACCTGGAAATTGATCAGCCAGCTCATGATGACATGTGCAATGATGAAGAACCACAGCACATCCAGTAGCAACAAAAGTATCTGGAACAGGGATTGCATGACGCGTCCTTGGATTTGCAGTGGTCAACACCTACGCGGGCGAGTTTGAAAGCGCAAGCATTGACGCAGGGTCGCGGTTGACGCGCTCGGGGTCGTAACGGCACAGCAGCGTTGAAAGGACCGTTTCGATGTATCCCGTGATCCGCCTTTTGTGGCAAGTTCTCAGGCACCGCAAATCGCCAGCGTTGCCCGTGACGGGCACGCATGTCTCCCATCACCTGTGCCTGCCGTGGGACATTGATTTGTGGATGGAGCTGAATAACGGGCGCACCCTGACGATTTATGATCTGGGGCGCATACCTCTGGCGATCCGTACGGGTCTGGTCATGGTCCTGCGGCGCGAAGGCTGGGGTCTGACCATCGCCGGAGCTTCCGTCCGGTACCGTCGCCGGATCCGGATGTTCGAGCAAGTGGAGATGCGTTCGCGCCTCGTCGGGTGGGATGAGCGGTTTTTCTATCTCGAACAGTCGATGTTCAAGGGTGACGACCAGTGCGCAAACCATATCCTTTACCGCGCCGCGGTAACGGGCAAGGGCGGTATCGTGCCGCCTGACAGGGTGTTTGCCGCGCTCGGCAACGCGCCGCCGGAGATGACGCTGCCGGGCTGGGTCACGGCCTGGATCGAGGCCGACGCGGCCCGGCCGTGGCCTCCGATGCAGGAATAACTTGCCTGCCGGTGCGCGAGCTTGTCATATCGCGGCACAACGAGCGGGGGCCGCATGGGTGAAATCTCGAAACGCAAACGCATCTGGGGCTGGTTCTTTTTCGACTGGGCCAGCCAGCCTTTCCATACCCTGCTCGTGACCTTCGTTTTCGGCCCCTTTTTCGCCGCGACGGCAACACGGTATTTCGCCGCCAACGGCCTGACGGAGGCGGCCGCCGATGCGCGTGCCCAAAGCCTCTGGTCCGTTTGCCTGACAGTGACCGGCCTCGTGATCGGGCTGGGGGCCCCGCTCATGGGCGCTCTGGCCGATACCGCGGGCCGCCGTCTGCCCTGGATCGTGGGCTTTTCGCTCATGTACGTGGCCGGGGCGGCCGGCATATGGTGGACCGATCCCGACGGGACGAACCTCTGGTGGGCCCTGCTCAGCTTCGGCATCGGTTTCATCGGTGCCGAATACGCGCTGATATTCATCAATTCGCAGCTTCCGTCACTGGGCACGCGGGAGGAAGTGGGCGCGCTCTCCGGGTCCGGTTTCGCGTTCGGCTATGTTGGCGGCGTGACGGCGCTGGCGGTCATGCTGGCCTTCTTCGTCGAGCAATCCGGCGGCAAGACCCTTGCCGGGCTGGACCCGGCCTTCGGCCTTGATGCCGCGCGCATGGAAGGCACGCGGTTCGTCGGGCCCTTCACGGCGGCATGGTACGCACTTTTCATGATCCCCTATTTTCTCTGGGTGCGTGACACGGGGCCACCTGCGCAGGGCCGTGGGGCCGGGGACGCGTTGCGCCTGCTGATCAAGTCGGTGAAGGCGCTGCGCCGCCGTGTCAGCCTTTCCGTTTATCTGGGCTCCTCGATGCTCTATCGCGATTCGCTGAATGGGCTGTACGGGTTCGGTGGCACCTATGCCATTCTCGTGCTTGACTGGAGCATCGTCTCGGTCGGCATCTTCGGGATCATCGGGGCAATCTCCGCCGCCGTCTTCAGCTGGATGGGTGGCATGGCGGACATGCGGTTTGGCCCGAAACCCGTGATCGTGGCGGCGATAACCGTTCTGGTGCTGGTATGCGTGACCGTTGTCGGCATGGATCGCGAACAGGTCTTCTGGATGCCGGTTTCCGACGGAACCAAGTTGCCGGACATCATCTTCTTCGGGTGCGGTGTCCTGATCGGCGGCTTCGGCGGGACGCTGCAGGCATCCAGCAGATCGCTCATGGTCCGCCACACCGATCCGGCCGCACCGACCGAGAGTTTCGGGCTCTACGGGTTGTCAGGCCGCGCGACGGCGTTTCTCGCGCCCGCCCTGATCGGCGGGGTCACGACACTGACCGGCAGCGCGCGGATAGGCGTGTCACCCTTGATCGCGCTTTTCCTGTGCGGTCTTGTCCTGCTATATTGGGTGCGACCGGGGGGTGACGAGGACAGATGGGCCGTTACCTGAAACTGATGGTTCTGGCGCTCGGGCTGGCAGGGTGCAGCGAAGTGTCGCCCGACATGCAGGGCGAGGCGCGGGCCGTCTCCACACGGAATATCCCCGAGGCCATGCGCGGTGTTCATGCGAAGACGCTTTTCGGCGGGCATCGCACGCCGTCGCGGCAGGTACCCGAGACGTTCGGCAGCTATGCCAAGGGCTGCATGGCCGGTGGCCGCGACCTGCCCGAGACCGGCCCGACATGGCAGGCGATGCGGCTGAGCCGCAACCGCAATTACGGACATCCCGAAACCATCGACTTCATACGCGACCTGTCGCGTTTCGCCGCCCGCCAGCCGGGATGGGCGGGGCTTTATATCGGCGACATCAGCCAGCCACGCGGCGGCCCCATGCTCAGCGGGCATCGCAGCCATCAGCTCGGGCTGGACGTTGATATATGGATGCGCCCCGCCACCCGGCTCGATCTCAGCCGGGCCGAGCGCGAGAGCATGTCCTCGATCTCGGTGCGGCGGCAGCGTGGTGCGTTCACGAACGACAAGTGGTCGTCCGAGCATCAGGCCATCTTGCGGGCCGCCGCGCGCGACGCGCGGACCGCGCGCATCTTCGTATTCCCCGGGGCCAAGGTGCGGATGTGCCGGGATGAAACGGGTGATCGCGCGTGGTTGCGCAAGATCAGGCCATGGTGGGGGCATCATTATCATTTCCACGTGCGGCTGAAATGCCCCGACGGCGCGCGGGGCTGTATCAATCAGGATCCCCCGCCACCGGGTGATGGCTGTGCACAGGCGCAGCAATGGGTCGAGAACATCCTCGACCCGCCGCCGCCCGATCCCGAGGCCCAACCTACCAAGCCCCGCCGCGAACTGAGGATGGGCGATCTGCCGCGGCAATGCGTGGGCGTTCTGCAATCCGACTAACGGTCGGGCGCGGACGGCCCATGTCAGAAGTACCCCCGAACCAGCCCGTCCGCGATCAGTGACCAGCCGTCTGCGATCACGAAGAAGGCGAGCTTGAAGGGCAGGGACACGATTGCCGGCGGCACCATCATCATGCCCATCGACATCAGGATTGCCGCCACCACCAGATCGATGATCAGAAAGGGCAGGAATACCAGAAAGCCGACCTGGAAGGCGCGGGAGATCTCGGACAAGAGGAAACTCGGCACAAGGATGGACAACGGGGCGTCCGGTGATGGTGTGGATACCTGCGGATCGGGCCGCAGGGCGGCCATCGCGCTGAAGGTTTCAGGCTCGACGCGGCCGGACATGAACTCGCGAAACGGCGCCAAGGCGCGCGTGATCGCGGTCTGTGTGTCGATGGCCTCCGCTGTCAGCGGCGCAATGCCCTTTTCCCATGCTTCCGAGAAAACCGGCTCCATCACGAAGTAGGTGAGAAACAGCGCAAGGCTGATGATGAGCATGTTCGGCGGGGATTGCTGCAAGCCGATCCCCTGTCTCAGGATGCCAAGCACCGTCACCATGAACGGGAAGCATGTGATCATGATCGCCAATCCGGGCGCGAGGCTCAGAACGGTAATCAGGAGGATCAGCTGGATGGTCCGCGTCGACAGGGATTCCCCCTCGCCAAGCGACAGAGATATCTCTTGCGCAAGGGCCGGTTGCGCCATCATGCAGAGCGTGATTGCCGCGCATGCGAGAGCGATGAACCGGCCCTGTGTCATCGTCATCCGAGCCCGTTCCGCAGGTCTGACACCTCGGTAAGGCGCACGGCGAGTTGTCCGGCCTGGTCACCGTCAAGCTCCTCGAGTTCACCGCGCGCGATCAGTCTTTCACCTACATAGAGCTCGACCGCGTCATCGACGCGCTTGTCGAGCGGCAGGACCGCGTCCTTCCCCAAGGTGAGCAACTCCTTGACCAGAGGCCTCGCCTTGCCGACGGAGATGGTGATCTCGATAGGTATTGACGAGAACGGGCTGGCCGAGGTCTCGGCCGGCTTCGTGTCTTTGTCCGCCATCAGGCTGTCTCCTTCAGTTGATCGTCAAGAAATTCGCTCACCGCATGACGGATGGCCGTGAGAACGGTCTCGGTATCTATCTCACGCTCGGCCCGCCCAAGGCGTACCTGAACCTGCCCGCTGCCGAGCGTCTCGTCGGCCACGATGGAAAGTTCGTGCTGAGGCATGGTTTCGGCGAGGCTCTCGAGCGCCTGTACGTTCTCGGGGGCCGTCACGATCTCGAAGCCTGCGGGACCATGGTGGCTGGCCATCCCGTCCAGCAGTTCCACGACCTGCTGGCCCAGTGTCTCCTGGGCCAGGCTGGGCAGCACAGTGTCGGTCATCTGGCGCAGAAGCGGTTCGAGCGAGGAAAGGACAGCAGTATAGGCTTCGTGGTAGGTGAAGCTCAGATCTTGCAGGTTCTGCGCGAAATCTGCCGATATTCTTCTCGCGTCTTCTGCCTGCGCGCTTGCGCTGTCATCCCAGCCGGCCTGGTAACCTTTCTCGAACGCCTCCAGGCGCGCTTCCTCTAGCGTGAGGTCGCTGGCATCGGCAGTTCCGCCCTGCATCAGGTCTCCGAAATCCTCCAGCATGTGGGCGATTGACATCATGCCTTCTCCTCTTCGCCCTCGAGCCAACTGCGCAGTATCTCGACGGTTTCATCTTGTCGCTCACCGATCAGGTCGCGCAGTCTTTGCACCTGCTGATCGTTCGGAGCCGGTGTCAAAGCGCCGCCGTCCGGGTTGCCACTCTCGCCGCTGCCTCCGATCATCGAGATGTCCTTGCGCCCGTTACCCTGCTGGATTTCGCCGGTCAGAGCAGCATTTTCGGCATTGCCGGTCGGCTCGCCGTCAGTGCCCGCGGGGCTGTCGGTCGCGGGGGAGGCCAGTCTCGGCGCGACCTGCTCAGCGGGCGCGCGCGTCAGGATGGGCCGGATCACGAACAGACCGAGTATGACAGCGACAATGCCAAGAACGACAGCCTGCAGCAGCGACATCGCGTCAATCGCGGTCCTGTCTAGGAAGGACGGGGACGATACGGTTCCGATCGGCTCCGCCGGCTGGAACTGCAATGTCTTGATGGTGATCACGTCACCGCGGGATTCGTCAAAGCCGACTGCCGAAGCCACAAGTTGCTCAAGCGTCTCGATCTCCTCAGGGGACCGGGGCTGGAACGTCTCGACCCCGGCATCATTCGTGGTCATGGTTCCGTTGACGAGAACCGCGATGGTCATCCGTTCTATCTCGCCCGGGCCCCGCGTGATCTCGCGCCGGGTCTCGGAGACCTCGTAATTCACCCGTTCGCGTGTTTCGCTCGTCTCGCTCGAGGATGCTTCGCCGGTTGCCGCCTCGCCTTCCGGCAGGTTCGAGGCGACCGTGACTCCGCCGCCGCCCTTGTCTGAGGCGGAATCAGAACGTTCCTCTGTGTCGGTGCTGATCGCGACGCGGCTTTCCGGATCAATCCGTTTTTCCTGAATGCGCTCGGTGCTGGTTTCCGTGTCGAGGCTGACCTCGACCACCACGTTGCCCGGACCCACCCTTGCCTCAAGCATACGGCGCACGCTCTCGCGAAGCTCGTCCGCCCGTGAATCGGCCGTGTCCGGCCTCGCGCCGTCACCAGTGTCGACCAGGTCTCCCTTGGCGTCTATGATGGCGACGTTTTCGGTCGTCAGGCCGGGGACCGCGGAGGCCACGAGGAACCGCAGCGCGCGCGCGTGCCGCGTCTTGATCGCGTTGCCGGCCGTCACGAGCGACACCGATGCCGACGGCTTGACATCCCGCCGGAAAGGATTCGAGCCAGTTGTCGCGATGTGGACACGGGCGCTCGTCACCTCGGGATTGGCAACGATAGTCCGTGCGAGCTCTCCTTCCTTGGCGCGCCAGTAGGCCGCGTCGAACATCTGCGACGTGGTGCCGAAGCCGGACAGACCATCGAGCAATTCGTAGCCCTTGGTGCTGTTGGCCGGCAAACCTTCTCCGGCCATGATCATCCGCAATTCGTCGCGGCGCGCCGCGTCGACGAATATCGAATCGCCACGTACCTCGTAGCTGACACCTCGCCGCTCGAGGGCGTCAACCACTCCGGCGGCGCTGCCGTTTTTCAATCCGCCGAAGAGCAAGGCCATGCTGGGCGCGCTTGCCATTCTGGCCAATGCGAGTACCGCGAAGAACATGACGGCGGTCGCGGCCACGATGCTGATTCTCTGGCGTTTGGTCATTCCTGACCACAGTTGCGCGAGCTGCTGCAATTGGGTGCCTCCTGTGCGTCGGCGTTCTGCCGAGGACACCGGCATCATTCGCCGATCAGACTTAACAATCGGTTAGCCTCTGACGGTCTATAGTGCCTTCCGAACAATCATGGAGGTTTCGTCATGGCCGATACGGAAACCGACGAAGGCGCCACATCGAAAAAGCGGTCCCGGCGGGCTGTGGTCCTGAGCTTCCTGCTCGCCATGATTGCGGGCGGAGGCAGTTTCGCGGCTGTCTACGCGGGTTTCATCCAGGTGCCCGGACGCGGCCCCGCGCCCGAGGTCGCGGCGCCACTGAATACCGGGGGCGAACCACCCGATGTCGATTTTCTACCGATCGACCCGCTGGTGATCTCGCTGAATGGTGAGGGACGTGGAGGTCACCTGCGCTTCAAGGGACAGCTGGAGGTCCGCAGCGACGCCAGCAGCGATGTGCAAAAGCTCATGCCGCGTGTCGTCGACGTGCTCAACACTTATCTACGCGCGTTGGAGGTCGGCGACCTGATGGATAGCGGTGCGCTCGTGCGCCTGCGCTCCCAGATGTTGCGGCGCATACAGATCGTCACCGGCGCCAACGCCGTGAACGATCTTCTCGTCATGGAATTTGTACTGAATTGAAAGGTGTGACTGATGGACGTGATAGCTGATATCCTGCTCGCCGCAGGTGCGATTGGCGCCGGTATCTACTGCTTTGTCCTCGCCCGGCGGCTGAGGCGGTTCAATGATCTCGAAAAGGGCGTCGGTGGTGCGGTGGCGGTGCTCTCGGCACAGGTTGACGAGCTCAATACGACACTCGAGACCGCACAGCAGACGGCCAGCCAGTCAACGCAGTCGCTGGATGGCCTCACCGACCGTGCCGAGAGCGTGGCCAAGCGGCTGGAACTGCTTGTCGCGTCGATGCACGACCTTCCCGATTCGGCGTCCGCCGCTCCGCCAGCGGGCCGTGATGACTCGACACCGGTATTCAGACGGCACGAGGAGCCCTCGCGAGAGGCCCACCAATGACCGCCGCCAACCCCGGCAAACGCCGCGCGAGCGGCCGCGGTGCCCTAGTCGTGCTGGCCGGCCTTTTGCTCGGCTCCGCTGTCCTAAGACTGGGTGATGATGCCGGGCGCGCGATGGCCCGGGTGCCTGATACGGCCGATGCAGATGAAACGACACGCGTGCCGGACATGGCGAATACCTGCGAAACGCCCGAGGACCTGGCACCATTGCTGGAGGCCGTCGATGCACGTGAGTCGTCCCTTGACGAACGGGAGGTCACGCTGAAGGCCAAAATGGAGGCACTCACCCTCGCCGATCGTCGCGTCAGCCGCAAGCTGGATGAATTGCAGGCTGCCGAGGATGAACTGAGGGACATGATAGCGTTGGCTGATGAAGCCGCCGAAGGCGATATCGACCGCCTGACCAAGGTTTACGAGAACATGAAGCCGGAACAGGCAGCGGCCCTGTTCGAGGAGATGGCACCGACCTTCGCAGCCGGATTCCTAGGCCGGATGCGCCCGCAGGCGGCCGCCGCGATCATGGCCGGGCTCAGCCCCGCCGCAGCCCATAGCGTCAGTGTCGTGATCGCCGGGCGGAATGCGAATGTTCCGACGGAATAGCCGGACATGGCTCAGGGATTCTTAACGGGGCGCTGGCACAGTGCTCATCGTCAACCGGGACGGAGTATTAGATGATCGGCATCGTTGGAATCGTTTGCGTCTTCGCGATGGTTTTCGGGGGGTACCTTGCTGCCGGCGGCAAGCTGGGGATCATCATGAAGGCGCTTCCTTTCGAATTCATGATGATTGGCGGCGCGGCGCTAGGTGCCTTCCTGATCAGCAACGACACGGCGGCGATCAAGAGCACGGGCAAGGACATCGCCAAGGTCTTCAAGGGGCCGAAATGGAAGCCGGAGGATTACCGTGATCTCCTGTGCCTGCTTTTCGAGCTCATCCGGCTTGCGCGGCAGAACCCCGTTGCGGTGGAGGAACATATCGAGGAGCCCGGGCAATCGGCCATTTTCGGAAAATATCCGAAGATCCTTACGGACAATGAGGCTGTCGGGCTGATCTGTGATACGATGCGCACCGCCGCGATGAACTATGATGACCCGCACCAGGTCGAGGAGGTTCTGGAAAAGCGGATGGATGCCACGCACCACCACGCCCTGCATTCCAGCCACGCGCTTCAGACAATGGCGGACGGCCTGCCGGCGCTCGGGATCGTCGCTGCCGTGCTCGGGGTGATCAAGACGATGGCCTCGATCGACCAGCCGCCCGAGATACTTGGGAAAATGATAGGCGGTGCACTTGTCGGCACGTTTCTGGGTGTTTTCCTTTCCTACGGTTTCGTCGGTCCCTTTGCCGGCAAGGTCAAGACGGTGGTCGAGGAAGACGCGCATTTCTACCAACTGATACGCGAAGTCCTCGTCGCCAACCTGCACAATCACGCGGCGAACATCTGCATAGAGGTCGGGCGCCAGAACACACCGGCCCACTATCGCCCAAGTTTTTCCGACCTGGAGGAGGCGTTGCGGACCGTGAAACAGGATGCGGCATGAAATCTGTTTTCCCGTGCACCCTGATATTGCTCATGCTGCTGGCGCAGCCGCTTCTCGGGCAGACAGTCCGGCTGCGTTCCGGTGAGCACGCGGATTTCACGCGGCTCGTGCTGGACCTGCCGGAAAGGGCGGACTGGACTCTCGAGGAGGTTCAAGGCGGTGTTTCCCTGAGGTTTCCGGGGCGTGATTTCGAGTACGATGTTTCGCGGGTGTTCGACAGGATTCCGCGTACACGTCTCCAAGCTGTCGCAGCATCCGATACGGGATTGCGGCTGGACCTTGGATGCGATTGCCCGACGGACGTTTTCTTCCACGACGGATCGATGTTGGTGGTGGATATCCGTGACCGGCCCGAGGGCGCGACGGACCGCCAGGAAAACCACCGCGACGCTAAAAAGCGCGCCTCCGGGCGCGTTTTCCCGGCCCGTTTCCCTCGCAACAGCCGCCCGTCGGCGGCTGTTGCGTTGCTGGACCGGCACTTGCCCACGCTGGCCGCCGCGCCACGCCGTTTCGGGCCCGTGCGGCGAGAAACCGGCAGGCAAGCCGTGCTGCAGGCCGGGCGGCTCGTTTTCCGCGGGCTCGACAGGGCCGCGAGGCAAGGACTCCTCTCGAGGAAACCCCGGCCCGCCGATGGCGCGCCGTTGACGGCCCGGATCCGGAGGCCGTCGCATGCGGAAGACGAGAAACGGGCCAATGCCGACCGCCCCGCGGCATCCGGCACCTCCGAAAGCACGGCAACAGCCAATCTTGCTGCCCGGACCAGTATGGACCGGGATTTTCTTGATGCGGTATCGGTGCTTGAAAAGGCCGCCGGGGCCAACGCATGTCCGCCGCCGTCCCGCTTCGATGTGGCCGCATGGTCGGGGCCAGAAGGTTTCGAGGCCGAACTGGGGCGGCTACGGACCGCGCTTTTAGGCGAATTCGACCAGATCGATGAAAACGCCATCATCGATCTGGCGCAGTTCTACTTGCATTATGGCTTCGGTGCAGAGGCAGCGGCCGTACTGCGGATGTCTTCTGCGCGTGGGCAAGCGGTCGATATCCTGCAGGAGCTTTCGCGCATCGTGGATGGACGGCCTGTTCCCCGCGACTCCGCTCTGGGCCGGTATGCTGGCTGCGGGGACCGCGAGGCGTTCTGGTCGTTCATGGGCGTCGGCGCCGCGCGAACCGGTACGCCACTTCAAACCGAGGCCGTGATCAGGGGCTTCGTCGAATTGCCCGGACATTTGCGTGCGACCCTGGGTCCGACGCTTTCGAAGCAATTCGCGGCCGCCGGGCATCCCGCCGCAGCCCATGCCGTAAGGCGCATTCTTGCACGTGGGCTCGGAAACGGGACAGAAGGCGCGCCCGGCCCCGGAACGACGGTCCAATCCGGCCCGGGCGCAGCTGACGAGAACGATTTGCGGGCGATGATAGACGCAAACGACAAGGATTCTCCTGATGCTCTCATCCGCCTGATCGATCTTAAATTGAATGAGAAGGCGCAGATTTCTTACGACCTCGCGCAACTTGCAGGGTCTTTCGCCCAGGAATACCGGGAACTCCCCCTCGGTGACGAACTGTCGCGAGTCTACCTGCTGGCGCTTGCCTCTTCGGGCGCGTTCGATGAGGCGTTCGATGAATACCACAGGCTTCGTGATGACATTGCCGCCGACCGGCGCCGCGAAATTCGCGACGGGCTGTTCCATCACCTTACGGACTCGGCGCCGTCAGCGGTATTCCTGCGCCATGTATTCGCAGACAGCGCCGGTGGGCCGGCAGGTACTGCGTCCGCAACGCTTAACGGTGTCATTGAACGCTTGTTGCAGTACGGCTTCGCTGCGCGAGCGCAAGTGTTGGCCGCCTTGCCCGCGCCGGAAACGGGCGGCCGCGCACGCGCGGTGTTGCGCGCGCGGATCGCGCTCGAACGTGGCTTGCCGCAACAAGCCGAATCGCATCTGATGAGGCATGAAGGCCGCGACGTGGCCCGGCTTCGGGCGCGCGCGCGTGACTTGGCCGGTGATCACCGGAATGCCTATGAACTTTTCATGCAAGCCGGGGCGATCGAGCAAGCTGCCGAGGCGGCCTTCCGGGCAGAGGACTGGGACGCGTTGCGCGACATCGCGGGAACCGACGGGGTTTCGAGGCCCGATCTCGCGGCCATTGCCGAGAGCATGGGGCAATCCACCGATGCAGCGGACGCGCCGGGAACCGGCACCCTTGCGGCCAAGAGGACCTTGATCGCTGACAGCGAGGAAATGCGCGGATCTTTCAGGACTCTTTTCGACCAGCGCGGAATCAACGCCGGACTGGCCGAGTAGACGGCCACGCATCCGGTTACCGAATCTAAATCCCACGACCCTACCGTGGAACCGGATCGCAGAAAGCGGTTTCGAACGGGAAAATTCAATACCATGCGTCTTGCCACTTGCCTGTTCTCGGTCTTTTTTTGCCGGCTTGGCACCAATACGGCCCGTACGGCCCGAATGCCGCGTCGCAAGGAGCGCGTGCTGGTCCCGTTTGTGCTGGCCGGTGCCGTATCCTCCATCTTCGCCGCGCCCGTTGATGCGTCGAGAACGGCTGCCGTCTGCGATGCGGCCGCCCGCCGCGCCGCGGCGGAAAGCGGTGTACCGGTCGATGTTCTGAAATCCATCACGAGAACCGAGACAGGCCGCACGAGGGATGGCCGGCTCGAGCCTTGGCCATGGGCCGTGAACATGCAGGGTGAGGGACGATGGTTCGATACCATGGATGCCGCCCTTGCCCATGTCCTCACGAACTTCAACCAAGGCGCGCGCAATTTCGATGTCGGCTGCTTCCAGATCAACTACAGATGGCACGGCGCCGCGTTCGAGTCATTGCGACAGATGTTCGATCCTCTTGAAAATGCGCGGTATGCCGCCAGCTTCCTCGCACGCCTTCACGACGAAACGCGGGACTGGTCGCAGGCCGCCGGCGCCTATCATTCCAGAACGCCCAGACATGCCAAGCGCTATCGCGCGCGCTTCGACCGCATTTTCGAACGTGTCCGGGAGGGGCTCACCTCCGGCAGTGTCGCGCGGACCAGCGATGCCGTGCGCAAGGACGTGCCGCGCGGGACCGCGCGAAACGGCTTCCGGCTTCTGCAGCGCAAGGCGGGCCGACAGACCCTTGGGTCACTTGTCCCCTTGGAGGATGGATCCGCCAGTGCGATGATCAATCTCGACAGGGATGCCGGGGGTATCTGATATGTCTGTGTTCGGTGACCCCGCGAAGTTCTTTCAACCAACGGTCTTGCTCGCGCTTGCCTTGATGGCGATCATCATCATGATGATCCTGCCGATGCCGGCCTGGGTCCTCGATATCGGTCTGGCGGCGTCTTTCGCGCTCGCCATTCTCATCTTCACCGTGACGCTCTTCATCGAGAAACCGCTGGATTTCTCGGCCTTCCCGACTGTCCTGCTCGCGTCATTGATGCTGCGGCTGTCTCTAAACGTGTCCTCGACGAAACTCATTATCGGCGAGGGGCACGCCGGGACCGGGGCCGCGGGCGGGGTAATCGAAGGGTTCGCCAACTTCGTCATGGGCGGTAGCATCTTTCTGGGTCTCGTGGTTTTCGGGGTTCTGCTCATCGTCAATTTCATGGTCATCACCAAAGGCGCCGCGCGGATGGCCGAGGTGGGGGCACGCTTCGCGCTGGACGGGATGCCGGGCAAGCAGCTTGCGATTGACAGCGATGTCTCGGCGGGGGCGATCGACCATAACGAGGCGCGGGAGAGGCGGCAGCGCGAACAACAGGAAACGACATTTTTCGGGTCACTCGACGGCGCATCGAAATTCGTCAAGGGTGACGCGATCGCCGGGCTTCTGATCACCCTGCTCAACCTGGTGATGGGCCTGATCATGGGCGCGGTCGTACATGACATGCCCTTGGGCGAGGCGTTCGAGACCTACACCATCCTCACGGTTGGCGACGGGCTCGTCACGCAAATTCCCGCGGTCGTGATTTCGATCGCCTCGGCGCTCCTTCTGGCACGGGGCGGCACGCAGGGCGCGACGGATCTCGCCATCGTAGACCAGTTCGGCCGCCACCCGCAGGCCATCGCGACCGTGGCGGTGCTCATGGTGCTTTTCGCCCTTGTCCCGGGACTGCCATTCCTGCCTTTCCTGCTGGGCGGGGTCGTTCTGGGCTTTGCCGCCATTTACCTCGCCCGCACCGTGCCCGCCGAGGCCGAGACCGGCCCAGAACCGTCGCAAGTGCCCGAGGAGCCGGGCAAGTCCATCGGGGACATTCTCGAACTCGACGACATCCATGTCGAGTTCTCCCCGGACCTCGTCGACATGATCCTTGATTCCGGTGTCGGCCTCGATGCGCGTATCGAGAACATGCGCCGCCATATCGCCGAGAATTTCGGTCTGATCCTGCCGGAAATCCGGCTCACGGATGATCCCGGCCTTCCGAGCGGAGTGTATCTGGTCCGCGTGCAGGGCGTCGAACAGGCCCGCGGCACATTGCGATCCGACCATGTGCTGGCACTGGATCCCGACGGGCAGGGCGACCTGCCCGCCGGCGATGACGTGAGCGAACCGGTCTATGGCGCGCCGGCGAGATGGATCAGCGATACCGCGCGGGACAACGCGGCGTTGTCGGGTGTCACGCTGGTGACCCCTGCCGAGGTGCTGGCGACGCATCTTCTGGAAGTCATCAAGGGCAATCTCGACCGGTTGCTGACAATGAAATCCCTGCAGCGGCTGCTCGACGAGATGGTGAGGCTGTCCGATCCCGCACGCGCCGAGGCCAACCGGAAATTGCTGGACGAGCTGGTGCCGGACCGCGTGCCACCGGACCTTCTGCATGCCGTGCTCAGGCTGCTGCTAGCCGAACAGGTTTCGATCCGCAACCTGCCGCTCATCCTTGAAGCCACGGCCGAGGCAAGGCAAACGCATGCCCGCCCCGAGATGATCTGCGAACACGTGCGGCAGAGGCTCGGGTTCCAGCTGATCGCGGGCCTGCAGCGACAGGACGGAAGCTTGCCGCTGATCCAGCTCGCACCGGAATGGGAAGATACGTTCACCGCCTACCAGGTGGACGGGGACAAGGGCAAACTCGATGTCGCCCTGCCGCCGGAGATGTTCCATTCCCTCACCAGCGGTGTCGCCGAGCAGGTCGGCCGCGCGGCGGATCATGGGGTCGCGCCGGCCGTCGTGACATCGACCATCCGGCGGCGCTTCCTGCGGACGATCCTGTCCGCCAAGAACATCGGCGTTCCAGTCCTTTCATTTGAAGAAATAGGCGTCACGGCCACACCGTCGCTTGTCGGCATGGTGGACGCCCCGTCATGACGGCCGAGGCACTTGCGCATCTCCGTGAGCTTTTCTGGCTGCATGCCATCGTCTTCTTGCGGGTAGGCCCTGTCATGTCGTTGTTTCCCGGTTTCGGCGAACAATCGGTCCCGGTCCGTGTCAAGCTCGTGCTGGCAGTCGCTTTCACTGTCGTCTCGGCGCCCTTGATCGCCCCGGAGGTCTCGACACGCCTTTCCACCATGCCGGGATACGCGCGGCTGGCACTCGTCGAAACCGGCATAGGCCTCCTCCTCGGGATCGGGGTGCGGCTTTTCATCATCGCGCTGCAGACATGCGGGGCCATCGCGGCACAGGCGACATCGCTGGCGCAGATACTGGGCGCCGCGGGCGTGACACCGCTGCCGGCTCTTGGGCATTTCCTCGTGGTCGGTGCGCTCGCACTGGCCATGGTGCTCGGGCTACACGTCCGGGTGACCGAGATGCTCGTGCTGAGCTATCGCGTGCTGCCGCTCGGGGTGGTGCCGGACCCGGGCGTCATTGCCGAATGGGGCGTCGCCCGGATCGCGCAGGCCTTTTCCCTCGCCTTCATGCTCGCCGCGCCGTTCGTTCTCGTGTCGCTCGTCTACAATCTGACCCTCGGCGTAATAAACAGGGCGATGCCGCAGCTTCTCGTGGTGTTCGTGGGGGCGCCTGTCATCACCGGGGCCGGGCTTTTCCTGCTCTATTTGCTGGCACCGACGATGCTCGGCATCTGGGCGGAGGCGCTCTTCGGCTTCGTTGAAAATCCTTTCGGGGGGTGACGGATGGCCGAACAGGACGACGAAACGGACAAGCCACATGATCCGACACAGCAGAAGCTGGACGAGTTGCGGCAGAAAGGCGACATCGCCCGCTCCGCCGATCTGGTGACCGCGGGGGGGTACGCCGGATTCCTCTTGGCCGCCTTGGCATTCGGCCAGCAAAGCGTTGCCCATCTGGGCACCAGCCTGATGACACTCATTGACCAGGCGCCGGGCTTCGCGCCTCTTTTCTTCGGCGGCGGCGCGACCGCGCCGGTCGGCGGACTGCTGGGCGCGGTGGCGATGGCGCTTGGCGCCTGGATTCTCCTGCCGGCCGGCATGGCGCTTCTCGCCGCCTTTGCGCAGCGCGGAATGGTATTCTCGCCCGACAAGCTCAGGCCGCGCCTCTCCCGGATCGACCCGATCCGCAACGCCGGCAACAAGTACGGCTGGTCCGGCCTTTTCGAATTCGCCAAGAGTTTCGCGAAGCTGCTTCTTTTCTCGACGCTCCTCGGGGCCTTCCTCACGTTCAGGCTGTCGGACATGGCCGGCGTCCTGCACGGCGATCCACGGATCGTCGGGTCCGTCATGGGGGCCATGCTGACGGAGTTCATGCTGGTCGTGGTGCTGATTTCGCTCGGGATCGGGGCGGTGGATTACCTGTGGCAGCGGCATGATCACCTCAGGCGCAACCGCATGTCCCAGAAGGAGATGAAGGACGAGCACAAGAAGCACGAGGGCGACCCCCACATCAAGCAGGAACGCCGCCAGCGGGCCGCGCGCATGACATCCGACCAGTCGGTTGCGGACGTGGCCGATGCCGATGTGGTGCTGGTCAACCCGACGCATTTCGCTGTCGCCCTGAAATGGAGCCGTTCGCCCGGGTCTGCGCCTGTATGCGTGGCGAAGGGGCAGGATCATCTGGCGCAGGCGATCCGTAGCGTGGCCGACGACAATGGTGTGCCTGTCCGGAGCGATCCGCCGACAGCGCGCGCGCTTTATGCGGTGACCGAGGTCGGCCACGAGATCGCGCCGGAATACTACCGCCCGGTCGCGGCGGCCATCCGTTTTGCCGAGGCGATGCGGCGCAAGGCAGGCGCGCGCGGGGCATGAGGCGTCACGACGATGACATCGCGCAATTGACCGGGCTTGTCCTTCAGGCGCGACAGGCGGAACTGCGGGCCGTGGCCACCGAGGAGGCGGCGCTGCGCCGAGCTCTTGCCGCTCTCGAAGAGCGGCGGCACGCCGGGGCACTGCGTGACCCGGATCACATGGAGGCCCGGAGTATCGGGGCCGACGTGGCGTGGCGCGGCTGGATGGAGGCGAAACGTGCCGAGATGAACCGGCAACTCGCGCTTGTTCTCGCCCGGAAGTCGCACCAGACGGCCCGCGTCACGGTGGCCCACGGTCGGGATCAGGCGGCGACCCTCATGCGGGACGCGGCCGTGCGACAGCAACACCATCGCAGGCAGCAGAGACAGGATTTGCAGGCGGATCATTTGATCGCGCTGACGGCCGCCGCGCCGCGGCGCCGCTGAGCTGGCGCCAGAATCGCGGCGGCCGCGCACCGGCCGGCCCGGTCAGACGTCCTGTCGGGCGATGTCGGTGACAAGGACTCCCTTGGCGGTGTCGCCAAGCACGCCGCGGGCCGTCTCGAAGAGCGAGGTGCGCAGCACGTCCATGTTCCGCGCATCGGTGAAACGGCCCTCGAACCCGCCGAGATTCGCGTGGTCGAAAAGAACCTGCAATAACGCGTCCCGCAATTTCGGCTCGCGCGTATAGACAGTTTCCGCGCTGCCTTGCGCGACTTCCACGCTCAGCGACATGACAACCAGCGCATCGACCCTGTCCTCGGTGACGATGGGGACGACGAACTGGTTGTTCAGCTTCACGTATTCGAGCGCGGTTGCATCTTCCGCGGTCGCGTTCGGCGGCGTCGCCTTCTGGTCCGGCTTCGCGGCTTCCGCGGTGGATCGGCTGCTTTCGGAACCCGCCTTGAGGAAGTAGCCGGCGCCCGCGCCGCCGACAACGGCCAGCAGGGGCACGGCGGCAAGAAGAAGTGTCCGGATCATGGAACCTCCTAGAAAGGTAGAACAGCGTCGAGTATCTGCTGGCCGTATCGCGGCTGCTGCACATCCGTGATCTGTCCGCGGCCGCCGTAGGAAATCCGCGCCGAGGCGATCTTGTCATAAGTGATCTGGTTCCGGCGCGAGATGTCTTCGGGGCGGACATATCCCGTCACCAGCAGTTCGCGCAGTTCAAAGTTCACGCGGATTTCCTGTGACCCCTGAATTGCCAGAACCCCGCTCGGCAATACCTGCATCACGGTGGCGGCCACCCTCAGGGTCAGTTCCTCGCGGCGGCTGACGCTGCCGTCGCCGCCCGTCTGGCTGCCCGAGTCCACGGAAACGGCGTTACCCAGCGATGCGCCCTCTGGCAATTCACGGTCGAGGCGTTGCGGTATCCCCAGAAGCTGGGGAATCGAGAGATTTTCGGAGGACGACCGCGAGCGGGAGGTGGAATTCGAAATCTCGGCCTCCTCGTCGATCTCGATGACGACGGTCAGGATGTCGCCCCGCTTCCTCGCCCGCCTGTCACCCAGCAGCGAATGCCGCCCGCCACTCCACAGCGAGGACCGGTGCGTCGAGGCTGCCGGCGTTGTTTCCAGCGGCAGGCCGGGGTTTAGCATGGCGACCTGTTCGTCGGAATCGAGCGTCGGGGTGAAATCCGGCGGTTTGCCAAGGTGGTCCAACCGGCCGCAGGCGGCGGTTATGGTCAGCAGCCCGAGAACGGCAAATGGGGGGAGACGCATGTTTTCTCCTACTCGGAAACGATTATGTCGCCTGTTTCGGACACGCGCCCGAAAACGGTTGTTCTGGAGGACAGGTTCATCACCCTCACGCGCTCCCCGGCGCCCGCGCGCGATAGCGACCGTCCTTCGGTCAAGATGCGCAGCGCTCCCTGCAGGTAGACAAGTGTCACGATCTGGTTGCGCGCAACGATCGCAGGTGCGCCGACGTCCGCGCGGCGTATCGGACGGCCCGCGTACAGGCTGACCCGGGCTTCCTTGCCGATCAGGTCCTCCGGGGCGGCACCGCCGGGGATCGTGCCGGGCTTGATTGCGATGTCGGTTGCGGTCAGTACGGTGTTCGCGCGGATCGTGTGCGCGGCCACGACGTAATCCGCCCAAGCCGGTGGCGCGGAGACAAGGAGCACGAGACAGGCCAGCCGTTTCATCAACGCACCTGCGTGGTCGCGCCAAGCATCTGGTCCGCGGCGGATATGACCTTGGCGTTGAGCTCGTAGCCGCGCTGCGCCTCGATGAGTTCGGTGATCTCGCGAACGGCGTCGACCGAGCTGTCCTCGAGATAGCCCTGCCGGAGGACGCCCAGCCCGTCCTGCCCCGGCGCCGAGATGACCGACGGTCCCGAGGCTTCGGTTTCGAGGAACAGGTTGCTGCCCATCGCCTCCAGCCCCTTAGGATTCGTGAACCCCGCGAGCGAGAATTGGCCCAGAAGTTGCGGCTCCGCGGTTTCCTGGAAGAAGGCGAAAACCTCGCCGTCGGCATTGATCGAGATGCTGCGGGCATCCTCCGGAATCGTGATTTCCGGGATCACGGGATAGCCGTCGGACGTGACGATCAGGCCGTCGGCCGTACGCTTCAGGGCGCCGTCGCGCGTATAGGCCGACTGGCCCGAGGGCAGGGTGACCTCGAGGTAGCCGTTGCCCTCGATCGCGAGGTCCAGGTCGCCGTTCGTGGCCGAGAGCGATCCTTGGGACAAGTGTACCGAAACCGCCGCCGGCCTGACACCGAGGCCGAGCTGGACACCGGTCGGCAGCACCGTGCCATCGGCGGCGTTCACCGTACCTGCGCGCGCGAACTGCTGGTAATGAAGATCCGAGAATTCCGCGCGGCGCGTATTGTAGCCGGTTGTCGACATGTTGGCGAGGTTGTTCGAGATCGTTTCGACACGCATTTGCTGGGCAGCCATCCCGGTCGCGGCGATTTGCAAGGCACGCATGAGTGTATCCTGTCTTATCTGGTAAGGGTTTCGATGGCCGAGCGGATGCGCTCGTTCTCGGCGTCGAGGAAGCTTTGCCCCAGCTCATAGGCGCGCTGTATCTCGACCATACGCGCGACCTGGGTCACCGGGTCGACATTGGCGCTTTCCACGAAACCTTGCAGGATGCGCGGCTCCGCCACCGGCTCCAATGGACCTTCGGTCCGGAACCGGACGCCGTCTTCGCGTTGCAGGTCCAGACGGTCTGCCGGCATCACGATCCCGATCTGCGCCAGCGGACGTCCGTCGGCGGTGATCGTGCCGTCGCTGGCGACGCTGACATCCCGCGCGTCCGGTGGCACGAATATCGGGGCGCCACCGGCGTCGAGCACCGGGAAGCCGTCGCTCGTCATCACGTCGCCTGCGCCCGACAGCGTGAAGTTGCCCGCGCGGGTGAGGCGCGGGCCTTCGGCCGTCTGGACCTGGAAGAACCCGTCGCCCTCGATCGCGAAATCGAGCCGCGCGCCCGTCTCCCGGAGCGAGCCTTGGCTCAGTGACGTGTTGCTGATGCTGGCATGCGGCATCGACAGCGGCGGGCCCTCCCGCGTTTTCTTGACGTGTTCGGCAAAAACGAGGCCTTCCTGCCGGAACCCGGCCGTGGAGGCGTTGGCGATGTTGTTGGCCACCACCTGCAACTCGCGTATCAGGCCCGATTGGCGTGACAGGGTCGCGTATCCTGCGTTTTCCATCCTAACCTCCTATGATCAGCGGAATGAGCCGATCCTGGAAAAATGAAACGATCGCTTGTGTCATGAAGCCCATGGTGAGCCAGAAAACGGCAGCGATGGCGGCCAGTTTCGGCACGAAGGTCAGTGTCAGTTCCTGGATCGACGTCAGCGCCTGGAATAGCCCGACGATCAGGCCGGCCAGCAATGCGACGGTCAGGATCGGGAACGAGACGATGACGGCAACCCAGAGCCCCTGTCGCATCGTGTCGAAGAAGACGATCTCGTCCAGCATCGTCAGACCGGCATCCTCAGGATTTGCTGATAGGCCTCGACGACACGGTCGCGCACCGTGACGGCCGTTTCCACCGCCAGTTCCGTTTGCGCAAGGGCCTGGACAAGGGCATGCGGATCCGCCTCGCCGGTCATCGCGGACGTCGCTTGTTCCTCGCTCTCGCGCAAGGTCGCGGCGAAATCCCTCGCCATGCCGGCAAAGGTGTCCGACGCGGTGCCGGTCGCCGGCTCAGCCTCGGTGGCGGGGCGGGACGCGGCATATTTCTGAACCGCGTCGATCGTGCTTACATCCATTCTGGACCTCCGTTTCCATGTGTTTCAGGGCTATCTGCGCAGCAGATCCATCAGGCCCGAGGACATCTTTCGCGTTTGTTCGAAAACCTTCAGATTGGCCTCGTAGCTGCGTTGCGCCTCGCGCGCGTCGGCGAGCTCGATCACGAGGTTGACGTTCGAGCCCTTGTAATGGCCTGTCCCGTCAGCCAGCGGATGGGCCGGGTCGTGAACCTGTTCCAGCGCGCTGCGGTCGAGCGTTACGCGCGCTGCGGCCACGTTTACGGTGCCCGTCGCGGGGTCGCTTCGGGTTTCGAAATTCACCAGCTTGCGGCGATATCCCGGCGTGTCCGCGTTCGCGATGTTTTCGGACACGTGCCGAAGCCGCTGTGCCTGGGCTTTGAGCCCACCGGTAGCGAGATCAAGCGCGTTCGTGAATCCGGTCATTGTCCTGGTCCCTTACTGGCGGCCAAGAGCCGTGCGCAGCACGGTCAGGGACGATCGGTAGATCGCGATGGCGCGGTCGTGCTGGCGTTTGACGTCAACCGCTTTCAGCATCTCGGTTTCCAGGGAGACGGAATTCCCATTCGGATCGGCGACGGCATCGTGGCGTTCGCGCGCGGGCGGCAGGCCCGAATTGCCCTGCGGCGCCAGCATGTGGCCAGCCCGGGTGACGACGGGGCGAAAACCCTGCGGGCCCTGCCGGTGGATTTCCGCGAACGCCGGCAGGTCCTGGGCGGCATATCCCGGCGTGTCGGCGTTGGCCATGTTCTGTGCCACGAGTGTTTGCCGGGCCCCGGCATGGCTGGCCATGGCATGGGCTGTCTTGAAGATATCGAGATTCTGGAACATCGGGATTCTCCCTCGGTGCGTTTCAATCAAGGCTTAACCGTGATTCCTTTAGAAATTGTTTTCGGGAAATTTGCGGAGAGCGCGATGCAGCGAAATCCACTTGCCGGCCTCGGGGCTGAAATCGCCGACTTGCGGTCTGTTCACGTCGTCGGGCGCGTGACCGGCATCGATGACGGGCTTGTCCGGATCGGGGGCGTGTCCGACAGTGCGGCGCTCGGGGATCGGGTACGTCTTTTCAGGCGAGACGGGGCGACCGTACCGGGCGAGGTTGTCCGGCTTGGCGAAGCGGACGTGACGGTTCTGCCCGAGGCCCTGCCGGAGGGAATCGCACGGGGTGACCGCGCGGTTCTGAAGGGCGCTTCGGGCATCGCGCCGTCCGATGACTGGATCGGGCGCGTTGTCGACCCGTATGGCCGACCGCTGGACGGCCGGCCGCTGTTTCCCGGCACCGCGCCGCGCGACCTGCGCGCGCCGCCCCCCGCAGCGGCGCGCCGCCGTGCGTTCGGCCAACGGATGGAAACCGGAATGGCGGTTTTCAACACCTTCCTGCCGCTTGTCCGCGGACAGCGGATGGGGCTGTTCGCGGGGTCGGGGGTCGGCAAGTCGAAACTGCTGGGCGGTCTTGCCCGTGGTGCGGCTGCCGATGTCATCGTCATCGCCCTGATCGGCGAGCGGGGGCGCGAATTGTCCGAGTTCATTCGCGATGTTCTGGGGCCGGAAGGGATGGCGCGTGCCGTCGTTGTCGCGGCGACTTCGGATATGTCCCCGCTGGCGCGGCGGCGCTGCGCCTGGACGGCGATGGCGGTGGCCGAACACTTCCGCGACGCGGGCCGGCATGTGTTGTTTCTGGCCGATTCGATCACCCGCTTTGCCGAGGCGCATCGCGAGATCGCGACCGTTTCCGGTGAATTGCCCGTTCTGCGCGGTTTTCCCGCCTCGACCGGGCACCTGATCACGTCGCTTTGCGAACGCGCCGGGCCGGGCTCCGACGGGACCGGTGATATTACCGCGGTGTTCAGCGTGCTGGTCGCGGGCTCCGACATGGAGGAGCCGATCGCCGACATTCTCCGCGGGGTGCTTGACGGCCATGTCGTGCTGGACCGCGAAATCGCCGAGCGTGGGCGGTTCCCCGCCATCGACGTGCTGCGGTCGGTATCGCGCAGCCTGCCGGGCGCGGCCAATGACGACGAGAACGCCCTTCTCGCGCAGGCGCGCAAGCTGCTGAGCCTTTACGCCCGCTCGGAAAACATGATCCGGGCCGGCCTTTACTCCGAAGGGCAGGACGCCGAGCTTGACCAGGCGGTCCGCGCGTGGCCCGAGCTTGACGCGTTCCTTGCCGAAGCGGGTGGCACCCCGGTCCGTGCGAGTTTCAACCACCTCTCGGTGATCCTCCGGAGGGCCGGGGTGTCCCTCTCGAAAGGTGATCAGCGCCCGCCCGTTGGCCGGGACACCTTCGCGGGTACCGCGCCGTAGTCCATGATATGTGCTCAGGCGGGTCCGGGTGCCGATTGCAGCAGGGTCAGCGCAATAGCGTTCGACGACGGTGCGTTGATCTTGGCGAGTTCATCCTGCGCGAGGAAGCGGCGTACAAGCTCCTCGCGCGTCTGCTCATCGGCCAGGTCCGAGATACTGTCGATCCCGATCGCCGTGGCGCGATCACGGAATTCGGCGACCTGTCTTTCCAGGTCGAGCTGCGCGAAGCCTTCCGGCAGCCCGAAAGCCGTTTCGAACACCTGCCGCAGCGGTGGCGTGCCCAGCACGCGATACCATTTCGCGGCATCGTTCTGATCGGCACCGGCCACATCGGCAAGTTCCCGTTTCGCATTCATGGCCAGTCGCAACGCCTGATCCTCGTCACCCACGGCGCTCTCGAAGGCCATCCGCCTGAACCGCTCGGTGATTTCCGCGCCGAACCCGGGTCGTGCCGATTCGGGCGAGCCGCCATCACCGAAACCGAAAGCTGCCGCGAGACGCGTGTAACGGTTGTCGGACAGTCGATTCGCCAGCGCGTTTTCGTCTGTCACGCCCTCTTCCAGAACCTGACGGATGAAGGCACGGTTGTTCAGATCTTCCTGGAGCCCGAAAGCCCCCAGCGCGACCCGCAGCAGGCGCCTGTCGCCAACCAGGGCCTCGGCGCTCCGGACGTCGCCTATGGTGGCTTCGAAATACTTGGTGTCGCGGGCGATCCGCGGCGACTTGTCGAATATTTCCGTCTGCCGGTCGAGCGTCTGGTTCAGGAACGACCAGCCGGCAAGGCCGCTCATCGGCAGGGCTGGCTGGAAGCTCATGACGGACGATGCGCCAGCAGGCGCTCCTCGCGTGGCAGAAGCGCGCGAAGCGCCTTGAGAGAGTGGTAATACCGCCCGCCGATCAATGCGTCGGTGGCCGCTGCAAGGTGGTGGCGGCTGTCTGGGTCGGTCAGCACCTGGCTCAGTTCCTCGATGCGCCGCAGCAATTGCAACCGCGCCTGATCCGGTTCCGCGTCCCCGGAAAGCACCAGTTGTGCCTGGTAGCATATCCGGCGGACCGGGGTCGTCGCGTCTTCGGGATGGATCGCATCGCGCAAGCGCAGAATGTTGGCATCCGGCGTCATGATGGACACGCGCGCGCGGCGCTCGCCATTCTCGATGACCGCGCCGTTGATCAGGATCCGCTCCTTCGGCCCAAGCTTGATGACCAGTCCCGTCATGCCGCGGTGCTCCTCTCGCGCAATCCGCGCATGACCGCGACGTTCACCTCGATCAGCGGCTCGATGCCGGCCTCGTTCGACAGAACCTTGCTGCTGTGCAAGGTCGTGAACTCGGCCAGGTAGAGGATCCGCGCGCGCAGGTCGTCCGGCAGGGCATTGTCGCTGCTGGCGACGGTTGCGGCCAGCAGGGTCCACAGGCGGCGGTTTTCGTGCAGGGCGCCGGCCAGGTCACGCGCGGTGGTGCCGGGCTGCGCGGCGTTCCTGAGGTGTCCGGTGATACGCGCGAACGCGTCGTACTCGGTATCTTTCGGGGGCTTGATGGCTTGGGCATCCCGGCCGTAGCCCGCCCGTGCCTTGAGGCTCGCAGTCACATCGCATCCTTTCCATGAGAGGTCATATCAGCGCCGAGGGGTCAGGATGGGGCGCCTGTCAGGCGCCCCGTCCGTCTAGCCGCGGAACAGCGACAGGATGGCCTGCGGGGCCTGGTTGGCGATGGACAGCGACTGCGTGGCGAGCTGCTGTTGCACCTGAAGGGCCTGCAACCGGGCCGAGGTCTCTTCCATGTCCGCATCCACCAGCGAGCCGACGCCCGACTTCATCGCATCCATGACCTGGCCGACGAATTCGTTCTGGTCGGAAATGCGTTTGGCCGACGCGCCAAGCTCCGCGGCGCCGTCCACGGCGGTCTGGATATGCGCCTCGATGTTGGCGATCGATGCATCGGCAGCGGTCGCGCTCGACACGTCGATGTTACTGAGGTCGATGTTCGCTTCGAAATCCACCGAGGCCACGGTGATGTTCGAGGCCGTGACCGCGCCGGCCGCATCACGATCAATCGACGACAGGACCGTGATCCCGGCATTTCCAGCGCTGTTCAGCAGGTTCGCGCCATTGAACTGCGATGCCGAGATGATCGAGTTGACCTGGTTTGTCAGTTCCGTGACATCCGCGCCTATCTTGGTATGGTCCACGTTCTCGCCGGTGGCGGCAACGACCTTCTCCTTGATCTGGGTAAGCAGGTCCGTGATCTGTTCGGCGCCGGCCGATGCCACGGCCACGGTCGATTCTCCCAGCGACAGCGATTCCGACACGGCCTTGAAGCCGCTGACGTCGGATTCCATCACCTTGGAAATCGCCCAGATGGCGGAATTGTCCTTGGCCGAGGAGACCTCCTTGCCGGTCGACACCATGTCCTGCGTCTTGGCAAGGTTGGAGTTCACGGATTTCAGGGTTTGCAGCGCCGTCATGGCGCTGTTGTTCGTCAGAATGCTCGACATGGCATTTTCCTTCGTCTCGTGGCGGATTTTCGCCGTTTACAGGTTCCGCCCGGTGCGAGCGGTGAAGAATGTCGTTCTGACATGTGCAGCCCTTGCAACCTCGGGAACTGCGCCATCCTGGGCCGGATGCGGGTGCAAGATGCAGGGGCAATTCCTAAGGGAAAGCTAATCCTCACTTTCCGAGTGAGGCGGATTTGAGTCAAATCATCTCAGGCGCGTTTCTCGACCTCGCTGCCCCGCTTGCCGTCGAATCGGGTCCTGCGGCCGGTCCTGTCATAGGTCTGCAGGGACGTGCGCACGCTTTCCACGGCCGACAGCCGGTCGGCCACTTTCCGGATACCCTGCGCCGCGGCCTCCAGCAGGGACTGGTTGCGCGCCATCTTGCGTTGCAGCGCCGGCAGGGACCCGCGCGCGGTTTCCGGGTCCGCGCCGAGTGCCGCGACGAGGCTTTCCTTGGTGTCTGCAAACCCGGCGATCGCGGTCAGGTCACCTTCCAGCAGCGCGGCGCGTTCCCTGTCCAGCAACCTGTCCAGCCTGTCAGCCGCGTTCTGGCGGGACCGATGTGTCATTGGATGCCTCCATCATGGATTTCAGGATGTGTTCCGCCAGACCGATGCCGCCATTGCGGGCCATGTCGTCGGCGATGGCCTGTCGCTGGAAAGATGCGAACTGCCCCGCCGCGGGACCGCCGCTGAAACTGTTCTCCTGTTCGCCGAAGCCCGCCGATTTCAGCATTTCGGCGATGAAGCGCGCCTCGAGGTTCCTCGCGGCTTCGGCCATTTGAGGGCTGTTGCCGCCTGCCGCAGCAACGGCCCGGTACCCGTCGGACGGTGAAGAAATGATCACTTTATTGCCTCGAATTTTGTGAACCCGACCCCAGTGAAGCGGAAAGCGGTAAAGAAGCGGTAACCGGATTTTGCCATGCTTCCGACATGGTGAGCACGAAACCGGAGGCGCACATGAAATTTCTCGGTCACGAAAGCCAGGCGCCCGCCGCGGCGATATCCGCGGCAATGCGCGGCCTGGCGGCGCCGAATCGGGACGGGCCGCGGTCTGCGGACGGGATGGAAAGCTTCCCGGATGTTCTTGCCGCGCTTGCCGGCGATGTCGCGCCGGTGGCCCCGCAGCGCCCGGGGGCGGTGGGCGATGCGCCACCGGGTGTGGGCATCACGCCCTCGGGTGGCGGCGACAGGCCGGTGCAAACCGGGCGGCCCTGGGCGGCACCGCCCCCCGCGGCCGGTT